>JBAXBG010000034.1:0-21720 GCA_037142115.1 Verrucomicrobiota bacterium | reverse complement strand
GAATCTCATTCTCAAACAGGAACACGGCCGCCAGATCCTGTTTGGCGACATCGGCCATGCCGAACTCGGCCCCGAGAACCTGCGCACCGGCTTCAAGTGCGACCGGCTCTATCGGATCGGCGTTGCGATCATCCCGCAGCCCAACACCAACGCCATCGCCATCGCCGATGAGTTCCACAAGCGCCTGGCCCAGGTTCGCAAGGAAGTGCCGCCGGATGTGACCCTCGAACTCGGCTATGACTTCACCCGCTTTGTCCGGCGCTCGGTGGCGGAAGTCGAGGACACGCTGGCGATCGCCTTCGGGTTGGTGGCATTGATCATCTTTTTGTTTCTGCGCGACTGGCGCTCGACGATCATCCCGGTCATTGCGATTCCGGTGAGCATCATCTCGGGATTCTTCATCATGTATGTGGCGGGCTATTCGATCAACGTGCTGACCCTGGTGGCCATCGTGTTGTCCATCGGCCTGGTCTGTGATGACGCGATCGTGGTGTTGGAGAACATCTACGCGAAAATCGAGCAGGGCATGACGCCGCTGGAGGCCGCGCTGAAAGGCTCGCGCGAGATCTACTTCGCGGTGATTTCCACCACCTTCGCGCTGGCGGCGGTGTTCCTGCCGCTGATCTTCCTGTCGGGCCTGACCGGCCGGCTGTTCCGGGAGTTCGGCATCACCCTGGCGGGCTGCGTGATCGTGTCGGCGTTCGTGGCGCTCACCCTCTCGCCGATGATGTGCCGGTTCCTGCTCAAGCCGCACGGCAGCCGGCCTAACATCTTCTACCGGTCCAGCGAGCCGATGTTCCGGATGATCACCGCGGGTTACCGCGCGTGTTTGACGCCCTGCCTGCGCTGGCGCTGGCTGGCGCTGCCGGTGCTGCTGGTCAACGGCGCGCTCATCGCCTGGCTGGGCGGCCACCTGCCGCGCGAACTCGCGCCGCTGGAGGATCGCGAGAGCATCCGGATCAGCGTCACCGCCCCCGAGGGGTCCAGCTACGAATACCTCGAGAGCTGGATGGATAAGATCTCGCTCTATGTGGATGACCACGTGCCCGAGCGGTTCCGATCGTTCAGCAATCTGGGAGACATCGGGTCGCAGAGCATCTATCTGAAAGCGCCGGCCGACCGGAGCCGCAGCCAGGCGCAGATCGCCGCGCAGCTGGCCGCGGACATGCAGGACTTCACCGGGGTGCAGGCGTTCGTGACCCAGGCGCCGACCATCGGCGACCGGCGCAGCGGCCAGCCGCTGGCCTATGTCCTGCAGGCCCCCGATTTCGCGGCGCTGGTCAAGGTGCTGCCGAAGTTTCTGGCGGAGGCCAACCGCAGCCCGATTCTCCGCCAGGTCGATGCCAACCTCAAAGTCAACCGCCCGGAAGGCGTGATTTCCATCGACCGCAAGCGCGCCGCCGAGCTCGGGGTGTCGGTGGAGGAAATCGGCCGGACGATCGAATTCGCCTACTCCGGCAGGCGTTATGGCTACTTCCTCAAGGCGGGCAAGCAATACCAGATCATCGCCCAGATGCAGCGCCAGGACCGCAACGACCCGGGCGATTTGAAAAAGCTGTTCGTGCGCACCGCCGCCGGCGCGATGGTTTCGTTAGACAACCTGGTGAGCTTCGCCGAGGCCGCCAGTCCGGCGGCGATCTATCGGTTCAACCGCGCGGTGGCGGCGACGATCCAGGCGACGCCGGCGCCGGGCCACACCCTGGGCGACGGGATCGCGGAGCTCGACCGGATCGCCAAAAAGGTGCTGCCGGAGAATTTCCGCACGACCTTGGCCGGTCAATCGCGGGACTTCGCCGAAAGCTCGTCCTCGCTGTTGTTCGCCTTCGTGCTGGCGCTGCTCATCATCTATCTGGTTCTGGCCGCGCAGTTCGAGAGTTTCCGCGACCCGTTCATCATCATTCTAACTGTGCCGTTGTCGGTGGCCGGCGCGCTGCTCTCGCTCCATCTCACCGGCCAGACGCTCAATGTTTTCAGCCAGATCGGCATCATCATGCTCATCGGCATCGTGACCAAAAACGGCATCCTCATCGTCGAATTCGCCAACCAGCGCAAGGCGGCCGGCCTGCCGAAATCCGCCGCAGTGCTGGAAGCGGCGATCGCGCGTTTCCGCCCGATCCTCATGACCAGCCTGGCCACCATTTTCGGGATTCTGCCCATCGCGCTGTCGTTGGGATCCTCCGGCAGTTCGCGCCAGTCGCTGGGCATCGCGGTGGTTGGCGGGCTGATCTTCTCCGGGCTGCTCACCTTGTTCATCGTGCCGGCCGTGTATGCGATCTTCTCGCGCGCCACGCCCGGCAGGCCGGCTGTGGCGCGAGACCCCGAGGGGTGAAACCCACGGCTACCCTGATGAGGTCGCTTGGCGACCCGGAGATGGCGATTCCGCAACCGTTAGTTCCACGGTCGGCCGCCAGCATGCCCGAGTGGCCGGCGGTGACATTCTCATTCTCGATATCCGGCATGGCAGCGGGCGTGAACGGGGATGGAGTTTGAGCCATCGAATGCACACGCTCCAGTCGTTGGCCATTTCTCCGTTTCAGTTTCAGCCGCTCTGGGAGCGCTGGCTCTCCTGGCGGGCAGCGCGCACGCTGCAATCGTGTGCCTGAGCGTGAACCAGACTGAGACGAGTCTACCTATTGAGTTTTACTACAATCCGATCTCTCAAACGCCTAACGTGGGCCATGCAGACAAGGACGCATACTTGGGGCATGTGTCTTCAACGGCCATCGGCAACTATTACGGGGGTTATAGTGTGACATTATCCCCTGTCCCCTTCGATACCGAATTGGATTCGTCAACTGTTTGGGGTGCCGCTGTGGGAGTAAATGACGGTTTGATTAATGCCTATTATGGGATTCGGGCTGACGCAGGAGGCGGCAACTACAACTATGGCTGGGCGCAGGTCTCAACGACCCTCTCCAGCGCGACCCTCGTTCAGCTGGCGTTTGAGACCACCGCCAACACAGCCATCAAAGCCGGGGCCGGGGCCGTGCCGGAGCCGTCAAGCCTGGCGCTCGTTGCCCTCGCCGGGGGAGGGGCGGCACGGCTCCGGACACGGAAGAGAAGGTCGGCCTAGCTGCCCCGTCGGTCTTAAGGCCCTGGCCGGGGCGAGCCATGAGATGACTCCGGCCGCTGGCGCAGTGTCTGGGCATGAATACCTCCGGCCAGTTGGGCAATGGCAACACAACCGAACAACATACCCCGGTGTCCGTGGCGAGCAACGTGGTGGCGGTGGCGGCGGGATACTACCACTCCCTGTTGGTGAAGGCGGATGGCGCTAACTTTGGAATCCCTGGAGACGGGCCAGGAGGATTCAGAGTCCGGCGGAAGGCGGGACTACCTACGCTGGAATCAACGGTGCTCGGGGAGGTACGTAGTTCCGCCTTCAGGCGGTTAAGTGAGCGCCATTCGGATCAGTCCCCACCCGCTTCATACAATTCCAGCGGCAACTGGTCGGGATCGGCGAAGAACACAAACCCCCGCCCGGTGAATTCATCGACACGGATGTCCTCGACTGCGACGCCCGCGTTTTCCAAGCGGGCTTTCCACGCGGCGACGTCGGCAACCTCAAACGCCAGATGGCGGAGTCCCAGGGCTTCCGGATACGTCGGCCGGGCCGGCGAGTCCGGGAAAGAAAACACTTCGAGTTGCGAGCCATCGGGCAGCGCAAGATCAAGTTTATACGAATCGCGCGCGGCCCGGTAGTTTTCCGCCACCACCGCCAGCCCCAGGATCTCAGTGTAAAAATGTTTGGAGCGGGCGTAGTTCGAGCAAATCACGGCGGCGTGGTGGATGCGGAGCAACTCAGTCTTATGTTGTGGCCTCATGGAGGGGAGATGTCTGATCGCCCTCGCCCATGTGGGGCGGAGGAAAAGCGATTTCTCATTTCATCGGTTTTTAATGGGCGAGGGCGGACAGATTCCGCCCCTCCGTGGAATTCATGACTGCTCCTCGGCGGCGGTCACTGGCTCGGCCTTTTGCTTGCGGTCGGAAAACCGCTGGACGAAGACATAACAGACGGGAATCAGGAACAAGCCGATGGCGGTGGAGATGGTCATGCCGAAGACCACGCCGGTGCCCATGGTGCTGCGCGAGGCGGCCCCGGAACCCTTGGCCAGCATCAGCGGCACGCAGCCCAGGATGAAGGCGAACGAGGTCATCAGGATCGGCCGCAGCCGCAGCTTGGCACCTTCCAGCGCTGCTTCGAGCGTGGGCACGCCTTGGTCGCGTTTCATTTTGGCGAACTCGACGATGAGGATGGCGTTCTTGGCGGCCAGGCCGATGAGCATGACCAGCCCGACCTGGGCGTAGACGTTCATCTCGAAATGGCGCACCAGCAGGCCGATCAGGGTGCCCAGCACGACGGTGGGCACCGACAGCAACACCGCGAAGGGCAGCGACCAACTTTCATACTGTGCGGCTAACAACAGGAACACGAACACCACCGCCATCCCGAAAATCAGCCCGGCCTGGCCTTCCGATTTCTTTTCCTGGAGCGTGAGGCCCGACCATTCGTAGCCGATATTGGGTGGCATGGCGGCCATGACTTCCTCCATCGCCTTGAGCGCCTGCGCCGAGCTGTAACCCGGGGCGGGGGAGCCCATCATCTCTGCAGACAGATAGAGGTTGAAGCGGGTGGCGAAGTTCGGCCCGGACATCTTGCTGACGTGGACCAGCGTGCTCAGCGGCACCATCCCGCCGTCGTTGTTGCTCACAAAGAACTTGCCGATGTCCTCCGGACGGTTGGTGAATTCCGGCTCGGCCTGCAGGAAGACTTTGTAAACCCGGCCGAATTTGACGAAGTCGTTGACGTAGAGGCCGCTGAGGTAGGCTTGCAGGGTTTGGAACACGCTGTCCACCGGCACCCCCAGGGTGCGGGCCTTCTCGCGGTCGAGCTCGACTTTCACCTGCGGGGTGGACGGCTGGAAGGTGGTGCTCACGCGGCCGATTTCCGGGCGCTTGGCGGCGGCGGCAATGACCTGGTTGGCGTAGGCGGCGAGTTGCTCGACGCTGCCGCCCGAGCGTTCCTGGAGCTGCATGGTGAACCCGGAGACGTTGCCATAACCCGGCAGCGGCGGCGGGCCGAAGGCGAACACGCGCGCGCCGGGAATGGCGTAGAACTGCTTGTTCCATTGCGCCACGATGTCCTTGGAGTGCAGGCCGGGGCCCTTGCGCTTGTCCCAGTCGTCCAGGCCGATGAACATCATCGCGGAGTTGGGGAAGTTGAGCGAGTTGAGGATGCTCATGCCGGAAATGGCGAGCGCCGAGCGCACGCCCTTGGTGTTGCCGACGATGGTCTCGACCTGTTTGAGCATTTCATCGGAGCGTTGCAGCGAGGCGCCTTCCGGCAGCTCGACCGCCACAAACAGATAACCCTTGTCCTCGTCGGGGATGAACCCGCCGGGGACCACCTTGCCTAGCAGCCAGATGCCGCCGCACACCGCGACGAGCAGCAGCATCGAACGCGTCGCCTTGCGCGTGAGCCCGCCGACGACCGAGCCGTAGCCGGCGGTGATCCAGTCGAAGAACAAATTGAACTTCTTGAAAAACCAGGCGACCGGGCCCTTGCCGGGGGTGGGCTTGCGCAGCAGCATGGCCGAGAGCGCCGGACTGAGGGTCAGCGCGTTGATCGCGGAGAACACCACCGAAACCGCGATGGTGATCGCGAACTGCTGATAGAGCCGGCCGGTCACCCCGCCCATGAAGGCCACCGGCACAAACACCGCGCACAGGATCAGCGCGATGGCCACCACCGGCCCGGCCACTTCCTTCATCGCCTGGCGCGTGGCATCCACCGGCGACATCCCGTGCTCGATGTGATGCTGGACCGCCTCGACCACCACGATCGCGTCGTCCACCACGATGCCGATGGCCAGCACCAGCCCGAACATGGTCAGCGTGTTGACGCTGAAGCCCAACAGCGGGAAGGCGATGAACACGCCCAGCAGCGACACCGGCACGGTGAGCATCGGGATGATGGTGGCGCGGAAGCTTTGCAGGAACACATACACCACGATCAGCACCAGAACCACCGCCTCGAAGAGGGTGTGGACGATGGCCTCCATCGAGGCCTTGATCGGCAGCGTGGAATCCAGCGTGATGCCATAGATCATGTCCGGCGGAAACCGCAGCTTGGCTTCCTCGAGGATCTTTTTGACGTTGTCGGCCGTCTGGATCGCGTTGGCGCCGGGTGCCAGATAGACACCGAGCGCGCCGGCGGGTGCCTTGTCCATGCGGGCGCGGATCGAATAGGTTTGGGCGCCCAGATCGACGCGGCCGACGTCCTTGATTTTGACCTGCGAGCCGTCGGGATTGGCGCGGATGATGATTTCGGCGAACTCCTTGGGGTCCTTGAGCAGGCCCTGGGCGCGGATGCTGAACTGGCTTTCCTGGCCCTTGGGCGCGGGTTCCGCGCCGATGGTGCCGGCCGGTGACTGCGCGTTTTGTTCCTTGATCGCGTCGGACACATTCTTGGGCGTGACCCCCAGAATCGCCAGCTTGTCCGGGTTGAGCCAGACGCGCATCGAGTAATCCTGGGCGGTGAAGTTTTTCACGTCGCCCACGCCGGGCACGCGCTTGATCTGGTCGACGAGGTTGATGTCGGCGTAGTTGCCCAGAAACACCCCGTCGTAGCTGCCCTTGGGCGAGGACAGGCCGATGGCTAACAAAATGTCGGGGCTCGAGCGGTTGACCACCACGCCCTCGCGTTTGACCGCATCCGGGAGCTGGGCCTCCGCCTGGCCGACGCGGTTCTGGGCGTTGACCTGCATGATGTCGACGTCGGTGCCGACGTCGAAAGTGACGTTGAGCGTCATCTTGCCGTCATTGGTGTTATACGACTGGAGGTAGAGCAGCTTGTCGACGCCGTTGACCTTGGACTCGATGGGAGTGGCCACCGATTCCATGACCGCCTCGGCGGCGGCGCCGCGGTAGGTGGTGGTCGCCTGGATCAGGGTCGGGCTGACGTTCGGGTATTCCGAAATCGGCAGCCGGGACAGCGAGATCAGGCCGACGATGACCGTGACGATCGAGATGACCATCGCCACGATGGGCCGGCGGATGAAAAATTCAGCCATGGTCGTGTTATTCCTTGGCGGGTTTGGCGGCGGCGGCCGGGGCGGATTGGAGCGCGGCGAGTTGCGCGGCGGTGAGCGCCTGGACCGGGGCCCCTTCGCGGACTTTCTGCAAGCCTTCCACCACTACCCGCTCGCCGGCTTTGAGGCCTTCGAGGATGAGGAGATTGGACCCGTTCTGCTCGCCGACCTTGACCGGTCGTTGGCTGGCCTTGCCATCCTGGCTGATGATCCACAGGAAGGCCCGGCCCTGCAACTCCACCACCGCGCGCTCGGGCACTTCCAGGCAGCCCTTGCGGACTCCCAGGTCGATGCGCGCCCGTGCGAACATGCCGGGCCGCAGAATCTTTTCCGGATTGGGAAACTCGGCGCGGATCCGCAAGGTGCCGGTTTTCACGTCCACCGCCCGGTCGATGAACACAAACTTCCCTTGGTTGGGGTGCTCCAGCCCGTTGGCCAGCACCAGGGTCAGCGGCAGGGTGTTGATGTCGCGCCCGATTTTGCGGCTCTTGGCTTCCGCCTGGATGTAGTCCACTTCGCTGATGTTGCAGTAAAACCAGATCGGATCGAGGGTGGACATGGTGGCTAACAACGTGGGCTCGCCCTTGCCCACCAGATCACCGATGGACACCTGCTTGGCACCGATCAGGCCGGTGATGGGGGCCAGCACCTCGCAATAGCCGAGATTCAACTGTGCGGTTTCCACCTTCGACTGGGCGGTGAGCACGCTGGCTTTGCCCATGTCCACCGAGGCCAGCGAGTTGTCGAGATCCTGCTGCGGCACCGCCTTTTTTTCGACCAGCGGCAGCAAGCGCGCGACATCGGTTTGATACTTCAGCAGCGCGGCCTTGGACTCGGCCAGCGACCCCTGGGCCGCCATCAGTTTTTCCAAAAACGGTTTCTTATCGAGCACAAACAGCACGTCGCCCTTCTTGACCTCAATGCCTTCCGTGAAGCGCATTTCATCCACGAACGCCTCGACGCGCGCCCGCACCTCGACGTTCTGCGGCGAGTCGAGCTGGCCGATGAGCGTGGAATTCAGCGGAACCTCGCTGGCGGCGATTGCCATCACTTCCACAATCGGCGGCGGCAGCACGGTGGCGGCGGGCTTCTGGCAGCCGCAGAATATGACGGCAAGCAGCGTGGCTGGGAGGGCGCGGCGGCCTGACGCTCCGGCTCGGCCGGACTTGGAATTGGGGTTGGGTCTCAAGCGGGTGGGGATTGGTGCTGGTGCCAGGATGGCGGAACGGGCGTGGTTTCCCGGGATCGCCGGGACGAACTGCGCGTGACGCAGTCCGCCTCATTCCTAACCAGCGACGGTTTTGCTGTCAAACAGGAAAGTCGCCGCCGCGGCCGGCTCGTTCTCACAGGAAAGCGCTTGCCGCAGTTCCACGGCTGCGCTTAACTCCATCTAAATTCCGACCCTTATGCGCCCGTTGTTCCTTCTGCCCACTGTTTTGTTAGCGAGTTCCTGCGTCATGGGCCCCGAGCCGGGATCGCCGGACATTAAGCTGCCCGCGGCGGTCCGCGGCGACCAATCGCCCCACGGCGCGTCGTTCGGTGACAAGGCCTGGCGCAAGGTCTTCACTGATTCCACCCTGCGCACGCTCATCGCCCGGTCCCTGCACAACAACCCGGACCTGGTGGCCGCCACCTATCGGATTGAGGAAGCCCGCGCCCAGGCCGGCATCGCCCGCGCCGCGTGGTTTCCCATGCTCAATGGTGCCGCCGACGCCGCCGCCAACTACGGCTCGGTCAATGGCGGCCAGGTCGCGGCCGGTGCCAGCCGCCATTCCGAATCCTACAGCCTGACCGGCCTGCTGAGCTGGGAAATCGACCTGTGGGGCGGCATCCGCCGCAACAACCAGGCGGCCCGCGCCCAACTGCTGGCGTCCGAATCCCAGCGCGACGCGGTGCAGACCTCGCTGGTCGCGTCCGTGGCCAGCGCCTACATCGACCTCAAGAACCTCGACGAACGGCTGGCCATTTCGCGCCGCACCACCGAGAGCCGCAAGGCCTCGCTCGATCTGGTCACCGCCCGCAGGAATGGCGGGGTCAGCTCGGATTTGGAGGTCGGCCAAGCCGAGGCCTTGCTCTCCCAGGCCCGCATCACCATCCCGATCACCGAGCGCGGCATCGCCGCCCAGGAAAACGCCATCCGCGCGCTGCTGGGCGAATATCCCGGTGCCATCACCCGCGGCGGCAACCTCGACTGCCTGGAGTCCGCTCTCCACATCGCCGGCGGCTTGCCCTCCGCCCTGATGCAACGCCGGCCCGATCTGGCCGCCGCCAATCAGGAGTTCCAGGCCGCCACCGCCCAGATCGGCGTGGTCGAGGCGCTGCGCTTCCCGACCCTGTCGCTCACCGGTTCCGGCGGCCTGGCCAGTTCCGAGCTCAACAATCTGCTCCAGGGCAAATCGGTCGCCTACTCGATCGGCCCGCAACTCGCCGGCCCGATCTTTGACGCCGGGCGCATCGGCTTCGGGGTCAAAGCCGCCCAGGCCCGCGCCAAGCAGTCGCTGGCGGCCTATCAGAAGGCCGCCCAGCAGGCGTTCCAGGAAGCGGCGGACTCGCTCAACTCCTATCAGAAGGCCGGCGAGATCATCGCCGAGCAATCCAAGCTCGTTGTCTCCCAGAAAAGCGTCTCCACCCTGGCGCTCGACCGCTTCCAGGGCGGGGCCTCCAGCTATCTGGAAGTGCTCGATGCCGAACGCGGGCTGTTCACCGCCGAGCTCGACCTGGCCGATGCCCGCAGCAACCGTCTCAAAGCCGTGGTGCAGGCCTACCGCGCGCTGGGCGGCGGCTGGAAATAACGCGGCCCCGCGCCCGGTGTTCAAGAGGTTCCTCCCCATGAAAACCATGACCATCACCACTCTCGGCGAGGCCGCCTTCAACTCGCCGCTGACGGCAGTCGATACCTCGGACATCCTCGTGCCGGCGGACATTCAATGGACCGGCGGAACCCCGCCGGCTGACTTGATCCTGTTCGAGAAGGCCGGGCCGCGGGCCCGGCTGTTTTTCGCGCCGGCCACCACCCGCGCCGCCATGGTGACCTGTGGCGGGCTGTGCCCCGGCCTCAACAACGTCATCCGCTCGGTCACCCGCGAGTTGCGCCGCGGCTACGGCGTGCCCTCCGTGCTGGGCATCCGCGGCGGTTACCGCGGCCTGGATCCCGCGCGCGGCAAGCCCCCCGTCGAACTCACCGAGGAGCTCGTCGGGGAAATCCACCAGAAGGGCGGCACCGTGTTAGGCACCTCGCGCGGCCCGGTGGACACCACCGTCGCGGTGGATTTCCTCATCGCCCATCAGGTCAACATCCTGTTCACCGTCGGCGGCGACGGCACCCAGCGCGGCGGCAACGACCTTTATCAGGAAGCCGCCCGCCGCGGCCACCCGCTGGCCGTGGTTGGCATTCCCAAGACCATCGACAATGACGTGCGCTTCGTCACCCGCACCTTCGGTTACGGCACGGCGGTGGACGAGGCGGCGCGGGTCATCGCCGCCGCCCACACCGAGGCGAGCAGCGTGGACCACGGCGTTTCGGTGGTGAAGCTCATGGGGCGCCATGCCGGGTTCATCGCGGCGGCAGCCACCGTGGCCAGCCAGGATGTCAACTTCTGCCTGGTGCCGGAACAACCCTTCGCCCTGGACGGCCCGGCCGGGCTGTTAGCCGCGCTGCAGAACCGCCTGGAGCAAAAAGGCCACGCCGTCATCGTGGTGGCGGAGGGCGCCGGCCAGGATCTGCTCGGAAAAAGCGCCGGCCAGGACGCCTCGGGCAACGCCAAGCTCGAGGACATCGGCCACTTCCTGCGCGACGCGATCGGCGCGCACTTCCAGACCCGCGGCCTCGAGATGGTCATGCGCTACTTCGATCCGAGCTATCAGATTCGCGGCTGTCCCGCCAATACCGAGGACTCGCTGTTGTGCGACCGGATGGGCCGCCACGCCGTGCATGCCGCGATGTCCGGTCGCACCGGCCTGGTCATCAGCTTCCTCAACGGCCAGTTCGTCCACGTGCCCATCGACGTCATCGCCGCCGGCGGCAAACGCCTCGACCTGACCGGCGAGTTGTGGCGCGCCGTGCTCTCGTCCACCGGCCAGCCGCCCCAATTCCGTTAACTGCCCGCTCACGCCGCAGGGCGTGTGGCGGGACCGCTGGATTGACAATGGCCGTCAGAAATGATTGATGTGCTATCACAGGTCCACGGCGTGCATGAGCTGGAACCTGGCTGAAACCTCACGGCTCGCGCGTGTGAGGAACCACATTCACCCCCCCGGAAGTCATTATGAATGCTGAATCACTACGTCTCCAACAAGCCCGCGAATCTCAAACCCCGTGGAAACAATGGGGTCCTTACCTCAGTGAACGCCAATGGGGAACCGTCCGTGAGGACTACAGCGAAGCGGGCGACGCATGGAATTTCTTCACTCACGATCATGCCCGCTCGCGCGCCTACCGCTGGGGCGAGGACGGCATCGCCGGCATTTCCGATGACAAGCAGCGCCTGTGCTTCGCGCTGGCGCTGTGGAACGGCAAGGATCCCATTCTCAAGGAGCGCCTCTTCGGGCTCACTAACAGCGAGGGCAACCACGGCGAGGACGTGAAGGAGTATTACTTCTATCTCGACAGCACGCCGACCCATTCCTACATGAAGTATCTCTACAAGTATCCGCAGGCCGCATATCCCTATGCCGACCTGGTGGAGACCAACCGCCGCCGCAGCCGCGACGAGATGGAGTATGAACTCCTCGACACCGGTGTTTTCAATGACGACCGCTATTTCGACATTTTCGTCGAGTATGCCAAAGCCGGTCCCAATGACATCCTGGTGCGGATCACGGCCGTCAACCGGGGGCCGGATCCCGCCGAACTGCATCTCTTGCCGACCTTGTGGTTCCGCAACGACTGGGCCCCGTGGATCGCCGCCTCCAGCCGGGCCGCCGACAAACCGTCTATCCGGCAGATCGCGGCCGCGGCGGGTACCAGCGCGGTGGCGGCGGCGCACCCGCTGCTGGGTGGGTTCACCCTTGCCTGCGACGGTGAGGTGCCGTGGCTCTTCACCGAGAATGAGACCAACAACGCGCGGCTCTTTCCCTCCCAGCTCAATCTCAGCCCGTATGTCAAGGACGGCATCAACCACTGTGTGGTGGATGGCAATCCGGATGCCGTCAACCCCGCCACACAGGGCACCAAGGCTGCGGCGCACCACCATGCCACCCTGGCTCCCGGGGAGTCGGTCACCATCCAGCTGCGCCTGACGGGACAAACCCAAACCGCCGCCGCCTGCGGCGGTGCCGAGTTTGACGCGATTCTAGCAGAGCGATTGCGGGAGGCGGACGAGTTCTACCGCGCGGTGACCCCGCCAGGCGTTACCGCTGACGCCGCCAACGTCATGCGCCAGGCCATCGCCGGCATGCTGTGGAGCAAGCAGTTCTACTTCTTCGACGGGGACAGTTGGCTCGACGAGCACCACTCCAACCCGCTGCACGTCGGGCATCGCCCCTCGCGCAACTCGGAGTGGTTCCACATGCTCAACGAGGACATCATCTCCATGCCCGACAAGTGGGAATACCCGTGGTATGCGGCCTGGGACCTGGCGTTCCACACGCTGTCGCTGTCCATCGTGGACCCGGACTTTGCCAAGCAGCAGATGGAACTGATGCTGCGCGGGGTTTACCTGCATCCCAGCGGCCAGTTGCCCGCCTACGAGTGGAACTTCAGCGACGTGAACCCACCGGTGCACGCGTTTGCCACGCTGTTTCTGCACCGAACCGAGTTGGCGTTGCGCGGCGAGACCGACGTGGATTTTCTCAAGGCGGCATTCAATAAATTGCTGTTGAATTTCACCTGGTGGGTCAACCGCAAGGACCGCTTCGGCAAGAATCTCTTTGAGGGCGGATTCCTCGGTCTCGACAACATTGGCGTCTTTGACCGTAGCGCGCCACTCCCCACCGGTGGCTACCTGGAGCAGGCGGACGGCACGGCATGGATGGCTTTATTCAGCCAAAACATGGTGGAACTCGCGGTGGAACTCGCCACCCACGACTCCACTTATGAGGACATGGTGTGCAAGTTCGCCGACCACTTCTACTACATCGCCGCAGCCATGAACCGGCCAGGGCCGGATGGCATGTGGGACGAAGAGGACGGCTTCTATTACGACCTGCTGCAGCTTCCCGACGGTAGCGCCACCCGGCTCAAAGTGCGCTCGATGGTCGGGCTCCTGCCGCTGTGCGCCACGACGGTGATCGAAAAGTGGCAGCAAGAGCGCGTCCCAAAGGCGATGACTTTAATCACGGACCGTCTGCGCCGGATGCCCGAGTTGCTGGAGTCCGTCCACCCCACCGGCCCGGGACACTTGGGAGTGGCCGGTCGGGGCATCAGTGCTCTGATCAACCCGGAGCGCCTGCGCCGGATCCTGAGCAAGATGCTCGATGAGAACGAGTTTCTGAGCCCCTATGGCATCCGCTCGCTGTCCAAGTTCCACGAGCAGCATCCCTACGTCTTTCAGGCACAAGGCCAAGAATACCGGGTGGACTACCTGCCCGGGGAGTCCAACACCGGCATGTTTGGCGGCAATTCAAACTGGCGGGGTCCGGTCTGGATGCCGGTGAACGTGCTCATCATCCGCGCACTCCTGAATTTCTATTTATACTATGGTGACAACTTCAAAATCGAGTGCCCGACCGGTTCAGGGCGGATGATGAACCTCTTTGAGGTGAGCAAGGAAATTGCCGATCGGCTCAGCCGCATCTTTATGCGCGACCGGGATGGCCGCCGACCCGTCTATGGCGGCACCGAGAAGTTCCAGGCCGATCCCCACTGGCGCGACCACATTCTCTTCTACGAATACTTCCACGGCGACAATGGCGCGGGGCTCGGCGCCAGCCACCAGACCGGATGGTCCGGGCTGGTGGCCAAGACCATCCAGTTGTATGGCCAACTGGACGCCAAGCAAGTCCTGGAAGCTGGCAAGCAGGTGGCGTTCGCGGCAGCCGCGCCATGAGCATGCGACGCAGCCATCCATGGAGTCAGCACGCCCCCCACGATCATGACCACCGAACCCAGTCCCATCCCCCCGGAATCCACCACTCTTCAGCCCAGCGGCGGCACACGCTGCGGCATGAGTGTCGTGGACCTGAAACAAGCGTTCCTCGACAACCTGCTGTGCGCGCTGGGACGACTGCCGATGGTGGCGACGCCCCACGACCTGTATGCCGCGCTGGCGCTGACGGTGCGGGACCGCCTGCTCAAGCGCAGCGTGCGCACCCTGGAGACCTATGCGCAGCGCGACGTCCGGGTGGTCGCGTATTTATCCGCCGAGTTTCTGCCCGGGCCGCATCTGGCCAACAACCTGCTCAACCTCGGCATCGTCGAACCCACCCGCCAGGCGCTGGCCGAACTCGACATCGATCTCGACCAAGTGATCGCACAAGAGGAAGAGCCCGGCTTGGGCAACGGCGGCCTGGGGCGCCTGGCCTCGTGCTTTCTGGATTCGCTCGCGTCGCTGGAAGTGCCCGCCGTCGGGTATGGCATCCGCTATGAATTCGGCATCTTCGATCAAACGATCCAGGATGGCTGGCAGGTTGAAAGCACCGACAAATGGCTGCGCTTCGGCAATCCCTGGGAAATCGCCCGCCCGGAAATCGCCTATGAGGTCAAGTTCGGTGGGCGCACCGAGACCGCCACCGACGAGCAGGGCGACTGCCGCGTGCGCTGGATTCCCAGGACCGTGGTGATGGGGGTGGCCTACGACACACCGATCCTGGGCTATCAGGTGAACACCTGCAACCCGCTGCGCTTGTGGAAAGCCGAGGCGGTCGAGTCGTTCGACTTCGCCGCCTTCAACCACGGCGACTACTATCGCGCGGTTCACGACAAGATCTCGTCGGAGAACATCACCAAGGTGCTGTATCCGAATGACGAGGTGCTTCAGGGCAAGACGCTGCGCCTCGAACAGCAGTTCTTTTTCGTGAGCTGCTCGCTGCAGGACATGATTCGCCTGCATCGCCTGCTGCATCGACCGCTCGACACGTTTCACGAGAAATGGGCCATCCAGCTCAATGATACCCATCCCTCGATCGCCGTGGCTGAATTGATGCGGCTGCTGGTAGACCAACACGCGCTGGGCTGGGACCAGGCCTGGCGCGTCACCCGCCACACCTTTTCCTACACCAACCACACGCTCCTGCCCGAAGCTCTGGAAAAATGGCCGGTCGGCTTGCTCGGCAACCTGCTGCCACGCCACCTCGAAATCATTTACGAAATCAACCGGCGCTTCCTCGACGAGGTGCGGGCGAAATTTCCGGGGGATGACGCCCGGCTGGCCCGGATGTCGCTCATTGATGAAAGTGGCGAGCGTTATGTGCGCATGGCCCATCTGGCCACCGTGGGCAGCCATCATGTCAACGGCGTGGCGCGCCTGCATTCGGAGTTGCTGGTCAAGACGGTCATGCACGACTTTGCCGAGCTGTGGCCTGAGAAGTTTTGCAACGTCACCAATGGCGTCACCCCGCGCCGGTTCATGGCGGTTAGCAACCCGCCGCTCGCTCACCTCATCACCCGGCGCATCGGCGACGGTTGGCTGCGCGATCTGCGGCAACTCCGCCAATTGGAGTCGCTGGCGGACGACGAGTCCTTCCAACAGGAATGGCGCGCGGTCAAACTCACCGCCAAGCGGGCCCTGGCGGTGCTCATCGAGCAGCGCACCGGCATCACGGTCAGCCCCGACTCGCTGTTCGACATCCAGGCCAAGCGCCTGCACGAATACAAGCGCCAACACCTGAACGTGCTGCACATTCTAACACTCTATCGGCGGCTGCAACGCGACCCGCAGGCCGACATCGCGCCGCGCACGTTCCTCTTCGGCGCCAAGGCCGCGCCCGGCTACTTCATGGCCAAACTCATCATCAAGCTCATCCACTCGGTGGCCGCCGTGGTCAACCACGACCCCGCCGTGCGTGAGCGGTTGAAGGTGGTGTTCTTCCCGGACTTCAACGTGAAAAACGCCCAGCCTATCTATCCGGCAGCCGATTTGAGCGAGCAGATCTCCACCGCCGGCAAGGAAGCCTCCGGCACCGGCAACATGAAGTTCGCCATGAACGGCGCGCTGACCATCGGCACCCTCGACGGCGCCAATGTCGAAATCCGCGAGGAGGTCGGCCCCGAAAACTTCTTCCTCTTCGGTCTCACCGCCGGGCAGGTCGATGCGGTGATAGCCGGCGGCTATCGGCCATACGATTGCTACGCGCACAACGCCGAATTGCGCGACGTCCTCGACTTCATCGCCAGCGGCGCGCTGGCGCAGGGCGACGCGAATCTGTTCCGCCCGCTGGTGGACAACCTGCTAGGGCGCGATCCGTTCCTCGTGCTCGCGGACTATCCGGCCTACCTCGCGTGCCAGCAGCAAGTCAGCACCCTGTGGCGCGACCCGCAGGCCTGGACCCGCCAATCGATCCTCAACACCGCCCGCATGGGCCAATTCTCCTCCGACCGCTCGATCCGCGACTACTGCGCACGGGTGTGGAGCATCCCATCGGCTTACTCCAGCAAGCGGCTTTGAAAGACCTCGTAGATCCACTTGCGCGGACCCGCGAAAACGCAGGTGATCACCCGTTGCGCGGCGATGATCTCGTATTCGAAAATCACCCGGTGGGAACCGACACGCAGCCGATAGAATCCTTCAAGTTCGTCGGTGAGCGGCTTGATGTCTCCCTTCTCGTCAGCCAGTGCCTTCATGGCCAACCGCAGCGCATGACGCGGTTGCGGTGCGAGCCGCCGCAGATAATCCACCACCTCGTCCTGAACCCGGACCGAGATCATAGGTCGTCAAGTGCGGAGACCTCATGATAAACCGCCCGTCCTTCACGGTGCTTGCGGATGGCGGCCATCGCCTTGGGATCAGCCAGCAGTTCCATCGTCTCGCCAATGGCCTCCATGCGCTCGATGGACACCAGCACCGCCACCGCCCGGCCCTGCTTGGTGATGGTCACCGGATGGTCTGCGGACTCCTGCACCAGTGCGGAGAGTTTCTGCTGTGCCGTTTTGATGGTGTAGCTGTCAGCCATGCCGTAATGTATTCCCTTTTATTGAGAAAAGGAAGCGATTATTGCGGGCGAGGGCGTTAAGATTTTGAGTTTTCTTCCAGCAGACGCTTGAGGCGGTTTTTCATCGAGACCTTGCCCACCGCCGAGAGTCGGTCCACGAACAGCACCCCGTTGAGGTGGTCGATTTCGTGTTGCAGGGCGCGGGCCAGCAGGCCGTCGGTTTCAATGACGAGCACCGAGCCGTCAAGCTGCGGCAGGGTGGCTTTGATGGTGAGCGGGCGTCGGACTTCGGCGCGGATGCCGCGGATGCTCAGGCATCCCTCCATGGCGGTGTCCTTTTGCTGGCCGAAGACCAACTCCGGGTTGATGAAAACCAAGGGCATGATGGATGCCAACTCCGCATCCTCGCCGTTGACCTTGAGAAACGTGATGCATTCGGGATCGAAGGCCACATCGACCAGCGCCAGGCGGAGGTCTTCGCCGACCTGCGGCGCGGCCAGGCCCACGCCGTGGGCCTCGATCATGGTGTCAAGCATGTCCTCGACGAGTTGCAGGAGAGCTTCGTCCACCTGGGTGACCGGGCGGCAGCGTTGGCGGAGGACGGGGTGGCCGTATTGAACAATTTCGCGGATCATGGGCGGGTGCAGCGACTTCTTAGCGGAGCAAGCGGCAAAGGTCAAACGCCGGAATCCAACCAATTCGAGGCGTGCGTCGCGGAGTTCGGTGTGATTGAATTCCATCATGCGCCAGACTCTGTTGCGGAATCCGGTATTTGCCATGGCGGCGGAGCAGTTTGACCGCGTCGCGGATTTCCTCGATCTCAGCGCCTTCGCCAAACGCCACCACCTCTCCCACCGCACCGCCGCCCAGGCCATCGCCATCCAAACCGTCGCCGACGCCAAGTCCGCCCGCGGCTTGTTCCCGTGAAGGAGATGGCTGCCGCCACCGCAGGGGCTGGCGGCCAGGGGGCTGTGCCCCGTTCCTTATGCACGCCACCAGACTAACTGACGCCCCATTCTCTAGACGCCAGTAGCGGTGAGTTTACGAACGCTACACTTTATTGCCGACTACGTCCTGAACAGTCCGAAGGCGGGGTGGCGCTTCTCGTGTTTCACGACGGTCACCCGGGTGGCGTCATCGCCGACGATTCGAAACAGGATCACATAGGGAAACCGCTTCATAAGTGATCTCCGGATGTCGTTACTGGCAACCATCCAACGGGTTGGCATTGCGGCGATTATCAAAATCTGACGTTCAAACTCATCCACAAAACCACTCCCGAGACCGGGGGAGCACGCTTCGTAGTGATCACGAATCTTCTCAAGATAGTCCGCAATCGCCGGGTGGTAGTCGACTCTCATTTCATCAAGCGGGTCATCAGTTCGCTGTGGGAGATCGGCGCTACCGATCCGGATTCCAATTCAGCGTCCCGTGCCAGCGCATCGTCATCGCTGGGGTCCCCCGCAAGAGCGTAGGGATCCTCCACGCTTTCCCATAGCGATGCTGCCAAGAGTGCCCGCTCCCTTGCTGGGAGGCGAAGTGCTGCCGGGGCGATTCGGTCGATGCTCACACTATCTTCCTACGCTGGAATCACCCTCGTGCAAAGCGGAAATCTTCCTCGTCACGCTCATCAACGGCCTATCCCCGAAGCCGCACGCGGAGATGGCAGGGCGGGAAGTCTTGGGCGCGCTGCGGCAAAATCATGGCAGATTGGGCGGGATGATAAGATCCGGCCTTTGCCGGCGTATCCTCCCGCGGCTGCTGCCAAATTGAAGCAGGGCAGCCATTTGCCGATCACTCATTCGACCACAGAAATCAACGATGCAACATCAACCTAAAGGACCCATCTCATTGAACCGCCGTGAATTTTTGGTCGCGGCGGCGGCATTTTCGCTGGTGCCCCGCCACGTGGTGGCCCGCTCAGGGATGCGCGCCCCGAGTGACAAGCTCAATATCGGCTGTGTCGGCGTGGGCGGCATGCAGGGCGGCAGTGACGTCCGCAGTGTGAGCGGCGAGAACATCTATGCCATCTGCGATATCGACGAGAATTTCCTGAACAAGGCCGCCGCGCTCTACCCGAACGCGAAAAAATACCGGGATTTCCGTGAGATGCTGGACAAGGAGCACCAGAACCTCGACGGCATCACCATTACCATCCCCGACCACATGCATGCCACCGTGGCGCTGTGGGCGATGGAGCGCGGGGTGGCGGTTTACTGCCAAAAGCCGCTCGCCCAGAGTTTGTGGGAAAGCCGTTTGCTGGCGCAGGCCGCGGAGAAATACAAGGTGCCCACCCAGATGGGCAACCAGGGATATTCCTCGGAAGCCACCCGCATGGCCTGTGAAATCATTTGGAGCGGCCACCTCGGCGATATCACCGAAGTGCACGCGATGAACGGCGGCGGATTTGCCCGCGGCATCACCTCATGGCCGGATGTCGAGCAAGTGCCCGCGACGCTCGACTGGAACTTGTGGACCGGCCGGGCCGCGGAACACACCTACAGCTCGAAGATCCATCCGTCGAACTGGCGCGGCTTCCAGGCGTATGGCACCCAAATGATCGGTGACTGGGGGATCCATATTTTGGGGCCCGCCAACTGGGCGCTGCAACTTGGCAGCCCCACCAGCGTGGAGTGCACCGCCGTGGAGGGTGCCAATCCCGTCACCTATCCCCACTACATGTGCAAATTCGAGTTCCCGGAACGCCCTAACAAATTTGTCCCGTCGGGGAAGATGCCGCCGGTGACCATTCATTGGTATGAAGGGATGATGGCCGGCAGGTTCCAAGTGCCTAACGGGCTGACCCGCGAGGATGTGAAACCCTACAACGAAATCTTCGTGGGCAGCAGGGGATTCATGGGCACGAGCGGACGCGGCGAAGGGGTTCGGATCATTCCGCAAGCCAGCATGAAGGATTTCGTCAAGCCGCCGCAGGTTCTCAAGCGCTCGCCCGGACATTTCCAGGACTGGATCCGCGCGTGCAAGAGCAGTGATCCAACCTGCTCGAACTTCGGCATCGCCGGACCCTTCACCGAGTGGATGCTCCTCGGGGCTATCAGCTGGCGCTTCCCTAACGAAAAACTCCTCTGGGATGGCAAGGGCCTGCGCTTCACCAATAATGACAAGGCCAACGAGTTCATCAAGCCCGACTTCCGCAAGGGCTGGGAACTCAAACTATAAGTCAGTCGCGGTGGTAGGGCGAGCCGCTTTGCAGCGACGCTACCCGGTAGAGTTGTTCGAGCAAAACCAGCAGCGCGAGTTCATGTTGCAGGGTGAACGGCGAGAGCGTGAGCACCAGGTCACACGCGTCGCGCAAGGCGGGGCTGTGGCCGTCGGCCGCGCCGATGAGAAACGCGACGGTTTTGACCTCGCCGCGCGAGGCCAGCGCGGTGAGGCGGCCGGCGAAGGCGCGGGTGTCCAGGCTGAGGCCGCGCTCGTCCAGGGCGATGCGGAAGCACCCCTGCGAGCGCTCCAGCAGCCGGGCGGAAACCTCGTCGCGGGTGCCGGTTTTGACCGTGACCCACTCGTAGTTGCCGGCGCGCACCAGGCGTTTGAGATACTCGTCGACGCCCGCCTTGGCGTAGGCGAGGGCGGGTTTGCCGGCAACAATCAGTCGGATATTCATGCGCTGCATCGGAGCTTGCCCGGTTCCGCGGGCTGCGCCAATGTCATTCGCACAGGAAGTCCCGCCTGTTTTAATCACACCGCGATGCCATCCATCTACGAATCCGACAAGCTGCTGGCGGAATACCTGCTGTTTCACTATGGCGCGGAAACCGAGATTCTGCCGCCGGAGCGTGCCTGGCCTGCCGGGATGCGTGAGGCACTGGGTTTCACGCAGCGCACGGTGGGGCATTTCGCCGCCGGCAAGGTGGCCCGCGGCTTGGACCTCGGCTGTGCCGTCGGGCGCTCGACGTTTGAAATGGCCCGCACCTGTGACGAGGTGACCGCCCTCGATTTCAGCCACGCCTTCATCCGCGCGGCAGAATCCCTGCGCCGCGGCGAGACCCTGGCCTACCAGCGCCTGGAAGAGGGCTCGCTCCACACCAAACTGTTAGCCCGCCGGCCGGTGGGTGTGGCGGGCGCAAACGTGCGCTTTCTCCAGGGCGACGCGCTGCAGCTGCCCGCCGACCTCGGGAGCTTCGACCGGGTGCATGCCGCCAACCTGCTATGCCGCCTGCGCGAGCCGCAGCGGCTGCTCGACCGACTGCCCGCGCTGGTCAAGCCCGGCGGCGAACTGGTGCTGGCCACCCCGTGCTCGTGGCTCGAGGAATTCACCCCGCCGGAAAACTGGCCGCCGTGCGCCACCTTTGACTGGCTCCAGGCCGAGCTGGGCCCGGCGTTTTTGTTAGTCCGGCAGGCCGAGGAACCGTTTCTCATCCGGGAAACCGCCCGCAAGTTCCAGTGGACCAGCGCCCTAGTGAGCGTCTGGCGGCGCGCGGAATGACACGGCGCTTGGAGGGGGGACATTCTTGTCCCCCTCTTCTTTACATTGAAGACGCGACAAGAATGTCACGGCTCCTTATTGAAGACGCGACAAGAATGTCGCGGCTCCTTATTGAAGACGCGACAAGAATGTCGCGGCTCCTTATTGAAGACGCGA
>JBAXBG010000033.1:0-21730 GCA_037142115.1 Verrucomicrobiota bacterium | reverse complement strand
CGCATCAAGACGCGACAAGAATGTCGCGGCTCCTTAGGTTGATGGTCCCGTTTTTTGAGGCGGACGAGACGCCCCCCCTTCTTGTTCCGGCACGTTTCCTGCCACCTCACCCGGTCCTTTCGAGGTGTCCCGCCCCGCCTTATGGCGTCC
Organism: Verrucomicrobiota bacterium; assembly: GCA_037142115.1. Taxonomy (GTDB): domain Bacteria; phylum Verrucomicrobiota; class Verrucomicrobiia; order Verrucomicrobiales; family Akkermansiaceae; genus Luteolibacter. Next base: position 21,580 of record JBAXBG010000033.1, on the reverse strand, counting down.
AAGTCAGCACGTCGTCGGTTTTAGCGCCGCCACCAGACACGCCATCGGCCCCATCACTCCAAACCGCACAGCGGCGGTTCAAGATCTTCAAGGTTCCTGCGCTCGGTTTCGGCGAGACTTTTTCGTCATAATCGCAGTCCATCATGACGCTGTAGCCGCCACCCCAAGGATCATAGAGTCCGACCACCGTGGTGCCTGGTTTGTCATAAATGAGCCCGTTCTTGCCCTTGGTGCCGGAGGCGTCAGCTTTGCCCTCCTTGGCCGAGAGAAACTTGATCAATCGGGTGTTGAGCTTGGTCGTGGAGGCCGGGTCCTCAAGCCCGAGCAGTACCGTGAGTAAAGTCACACCTTTACTCTCATTGGTTTTCACCGTCACGTCGCTGGTGTCAGTGGTCGGCATTGAGCTGTATTCGGTAAAGAAGTTATTGACCGCGCTCTCGACGGCGACGCAGGTGGCCAAGGCGGTGGTTTTTTTGGCTTTTTGAATTGCGGCATTGCCGGCGGCGAATCCGGCGGAAGCCAGAACGGCGATGATCGAAATGACAACGAGCAGTTCGACCAAGGTGAAACCGCTGGCGCGGCGGAAGGATGGAGTTTTCATGACGGCGTTAGGATGAGCTTACAAGGATTTGGCGCAAACACAAATTTCGAAGGGCAAGGCACAGGCCGCGCATTTCGCATTCACATGGTAAAGACTCAGCCCGGGCCACAGCAGATGCAACCCTTTATTTCCGTCTTTGCCGTTGCGGTCCGAAACAGGCGGCGGCAAGCTCCGGCATGTCCAGTGATCAATTGCGAGAGGCGATCCTCGAACTCATGCGCCCCAACCCATCGCAAGCGATGTCGCTGGCGGAACTGGGCCGCAAACTCGAACTGCCCGCCGCACGCCGGGCGGACCTGCGCCAGGCAATCCAATCGCTGGCCAGTGAAGGGCTCATCCAGGAGGGCAAAAAAACCTGCTACCTGATGGCATCGAAATCCGGCAACGCATTGACCGGCAACCTGAAATTCCACCCGAAAGGCCACGCGTTCTTCTTCCCGGACCCGACCTCCGAGGCCAACCTCGCCACCGGTCTGGATCTGGCGGCGATGTCGCGCGTCCACATTGCCCGGCGCGACACGGGCACCGCGCTGGATGGCGACCAGGTGCTTGTGGCGATCCAAACGCCCGGCCCGAAGCGACCGTTCCGCACCCGTCAGGAAATCCTCCCCAATTCCCCGGATGAGGTCCGCGGCAAGGTCGAAAAAATCCTCTCCCGCCGGTCAGGCCGGCTCGTCGGGGTGTTCAAGAAAAAAGGCAATTTTGGCTGGATCGAGTGTGACGACAAGGCGATTGACGGGACCATCGACCTGGTCGGCGACACCTCCGCCCAACCCGGCCAATGGGTGGTGGTCGATCTGGACAACTGGCTCGATTCCAATGCCACCCCGCGCGGCCGGATCATCGAAGTGCTCGGTTGGCCCGGCGATGCCGGGGTCGACATGATCTCGGTGATCCACCGCTTCGGGTTGCGCACCTCGTTCCCGGAACCGGTGCTGGCCGCCGCCCGCGCCGTGCCGGAGTCCCCCCCGCCCGCTGAAATCGCCCGCCGCAAGGACTGGCGCGCCGCGCTGGTCATCACCATCGACCCCGCCGACGCCAAGGACCACGACGACGCGCTCTGGCTGGAGAAAACCGCCCACGGCTGGTCGCTCGCCGTCCACATCGCCGACGTCTCGCACTACATCAAACCGGGCAGCCCGATGGACCAGGAAGCCATCGAGCGCGGCAACTCGACCTACCTGGTCGACCGGGTGCTGCCGATGCTGCCCACCGAGCTGAGCAACGGGATTTGCTCGCTCAAACCCGACGTCGACCGCCTGACAAAAGCCGCGTTGTTAGAGATCTCGACCGCCGGCGAAATCACCCGCGCCACGTTCGTCGATGCCGTGATCCACAGCCGGGCGAAACTTTCCTACGAACAGGCCCAGGCGATCCTCGACGGCCAAGCGGCGCCCGCCGGCTCCGACCCGCACCTCGTGCCGATGGTCAAGGAAGGCTGGAAGCTCGCCTCGGCCCTGCGCCAGCGGCGCTTCGCCCGCGGCGCCCTCGACCTGGAAATGGCCGAAATCAAAATCCGCCTCGATCACGAAGGCCGCGCGGTGGCCGCCGATCCGGTGATCCACACCCACAGTCACCAACTCGTCGAGGAGTGCATGCTCGCCGCCAACGAGGCGGTCTCGCGCGTCCTGCGCGAACGCATGAAGCCCGCGATCTATCGGATCCACGAGGATCCCGATCCGTCGCGCCTGATGGACTACACCGAGACCGCCAAACTCCACGGCTACCGGCCCGGCGACCTCACCAACCGCGCCCACATCCAGAAGCTGCTCGACGAGTCCAAGGGCAGCCCCGAGGAGCACATCATCAAACTCGGCCTGCTCAAGAGCCTCAAGCGCGCCGCCTACTCCGCCGAGCCCATCGGCCACTACGGCCTGGCCAAGAGCGACTACTGCCACTTCACCAGCCCGATCCGCCGCTACGCCGACCTGATCGTCCACCGCGCGCTCCAGCCGCTGTTAGTCAATCCCCCGCCCCGGCCCGACCCCACGCCCAGCCAGGCCGAGCTGCGCGACATCGCCCGCCACATCTCGGACACCGAACGGACCTCCGCCGAGGCGGAAAGCGAGACCAAGCAGATCAAGCTCTTCGATTACCTGCAACGGGTGGTGGAGATGAAGGATCCGCATCCCTTCGACGGCCTGATCACCGACGTCCGGCCGATGGGCTTGATGGTCGAACTCCCGGACTTGGGCGTGCGCGGCGTGGTCAAACGCGAGGACCTCCCGCAAGGCCGCTGGCGCCTCGAGGCCCACCGCAAAGCCTGGGTCTCGTCCGATGGCAAAGTCATCCAGCTCGGGATGCGCATCCCGCTCCACGTCACCGGCCTCGACCGCGAAAAACGCTTCGTCGATTTCAGTGTGGCCGGCCGGCCGACCAGCGAAGGGACCCGCCCGCTCAGCGCCCGGCCCGCCCCGGCGGTCAAACATCACGGCAAAGCCAAACTCAAGCCCGCGGCCAAACCCGCCGCCAAGGCCGGCCCGCCCGTCACCCGCCACAAACAGCTCAAACCCAAACGCCGCAGACGCTAGGCATTGCAAGGCCGCGGGACGCGCTCATGGCATGGGAGCGGCCACGCTGCGGGTGCCTTGGATCAAGCCCTTCCCCCGCCGCGTGAGCGTGAGCCACCAATCGGACGGCCGGCCCTCGTTGCTTAGAAAACGGCCCCACGCATCGCGCAGCGCCGCGGCCGGAACCTGCTGGCGGGCCGTGCCCGGGAATTCCCACATCAGGCGCAGCGTGCCGGGCGCAGTGCCGTGGCGGTAATTTAGCCGATAGGGCATGACCTCGCCGGCGGCCGCCGTGACCGCGGCGGCGGCGTGGACCGCGCCCAGCAGGTTATTTCTGGCCAGGACCTTCTTGCCGTTCAGCGACAACTCGACATCGTCGCCCGCGGCGCCTTCCACCGAAAAGAGGTAGGCGCCCGCGGCCGGAAACGCGATCTGACCGCCCATGTGCACGCAGAAATTCTCGGCCGAGGTCTTGCGGGTGGGCGGCGCTCCCCCGAGCACGATTTCGGTGCTCGGCAAGCGCACAAACTCGCCCTGCTCCGAGGCCTTGGGCCCGTTGTAAAACGTTGCGGCCACGCCCGGGCGCACCGGGGTGGGCGGCGCATCGTCACTCATTGGCATGATCGCCGTGCCTTCGTCATACTCGTCAAACATCCCGACAAACAGCCGGTCGGCACCGGATTTGGCAACTTGTGTGAGGCGATTCCAGTAATAGCGCCCGGCATCGCGCGGCTCGAAGGCGATGGTCGCATCGCCCGTCGGCAGGTGCTTGAGATTGGCCCAGGAAAACCCCGGCTTCACATGCGCATAATACGCGATGTCGAGCTTCTTGAAATCCGCGATGTCCTCGGCATACGACTGCGACATCCATAACAGAACACAGTCGTAGCGGGTGACATGCTCCTGCCAGGGCGGTGTCAGTTTGCGGCTGTTGCCGGGGATCCCACCGATGACATAGTTGCCGCCGTATTTCGGGTCGTTCTTGAAGAAGTCCACCACCGCATTGGCCGTCTCCGGGGAGAAGTGCCGGTCGGGAAACGGCAACCCCCACAGGAACACCACCGGCTTGCCGCCTTCACGCGCGTAGTTAGAGTCTTGAAGCACGCCAAACGTGTCCACAAACCACATCCAGTCCTTCTTCAGCGTTTCTAGCAGTTTCGCGTCCGCATAGCCGCTGACATCATACTCGACCGCCCAGATTCGCCCTTCGCGGTTGGCCGCGGCGCGGACGTTGGCCGGCACCCACTCCGGCCCGCCACTGATCGAGTTGAAATTGTCCGAGACAAACCGCTGCAGGAACGCGCCGTCGATGTCATGCTCGCGCATCCAGCGGAAATGGGTGTCGGCCACGCCGGGCCACGCCGACGAGAACAGATACCCCTGCTTGCCGCTCTTCAACCTCACATCGGCGGCCTTTTCGAGGCAATCCGCGGGATACTGCGAGATATCGGGCCACATGTCGGTGGTGAACGACCCGTCCTGGACGTTTCCCCAATGATGCCAGCCCTTGCCCTCGGGATCGTTGGGGGTGCGGAACCAGCCCTGATAGCCCACCATCACCTTGCCCTTCAAGGTGGTGTTGTCCAGCGGCTTGAGCGTGCGCCCAACATACGGTCCTTGCCACGGGTCGGAGATGACATAGGCAAACTTCGGGTTGTTGAACGGCGTCTCCTGGAGGACCACCTCTTCGATGCGCAACACGCTGTCTTTGGGCTGCTCGAGGCCAATCCTCACCGCCACCTCGCCGGCACCGGCACTTTGGATTCCGCAAACCCGCATCTGGGCGGCGACGAGCTTGCCGGAATCCGTGCGCGTCAGCCCCAGAAACCGGTCCGGGCGGCTGGTTTTGCCGTCCTTGCCGATGACTTGCACCCGCAGCTTGCCATATCCCTCGTCCAGGTAGACGACTGTCAGATAGAGAACCCCATCCGCCGGAATCGCCACCGGCCCGCCGGCCTTGAAGGTCAGCTCGGTGGTTTTCCCCTCGCAATTCCAGGTCTGGATCGGCCGGCGGTTCACCTGGGCGGACTGCCGGGCCACCGGCTCCCCGTTGTTAGCCCGGGCCTGCAGGCTTTCCTTGAGTGCCGCCGTTGGCTCGCGGGCGTGAAGCGCCACCGGGATCCAGGCCAGAGCGGCGGCTAGTCCGGCTGCCAGGAGCGGTTGCTGGCTCATTCGCCGAGCCGGTCTGTGAAGTTTCATGCGCAGCGGCCAATCATTCACAGCGGCCACCAACCGGATAGTCCCCAAACAGGGGACAACGCATTGCCATCACCAGCCGGATGGCGGGCGCACTGGCACGGCCTATCCGGCAACCCCTCAGCCGAGGAAGCGCTGCACGATGGGCATGCGCCGTCCGACACCAAAAGCCTTGGAGGTCACCCGCAGGCCGGGCGCGGCCTGGTGGCGCTTCCATTCGTTGAGATCGACCCGGCGCTGGACCCAGCGCACGGTGGATTCCTCGAACCCGCGGGCGATGATTTCCTCGGGCGAGAGTTGCTCCTCGACGTAGAGTTCGAGGATGCCATCGAGGATGTCATACGACGGCAGCGTGTCCTGGTCTTTTTGATCGGGCCGGAGCTCGGCGCTCGGCGGCTTGTCGATGGTGTTCCAGGGAATGATTTCGCGCTCGCGGTTGATCCAGCGCGCGACCTCGTAAACGCGGGTCTTCGGCAGGTCCGAGATCACCGCCAGCCCGCCGCACATGTCGCCATAGATCGTGCAATACCCGACTGCCAGCTCGCTCTTGTTTCCGGTGGTTAGAAGCAGGTGGTTTTCCTTGTTGGAGAGCGCCATCAACAGCAGCCCGCGGATCCGGGCCTGCATGTTCTCCTCGGTCACGTCCTCGGGCTTGCCCGCGAACACCGGCTGCAGCGTCGCTTTGACCGCCGTGAACGCGTCGCCGATCGACACCTCGTCGCAGCGGATGCCGAGGTTTTTGGCCAACTCGAACGAGTCGTCCACGCTGCCGCGCGACGAATACGCGCTGGGCATCGTCAGCCCGCGGACGTGGTCCGGGCCGAGCGCGTCGGCGGCAATCACCGCGGTGAGCGCCGAGTCGATCCCGCCGCTCAGACCCAGGCACACGCTGGAAAACCCGCACTTGGTGACGTAGTCGCGCACCCCTAACACCAGCGCCTGATAGAGCGCCTGCGGCTCGCAGGCGTCGGGCGCGGCGTCGGCGTCGGCGGTGAGAAACGGCTCGACCACGCGGCAGGCTTCGGTGAAGCCGGGAAGCTGGGCGGAGATCAAACCATTAGATCCGGCGACCAGCGAGTGGCCGTCGAACACCAGCTGGTCGTTGGCACCCACCGTGTTGCAATAGACCACGGGCACCCGGATGCGGCGGGCGATCGCGCCGATCATCGCGCGGCGTTGCGCGGGCTTGCCCAGGTGGAACGGCGAGGCGCTCAGGTTGAATAACAGGTCGATGCCTTGCGCGGCCAGTTCATCGACCGGGTCGCGGTCGTAAAACGGGCGCTGCAGGTAGTCCTCGGTCCAGATGTCCTCACAAATCGTCAGGCCAACGCGCAGGCCGCGCCACTCGATCGGGGCGCAGGTCTCGCCGGGTTCGAAGTAGCGGCGCTCGTCGAACACATCGTAGGTGGGAAGCAGGGTTTTCCAGACGCGGTGGCGGATTTCCCCGCCCTCGAGCCAGGCCACCGCATTGCGCAACGGCTTGCCCGGCCGCGATGCCTGGTGGCGGTCGATATAACCGACCAGCAGCGGCACCGCGCGCGATTCGCCCGCCAGATAGTCGAGCGCCTGCAGGCACTTCGGCACGAACTGCGATTTGAACACCAAATCGCGCGGCGGATAGCCAACGAGCGACAATTCCGGAGTGAGCACCAGGTCGGCACCCGCGTCCAGGCACTCGCGGTAGGCGGCGAGGATGCGTTTGGCGTTGCCGGGGAAGTCGCCCACGACCGGGTTGATTTGCGCGATGCCGATTTTCATAAGCGCCGCCAGACAACACCGGATCGGCCGGCTAGCGAAAGTAAAAACCGGATTGGGAGGATTGAAACGCGGAGGCGCTAAGGCCGCGGAGGGGGGCGCGGAGATTTGGAAGAACGCGAGAAGAAAATCCTTAAATTGTGACCGTGGCTCAATCCATCATCGTCCGCAACTCTCCGATCCTCTCTGCGACCTCAGCGCCTCCGCGTTTCGATTCAAACCCAACCAGACTTTGACGGATCGCCCGGATCCTGCCACCACTCGGTCCTCTTCCCACCATGAGCGATGAAACACCCCGTCCGCCGCGGCGCAAACGATACAGCGGCAAAAACCCCCGTCGCTACGAGGACAAATACAAGGAGCACGACCCCGCGCGCTTCGCTGAAACCGTGGCCAAAGTCATCGCCTCCGGCAAAACCCCCGCCGGGTCGCACGTCCCGGTGCTGGCCGACGAATGCCTGCAAGCTCTCCAGCTACGACCGGGCATGACCGGCGTGGATGCAACCCTCGGCTACGGCGGCCACGCCCTGCGGATGTTACCCGTTCTCGCCCCCGGCGGAAAATTGATCGGCCTGGACCAGGATCCCGTCGAGTTGCCGAAAACCGAGCACCGCCTGCGCCAGGCCGGATTCGGCAGCGATTGTTTTGAGGCGGTCCGCTCGAACTACGCCGGCATCGCCAAACTCTTGGCCGAGCGCGGGCTCGCGGGCGTCGATTTCATCCTGGCGGACCTCGGATGCTCCTCGATGCAATTCGACGACCCGGCGCGCGGCTTCAGCTTCAAGAACGCCGGCCCGCTCGACATGCGGATGAATCCCAACCGCGGCATTCCCGCCAGCGACTGGCTGGCGCGCGTCACCCCCGACAAACTGGCGGCCGCCCTCCACCATCACGCCGATGAACCGCGCGCCGAATCGCTCGCCGCCTCACTCGCCGGCCAAACCTATCGCACCACCCTGGATCTCGCCCGTGCCATCCGCGAGGCCGTGCGCGCCGACACCGAGGAAATCGAACTGACGGTGCGCCGGGTCTTCCAGGCCGTTCGCATCGCGGTCAACGAAGAGTTGGTGGCGCTCGACGCCTTCCTCAAAGTGCTGCCCGACGCCTTGCTTCCCGGCGGGCGCGTCGCGATCCTCACCTTCCACTCGGGCGAGGACCGACGCGTGAAAAAATCACTGCAGGCGGGTCTGCTCGACGGGCTCTTCTCCACCATCAGCGACGGCGTCATCACCGCCAGCCCGGAGGAACGCCGCCTCAACCCACGCAGCGTCCCCGCCAAACTCCGCTGGGCACAACGGGCATAAGACGTCAGTCTAGCAAGTCTTCCATCCATTCCCGATGATTGATGCGGTCGCATCAATCATCGGGGCGAGTGAGCCGGGCCGATTTACCAAATCTTTACAAGAATCACAGAAACTCGGCTGCGGCGGCGGAGTTCTATAGAATGTCGCACCACGGCATCCGCCCGCACGACGAATTCAAGCAAACCAATAACCACCATCATGAAATCCGGTATTTTCACCCTCAGTGCGCTGGCCATCGCCACCTCGCTCACCTTGGCACAAGAACCTCCAAAAGGTGGCGGCGGCCCCGGCGGCCCCGGCGGCCCCGGCGGCCCCGGCGGCCCAAAGCGCGAGCGGCCCAATCCCGAGGTAATCTTCAAGAAACTCGACGCCAACAACGACGGTTCGATCAGCCTCGAAGAATTCAAAGCCGGCCCGCGGGCACAAAAGGATCCGGCCAAGGCCGAAGAAATCTTCAAGAAAATCGATGCCGACGGCGACGGCAAGGTGACACTTGAGGAATTCAAGGCTCATCGCCCACCCCATCGTCAGGGCGGCCCAGGCGGCCCAGGCGGCCCAGGCGCTCCGGCACCAGGAGGTGACACGCCCCCTGCTGCACCAGGAGGTGACACGCCCCCTGCCGCACCGACGGAAGTCAAGTAAGCCTGTCAGCACCCGACACGTCATCCAGATCCCGCAACCGCCAGTCGGTTGCGGGATTTGTGGTTGTCAGAGGCAACACGAACTGACCTTGTTGGAAACGTGGATTCCGGCTTGACCTCAACGACTTGGCTAACGACTATCGCCCGCTGGTTTCGATAGCATCCCGCCTCTCTCTTCCCATTCGTCAGGCTGCCCGCCGGAATGAAGCGACTCCGGGATCCCGCCGAAGCCTTCGCTTTTCTTCATTACTCTCTTATTTTCAATACATTCCATGTTCAAAAGACTTTTCGGAAATCTGTTTTCCAATGACATTGGCATCGACCTCGGCACCGCCAACACGCTGATCAACGTCAAGGATCACGGCATCGTCCTGCGCGAACCATCGGTCGTGGCGGTCAAGGCCGGCACCAACGAGGTGCTCGCGGTGGGCGACGATGCCAAGCGCATGCTCGGCCGAACGCCAGGCAACATCGTGGCCATCCGCCCGCTGAAAGACGGGGTGATCGCCGACTTTGAAGTCACCGAGGCGATGTTGCGCCACTTCATCCGCAAGGTCAACAAGGGCCGCCGCTCCAACCCGCGCGTGCTCATCGCCATCCCGTCCGGCATCACCGAAGTCGAACGCCGGGCGGTGCGCGAGTCCGCCGAACAAGCCGGCGCGCGCGAAGTTTACCTGATCGAGGAGCCGATGGCCGCCGCCATTGGCGTCGGTTTGCCAGTGCAGGAAGCGTCCGGCAACATGATCGTGGACATCGGCGGCGGCACCACCGAAGTGGCCCTGATCTCCCTCTCCGGGATCGTTTACGCCCGCAGCGTGCGCACCGCCGGCGACGAACTCGACGAGGCGATCGTCCAATACATGAAGCGCGCCTACAACCTGATGATCGGGGAGCGCACCTCGGAAGACATCAAGATCCGGCTCGGCTCGGCCGCCCCGCTGCCCAAGGAACTCACCATGGAAGTCAAAGGCCGCGACCTGGTCGCGGGCCTGCCCAAAACCATCACCATCACCTCGCAGGAAATCCGCGAAGCCATGGCCGACCCGCTGCGGACCATCGTCGATGCCGTGCGCACCACCCTCGAACGCTGCCCGCCCGAACTCGCCGCCGACCTCGTCGACCGCGGGATCGTGTTGGCAGGCGGCGGGGCCTTGCTCAAAGGGCTGGACCGCCTGCTGCGCGAAGAAACCGGCCTGCCCGTCCACATCGCCGAGGATCCCCTCAGCGCCGTGGCCGAAGGCACCGGCAAGGCGCTTCAGGAGCTTTCCCTCCTCAAGCGGGTCACCAACTCAGACCGCTGAGCGATTCGCCAGGCACCTCCGGCCATGAAGCCGCTCAATCTCATCGTCTTGCTGCTCTTCCTCGGAGGGGCGGTGTGGGCACTTACCCGCAGCGACCGTTCGGTGCGCGAAATCCAGAACGCCTACTATCAGGCGATGGCACCGTTCTTGAAATCCGGCTCGCAGCTCGAAACCCATGCCCGCGCCTTTGTCGGTGAGGTCCGCCATTCCAAGGAACTCGAAACCGAGCTCGAAGCCACCCGCGAGCAACTCGGCCGGCTGCGCCTGTTCGAATCGCGCTTCCGCGCCCTGGAACACGAAAACGTGCAACTCCGCCACGCCCTGGACTTCAAAAAAACCACCCATTTCGACGTGGTCGCCGCCCAAGTCATCCGCCGCAATCCGGCCACCTGGTGGCAGACCGTGGACATCGACGCCGGCTCCAAGCGCGGCATCGCCAGCCAGCTCACCGTGCTCTCCAACAATGGCCTGGTCGGCATGATCGACCGCATCGACAGCAGCGGCGAGCGCGCGTCGGTGCTGCTGCTCACCGATGAGAAATGCCAGGTCTCGGCACGGGTGGAGGGCTCGCCGGAAGTGGGCATCCTCAGCGGCCAACGCGGCGGCTTCGAGGGCGACCCGATGCTGCGGCTGCGCTTTCTCTCGCCCGAGGCGGCGCTGCGCCCCGGTCAGCGCGTGTTCACCACCGGCCGGGGAGGCACCTTCCAAGCCAACATTCTCCTTGGAACCATCGACACCGTTGAAAAAGGCGCGCTGGATTCCGAAGCCCTCGTCCGACCCTCAGTGAACTTCGCGGATCTGGGTGCGGTATTCGTTGTGTTATCCGCCGATTCCTAACCACCCGTGATCCGCTACTCCCTGCTCACGCTCCTGCTCCTGCTCACCGCCTTTGTGGTGCAGCAGTTCCTGCCGGCGTTCACCGGCATCCACCACTCGCGCATCCTGCTCGTCCAGCTGGTGTTCCTGTGCTGCGCGGTCACCGTCGGCCAGCGCACCATGCTGTTGCTGGCCTTCATCGGCGGGTTTTTCTGGGACGCGCAATGCGCGCTGGGCCCGCAGGGCGGGGATCTGGAGATATCCGCCCAACAGGTCGAGTCGTTGCGCTTCGGCTACTCGATCCTGCTGTTCGGGGCGATGGGCTTCCTGATGCAAGGCATCCAGCCGCTCTTCAAACAGGGCAAGTGGCAGTTCTCCGCCCTGCTCTCCGGCATCGCCGTGCTCCTCTATCTGGCCGCGGAATACGCCATCATCAACTTCGTGCGGGGCGACTTCGTGCTGTCCCGGGCCACCGTCTTCCAAATGGTGTTCACCGCCCTGCTCACCATGCTGTTCTCCCCGCTGATCTTCTGGTTGCTGTTCCGCCTGGCCAAGGCTTGCGACCATTCGATCAACCCCGAAGCCGGCCGCCGCCGCCGCCGGGCCACCTGATCCCATGGAAACCAGCTACCGCCTCCGGATCTATCTGCTAACGGCCCTGGTGCTCGTCGGCTTCGGCGCGCTGCTGACCCGCCTCTACGATTTCCAGATCAAGCGCCGGTCCGAGTTCCTCAATCTGGTTCCCGGCAACCGCACCGTCACCATCCGCGAGCCCGGGATCCGCGGCGAAATCACCGACCGCAACGGCATCACCCTGGCCCGCAACCTGCGCAAATACGAAGTCTCCTTCAACCTGGAGGAAATCCGCGACGCCTGGCTGACCCAGCACGGGCGCACCGCGTCGACCAAAAAACTCTCCAAGGAAGACCAGCTCACCCGCAAGCGCGAGGACCAGGACATCGTGGCCATCGTCAAGGACGGCCGCGACAGCACCATCGGCCGGCTCAAGGACCTGGGCATCGCCAAAAACTTCAAGGCCGGCAACCTCCGCGCGCATTTTCTCACCCACGGCGGGCTGATCCCGTTCAGCTACCGCACCGACCTGAGCTACGAGGACTTCGCCAAATTCGCCGAGCACAACCTCGACCTGCCCGGGGTCTATCTGGGCATCCGCCCGCAGCGCCAATACCCCTATGGCGCCCTGGCCAGCCACGTCCTGGGCTACCTCAAACAATGGGAAAAGGGCGACGTCCCCGAAAGCGCGACCCACGTCTTCAATCACTATATCGGCGACGAAAAAGGCATCGCCGGCATCGAAGCCAGCATGGACGCCGTGCTGCGCGGACCGGAAGGCCGCAAAACCATCGTCAAGGACGAAAAAGGCCGGACCATCAAGATGTCCGACTACACCAAACCCGGCACCGGTGCCAAGGTCAGGCTGACCCTCGACGCGCGCAAACAATACCTGCTAGAAACCGCGCTGCGTTTCGCCGGGCGCGCCGCCGGCGTGGTCATGGACGTCAACACCGGCGAGGTGCTGGCCATGGCCTCGGTGCCCGACTACAACCCCAACGATTTCATTCCCAGCATTTCCCAACAGAACTGGGACTCCTATCGGGCCAACGAACAACTCGCCCCGTTCACCAACCGGGCGATTTCCGAGTTCACGCCGGGTTCGACCATGAAGATCCCGACGTCGGTGGCCGCGGCCCTGGCCGGGATGGCCGCGCGGCGGTTTTCCTGCGACGGCTACGTCACCTACGGCGACAAAAAGGTCGGCTGCTGGATTTGGAACTTTCACGGCGGCACCCACGGCGACCAGAACATCTCGCAAGCCATCCAACACTCCTGCAACCCCTATTTCAACAAGATGGCCAACACCATCGGTTGGAAGGCGATGGTCGAGGGATGCCAACTGGTGGGCATCGGACAACGCTCCGGCATCGAACTGCCCAAGGAGGACGCAGGGGTGCTCCCCGGCAGCAGCGCGTGGCGCGGCGCCCATCCCAATCTGGCGATGACCCCGGCCCTCACCGCCTTTCTCTCGATCGGCCAGGGCGACTCGCTGGCCACCCCGCTGCAAATCTGCGCGGTGGCCGCCTGCATCGCCAATGGCGGCAAATACTACAAACCACGCATCGTCAAACAGGCGGTGGCCGAAGACGGCTCGATCGTCATCGCCGACACCCCGAAGCTGGTAGTCGATCTCACCCGGTCAGGCATCAAGGCCGCAGACATCGAACTGATCCGCCGCGGCATGTCGATGTCCACCAACCAGCCCGGCGGAACCTCGGGCAAAGTCAAACTCGCCAACATCGAAGCCGCCTCCAAAAGCGGCACCGCCCAGACCACCGACCACGGCAAGAAATCCAACAACTCGTGGGTGATGAGCTTCGCGCCCTATCAGAACCCAAAATACGCAATCTGCGTGCTGGTCCAAAACGGCGGTTCCGGCGGCGGGGTCTGCGGGCCGCTGGTCAACCTGGTCTATCGGGGCATGTTCGCCAGCGACAACCATGGCATCCAACTGCCGCTCCAAGCGCTCGCCACGGCCCCGGGCAATACCGACCGCATCGAGAAATCCATCGACCTCCCCCCGGAACTGATCGCCGCGGTGGAAGCGGGCGAACCCGCCCCCACGGTCGCCGCCGCGCCCCCGATCGAGCCGCCAGCCGCCGTCCCGGGCCCTGTCGCCAAGGCGCTGGTGGTGGACGAGGACACCAGCGGAGAAACCGGCGAGGAGGCCGGCGAAATGGCCGCGCCCGCCAGCCCGCCGCCGGCCGACACCAGCGCCACCCCGGCGCCCACTCTCACGCCTGAAATCGACGACGAGGGCACGGTCATTCCGAAAGCCGTGCCGGTCGCCGAGCCCTGATTTCCACCACTCACCCCACCTAACACTCATCACACCCCAACCCCTATCATCATGATCCAACACATTAAAAGACTCCTGGGCATCGGCAAACCCGACCCGTTGCGCGGCAACAGCATCATCGTCAACGTCGAAAAACTCGAACGGCGCGTCGCCCTGATCGAGGACGGCCTGCTCGAAGAATACACCGTCGAGCGCGAGGGTGACCAAAACATCGTCGGCGGCATCTTCAAGGGCCGCGTCAAGAACATCGAGGGCGGACTCAAGGCGATGTTTGTCGACATCGGCCTCGACAAGAATGCCTTCCTGCACTTCTGGGACGCCATCCCCGCGGCGCTGGACGCCGGCCTGGAGGAGATCCAGCGCGAAAGCAGCAACCGCAAGAAAAAACAGAAAAGCATCACCTCCAAGGACATTCCCGACATCTATCCGGTCGGTTCCGAGATCGTGATCCAGGTGTCCAAGGGGCCCATCGGCACCAAGGGGCCGCGCGTCACCACCAACATCTCGCTCGCCGGGCGCTACCTGGTGCTGATGCCCTTCACCGAGCAGTTCGGCATCTCGCGCAAGATCGAGGACCCCAAGGAACGGCTGCGCCTGCGCAAGATCGTCCAGAAGCTCTCGGTCCCCGAAGGCATGGGCATCATCATGCGCACCATCGCCCAGGGCACCCGCGCCCGCCATTTCGTCCGCGACCTCGCGATGCTGCTCGAGCAATGGGACGAGATCGAAGCCCGCCGCGCCGGCAACCCGGCCCCCGCCTGCATCTTCCAGGAACCCGGCCTGATCGAACGCACCGCGCGCGATTTCCTCACCGATGAAATCAACCAGGTGATCTGCGACGACGCCGAGACCACCGAGCTGATCCGCAAGATCGCCGGCAAGATCTCGCGCCGCGCCAAGCGCCGGGTCCACTACATGCCCACCACCACCCAGCCGTTGTTTGAGCGCATCGGCATGCAGAAGCAGATCGACGAGGCGTTCTCTCGCCAGGTCTGGCTGCCCTGCGGCGGCTACATTGTCATTGATGAAACCGAGGCGCTCATCGCCATCGACGTCAACACCGGCCGCAACCGCGGCTCCAAGGATGTCGACAAGATGATCCTCGAAACCAACATCGAAGCGGCCCGCGAAGTCGCCCGCCAACTCCGCCTGCGCAACATCGGCGGACTGGTGGTCATCGACCTCATCGACATGCGCCACCGCAAGGACCAGCAGACGGTTTACAAGGTGATCCGCGACCGCCTCAAGAAGGACAAGGCCAAGACCCAGGTGCTGCAGATCTCGCCCATCGGCCTGATGGAGATGACCCGCCAGCGGCTCAACGAATCGCTGCGCGACTCGATGTATGAACCGTGCCCGTATTGCCAGGGCCGCGGCCGGGTCAAGACCCCGATGACCATGTCGGTGGAAATCCAGCGCCGCCTCAACACCGTGATCCAAAAACACCGCGACTCGATCGGCGACATCGTCGTCATCGTCAACAGCGACGTCCTCAACCGATTCAAGAGCGAGGACTCGAGGCTGCTAGGCGAACTCGAGCGCTCGCACTCCGGCCGCCTGATCTTCCGCTCGGACCCCACCCTCAACCGCGAGCGGTTCTCCATCATCGACGCCAAGACCGAGAAGATCATCGACCAGGGCTAACCTTGGATGCGGTGAAGCGCGCGCGCTTCACCGCTTTGAATTGGGGGAGGCGGTTTCCTTGGCATTCTTCAGGCCCAACGGCCCGTTCCATACCAGCCCGGCCCAACGGGCCGGGTTCACACAAAGGGTCTGTCCCTTAGTGCGTCCTGAGGAGGATAGCCGTCCCGGCTGTCATGGAAAACGGGCGTCCCGCCTGTTTCGCCAGGGATACGCCACCGGGGCGTCACCCGGATCCAGGCCCAGCTCTTGAGACGGGCGACTTGAATGTAAAGTCGTCACCAAATGGCGCGATCCCGCCCCGTTTCTAGATTGACAGAAATCTTGCATGATCTATTTTTCTGTCATGCAAACCACCCTTCGCATCGATGACCGCCTGTATCGCGAGGCGAAGGCGGAGGCCGCGCGGGCGGGGCTCAGTCTGACACGTTTTCTGGAAGAGGGTCTGCGCTTGCGGTTGGAGAAACGGGTGCCCGATGTCACCACACCCCATGCGTTCCGGGTCTATGCGACCGGGAGGCGGGATGCGCGCCCGTGGGAGGATCTCCGCCGGATTGCCGACGACGAGCAGGAGGCGCATGACCTTGCCCAACTTGGAATCATCGACCCCAAATCCTGATGGCACTCTGGCTCCCTGACGCGAATGTGCTGATCCATGCCCTGCGCAAGGATGCGGCAGAACATGTGGCTTGCCGCCAATGGCTGGTCAACACCGCCGCCGCAGGCGACTCCCTGGGCCTGTGCGAGTTGGTGGAAGCGGCACTGCTGAGAATCCCCACGCTGCCCAAGCTGCGACTGGCTCCCATGGCCGAAACGCTCGGATATTGGAAAGACGATTTGTGGAGCTATGCTGGCACCCGCCGCCTCGCTGGCGGCACCCGGCACACCGGAATCCTGGCCGGTTTCATCACCTCTCTCAAGCTATGTGGCAACGATGTCAACGATGCCTGGCTCGCCGCCTTGGCCATCGAGCACCGCGCCACCTTGGTCAGCACCGATCAAGGATTCGCCCGATTCGCCGGACTCAAGTGGTGCAATCCGGTCAACGACACGTGATGGCACTCTGGTCCCGCCAGTTGCCCGCCCGTAGCCGCCGCGCGGGTCACAGCGCGCGCGGGGGGAAGAACCCGCCCTTGCCGCGCGGGCTGCGGGCGCTTACAAAAGCGCCGTGGAACCGATCCGCTTCTTCAACCGCCATACCGCCAGCCATGAAACCGAACAGGTCTATGGCGAAAACTTCCTGCGCTGGACGTATGGCCAGCCGCTCGGCGCACTGGCGTTGTGGGCGCTGGTCAAGCGTCCGTGGTTCTCGGCATGGTATGGCCGGCGGATGAGCACGCCGCAATCGGCGGCGCGGGTGGCTCCCTTCATCGCCCGCTACGGCCTCGACCCGGCGGAGTTCGCTGCCCCGCCGGCATCGTTCGGCAGTTTCAACGAGTTCTTTTCCAGAAAACTCGATCCCGCCGCGCGCCCGGTCGATCCGGACGAAGCGAGCGTGGTGTTCCCGGCGGACGGCCGGCACCTTGGCTTTGAACGCGCGTCGGCCATCCGCGATGTGTTTGTCAAAGGCCAGCAATTCGACCTGCCTGAGTTGTTAGGCGATGCGGCGCTCGCGGCGCGCTATGCCGACGGGGCGCTGGTGCTGTCGCGCTTGTGCCCGGTGGATTACCATCGCTTTCATTTTCCGGCGGCGGGGGTCCCGGGCGCGACCCGCGTGCTCCCGGGACCGCTGTTTTCGGTGTCGCCCATCGCCCTGCGCCGCCACCTGTGCTACCTGTGGACCAACAAGCGCACCCTCACCCCGCTGGTGACCCAACGCTTCGGCACGGTGCTGCTGTTGGAGATCGGCGCGACTTGCGTGGGCACCATCCGCCAAACCTTCACGCCCGGCCAGGCGGTGGCCAAAGGCGCGGAAAAGGGCTACTTCGCCTTCGGCGGCTCCTCGACCCTCACCCTGTTTGAGCCCGGAGCGGTGCGCTTGGAGCCCGACCTGCTCGAGCAGTCGTCGCGCCAAACCGAACTCTATGCCAAAGTTGGCACCCGGATGGCTCACTCCGCTTGACCTTTGGTCCAAACGACGCCCCATTAAACCAACTCCGCATGCGCGATTACCTCAAAACTCTCGACCGCCACGCCCAGGAAACCCTGCAGTGCGCCATCGAAGGCCAGCTTTCCCCGGCCGAACGCATCGACCTCTACAAGCGGTTTCTCAAAATCGAGGAGCACCGCATCCTGTTGCACCATCGCGCCGGCGCGGGTGGCCTGGCCATCGCCCACGCCCGGGCCGCGCTCATCGACGCCATCCTCGCGTCCATCATGGAGGCGTCGATGCGCGCCCGCAAGGACGGTGCCGCCTTCCCCATCGCGCTGGTCGCCACCGGCGGCTACGGCCGTGCGGTGCTCAACCCGCGCTCCGACATCGACCTGCTGTTTCTGCTGCCGCGCTCCGCCCAAAACCTGCCCAAGCCGCTCCAGGAACTCGTCCAGGACGTCCTCTATCTGCTGTGGGACGTCGGCTTCAAGGTCGGCCACGCCTGCCGATCGATCGCCGAATGCATCGAACAGGCCAAGATCGATCAGGAAAACAAGACCTCGCTGATGGATGCGCGGCTGATCACCGGCGACGCCGCCTTGTTCCAGAAATTCCAGGCGGGCTTTGCCAAGGAGTGCCTCAACAAGGGCCAGGCCGCGTTTTTCGAACTCCGCCGCCAGGACCTGCGCAGCCGGCACGAAAAGTATTCCCACACCGTCTTCCTCCAGGAACCCAACGTCAAGGAGGGCTGTGGCGGCATGCGCGACTACCACAGCATCCAGTGGGTCGCCCGCGTCAAGCAGGGCAGCGCACGCCTCACCGACCTCGTCGAAAGCAAGCTGCTGACCACCTCCGCCTGCCGCGAAATCGAGGAGGCCTATGATTTCCTCCACCGCGTCCGCAACGAACTCCACTATCACACCAACAAGGGCACCGACCAGCTCACCCTCCAACTGCAAGGCGTCGTGGCCACCGCCTTTGCCTATCCGCAGCGCGACATCCTGCGCAGCACCGAGGCGTTCATGCGCGATTACTACCGCCACACGCGCCATATCTATCAGCACACCACCTCGCTGATGGAAGCCTTCCAGATCGAGCAGGACTCGCGCGCCGAGTCGGGCATCCGCTCGTTTCTAACATTCCGGAAGAAGCGCCGCGAGGAGTTCGACGGCTTCATCGCCCGCGACGGCCGCCTGTTCCCGGAATATCCCGATCTGTTCCAGGACGACGCGCACCGCCTGATGCGGCTGTTCCAGCACTGCCAGGTGCGCAACCTCGAGCTCAGCCCGCAAATCAGGCGCCTCATCGCCAACCACTGGGGCGACATCGACCGCCCGTTCCGCTACTCGAAAACCAACCGCCAGATTTTCCAGGCCATCCTCGAACGCAAGGGCGACGTCGCGCGCATCCTGCGCCTGATGCACCGCATCGGCTTCCTCGGCCGCTACCTGCCCGAGTTCGGCGCGCTCGACTGCCTGGTCCAGCACGAGTTTTTCCACCGCTACACCGCCGACGAGCACACCCTGCGCTGCGTCGAGCAACTCGACGAGTTGTTTGCGGAAAACAACCCGCGGCGTCAGATCTATCGGCGGCTGTTCCATGAAATCGAGGACCCGTATGCGCTCTATCTGGCACTGATCCTGCACGACACCGGCCGCGCCGAGAATGTCCGCGAGCACATCGACGGCTCGGCGATGCTCGCCGCCCGGCTGTGCAACCGGCTCCAGATCCACGGTGCGCGGCGCACCCTGATCATGTTTCTGGTCGACAACCACCTGTCGTTCTGGCGCACCGCCACCACCCGCAACCTCGACGACCCGGAGGTCATCGCCGATTTCGCGGCGATCGTCAAAACGCCCTCCAACCTCGACGCCCTGCTGCTGTTCACCTTCGTCGATTCCAACGCCACCGGACCCAGCGGCTGGAGCGGCTGGAAAGAGAGCCTGATGCTCCAACTCCACACCGCCACCCGCCATTTCCTCGAAAACGGTCGCGAGGAATACACCAAGAAACTCGACACCGACCGCCTCGCCCTGCGCGACGAGGTCATCAAGCTCATGCGCGAGGATTACCACGCCGATGTCGACCGCCACTTCGAGCGCATGCCCGCCGCCTCGTTCCACTTCCGCCAGGCGTCGGACATCGTCACGCGCGTGCGCACCGTCCGGCACTTCCTCCAGCGCGAGGCGGAGCGCGGCGACCCGTTCGCCTCGTGCATCAAGTGGATCGACCACACCGACAAAGGCTACACCGAGCTGGTGCTCGCCACCCGCGACAAGCCGTTGCTGTTAGAGAAAATCTGCTGCGCGTTCGCCTCCGAACAAATCAACATCCTCTCCGCCGACCTGTATACCCGCACTGACGGCATCGTGGTCAACATCTTCAACGTCTGCACCACCAACTTCGAGACCGTCTCCGCCGCCTCCACCCGCAAGCGCTTCCTCGACACCTTCGAGGCGATCCTCGCCGCCGAGGTCTATGAACCGGAACGCTATCTGCGCCGCCGCGTCAATTTCCTCAAACCCCGCACCGACCACGACATCCCGGTGCCCGTCCAGGCCTTTGTCAGCAACGAGCTCCACCCGACCTGCACCACCGTCGAACTCCAGGCGCTCGACCGCATCGGCCTGCTCCACGACCTGTTCCACACCGTCAACCATTACGGCCTCAACACCGCCCACGCCCGGATCTGCACCGAAAAGGGCGTCGCCATGGACACCCTCTACATCACCACCCCCGACGGCAAAAAAATCGAGGACCCCGAAATCCTCCGCCAGCTCGAAGAACGCTTCACCTCCCTGATCTCGCGCCCGGACACCCAGGAATAAGCGCCGGCACTTTCGGATTGCGGCGAGCCATCGCCGCTTTGTGCGGCTAGGTGCTCCCCTGCGTGTGCGACCCGCCATGTCGCCACCATCCATCCTGGACAAATTTCGTTGCCTGGAATTTAATTTCATCCATATTGAAAACGTATGACGACCTCACTTTTATCACCCAAATACCAAGTCGTAATCCCAAAGGAGATTCGTAAATCCATGAACCTCAAACCCGGGCAACGCCTCCAGTTCAAGCAAGTCGATGGTAAAATCGAAATTCGTCCCATCCTCACCCCGGACCAGCTCGTTGGCTTTCTCAAAGGAAAAACCAAGCTGCCGTTTGAGCGGGAAAAACAAGACCGCCCCCTGCCATGAAAGCCATTTGCCTCGACACCTCGGGCTGGATCGAAATCGCCGTGGGCGGACCGAACGCGAAAGCCTTCGCAAAAGCCCTCCTGCCCTCCCATCCCCTCTTGTCTTCCGTGATCAGTCTTTACGAGATCCGCAAATACCTGACACGTGAGGCAGGCGAAACCAACGCCCAGGAGTTGCTGGCCTTCATCCGGAATCACCCCGTCATCCCTGTCACCGAAGACCTCGCCCTTTACGCGGCGGATCTATCCGCCCGACACCAACTCGCCATGGCCGACTCCCTCATCTACGCCACCGCCCTCACCCATAAGGCAACTCTCTGGACTCAGGACGACGACTTCGATGGCCTCCCAAGCGTCCGTTATTTCCCGAAAATAAAACCCTGAACCGGCCCGCCGGCGGCGACGCCTTGGGACTGCGGCGAGCCATCGCCGCCTTGTGCGGCCAGGTGCTCCCTGCGCGTGCGACCCGCCATGTCGCCACCATTCCCCGCCGCGCCCGCCCGCCACAGGCCGTAAATGCTGAAATGCAGAAAGCAGAAAGCAGAAAGCAGAAAGCAGAAATTTCAGAACCGATGTCCCCGCCATTGACCGCCGCAAACCGCGCCCGAACTTTCGTGTTCGCCCGGGCGTTTTCTCTCGACGTCCGCTCTATCCGATAGAGAATGCCTGGCAATGCCCTGCGCCTAACACCCCCCGCCGCTCACCATCCCCCCGCCTC
>JBAXBG010000032.1:0-21754 GCA_037142115.1 Verrucomicrobiota bacterium | reverse complement strand
GCCACCTTGCCAAGGTGGATGTCGTGAGTTCGAATCTCATCGCCCGCTCCAATTTCCCTCCCGGCAGGGAGGCGGCGCGGGGGCTCCCACAACGCAGAATCCGCATGTTCGTCTGGTCGAAACTCTCCGCAGCGAAATGGATGGATGCCTGGGAAGAGCGCTTCGCCGGCAACCCGAATCTCGTCATCGAATTCATCAAAGGCGGCAAATCCATCCGCCTCCAGTTGTTTTGCCACACCGAAAAGGACGCGCTGGCCGTCGTCGAGCAATTCGGCGGCAGTGTCCGCCACCTGGCCGGCCCCGAGTGGAACCAGCCCGTCGCCCCGCCCCGCCCGGTCAAGGTGCGCGACATCCTCCTCCTCACCGCCGAAACCCGCGCGCCTGAAATCGCCGCCATCCAGCAGGCCAATCCGCGCCGCCACCTGATTTCCATTCCGCCGGAGATGGCGTTCGGCACCGGCGATCACGCGACCACCTCGACCTGCCTTCGCTTGTTAGTGGACGTGTCCCGCGAGCGCAAGGGCACGCCTTGGACGGTCGCCGATCTCGGCACCGGCACCGGCGTGCTGGCTATCGCCGCGCGCAAACTCGGTGCCGGCGAAACGTTCGCCTGCGACTTCGATCCCTTCGCCGTCGCCGCCGCCGGCCGCAATGCCATCCGCAACGGCACGCCCGAGGTTCTAACGAAAGAACAGGACGTCCTGCAGTGGAAACCCCGCAAAAAGGGCTACCAAGTCGTCATGGCCAACCTGTTCTCCTCGGTCCTGATCGAGGCCTGGCCGGTCATCGCCAATTCCCTCGCCCCCGGCGGCGACCTCATCGTCTCGGGCATCCTCGCCACCCAGGCCTGGGATGTCTTCACCGCCGCCGCCTCGCACGGTCTGGGCTTCACCCAGGTGATCAAAAAAGGTAAATGGGTCACTGCCCGCGGCGGCCACCTCACCGACCTGATCGCCGCCCAGGCCTGAGCGCCCGCGTTCGTCGGAACGCGCCGACTGCCCTACGCGGGTGGCGAAATCGGAGCGCAGGCTTCAGCCTGCATGGCGTGACGCTTGAGTCATTGCTCGCGTGGGTTAAAGGACCCCTTTGCATGATGCGCCATCGGCTGCGCGTATGGAGCCCATCCAGGCCCGTTCAGGGCAGTCGGCGCAACTCGAGGCGTTGCCAATAGTCCCGGTCCCGCCAGTCGACAAACGCATCCGCATAGCCCGCCAGGCGCGAGCGGGTGGCGACGGATTCGCCCGCCACCAGCACCTCGTTCATCGCCTCTGCGGACTTGAGGCTGCGCACCACCGGAAACGCGTCGCGCAGCACCCGCCGGGTGAGCGACTGCATCGCCCGGTGGCCCTCGCCGATGACCAGGTTGACCGCCAGCACCCCGCCCGGCGCCAGAGCGCGGCGCAGCTGGTCTAATAATCCAGGATCCCACGCCCGCGGGCGGAACACATCGGTCTTGCCTGCCAGATAGATGTCGTCAATCACCACGTCAAACGTCCGCCGGTTGGCCGCCAGCCACGGGTAGGCGTCGCCGATGACCACCTCGATGCCCAGCTCGTCGAGTGCCATGTGTTGGCGGGCCAGGCCGATGATTTCCGGGTCGATGTCAATGGCGGTGAGCCGGCAATCCGGCAGCAGGTGGCGCAGCACCCGGAACGCGGTGCCCCCTGCCAGCCCGAGCATCAACACCGAGCGCGGACGCTCGTTCGCGCCGAGCAAGGCGGCCGCGGCAATCATGTCCCACGCCAGCCCGGTCAGAAACCGCCGCCGATGATACGACGCATGCACCGCCCCGGCCACCCGGAATTCCGTCGCCCATTGCGATTGCCAGATCTCCAACGATTGGTGGCGGGTGTGGACGGTTCGGGTGCGGCGCATCGCGGGCTAGCCTGCCCGGGCCGCCCGCCCGTGAAAAGCCGCAAATTCGCCGGTGGCAGGCGGCCGCTCTCAGCCTGCCAGTACCCGCGTCCGCCTCAAACGAGGCGCCGCCACTTGCCATGGAATGCGTGACCGAATCATAACAAAATTAAGGATGGCGCGGTCACGTTTAAAAGGGACTGACCCATAGTAGAGAAATCGTGCGGGGCAGCGGCTCCGCCACCAAGGGACTATTGTGGAGCGAGCGGGATTTGCGTGTGGGCGTGGATGGGTAAAGGATCCACTCTATCGGTGGCAGCGGGCAAGACGCCATCCGTTGCACATGGTTCCCGATATCCCGTCGCGGGCATTATGGGAGTTATTGGGGTTATCGAAATGACGGGGATTCGGGTCACACGACGGGAGGCGAGCCTGGCGACGGGCGGGAGTAGCACTTCATCATTTGCAGCACATCCCTTACTGGATTCAAGTCCACCCAGATATCAGCGCTGTGGGTGCCGCGGGGCTCAAGCGACCAGGTGGGCACCTTGCGACGGCCGGGAGGCGAAGATCTGGGGTGTGATGCCGGTGGCCTTGGTATATTCGGCGGCGAGGGTAGCGGCAATGGCGGCCGCCTTGCGGGACTCGCAGAGGGTGACGGTGGAGCCGCCGAAGCCGCCGCCAGTCATGCGGGCACCGATGACGCCGCCGTTGCGGCCGATTTTGCGGGCGATATCGACCATGATGTCGAGTTCGGCGCAGGAGACCTCGAAGTCGTCGCGCAGGGAGTCGTGGCTGGCGGCCATCAGCGGGCCGAGGGTTTCGAAGTCGTTGCGGGCCAAGGCGGCGGCGGCGGCGATGGTGCGGGAGATTTCCCCCACCACGTGGCGGGCGCGGCGGTTGACCGGGTCGCCGAGTTTTTCCCAATTGGCCTGGACGTCGGCGGACGTGACATCGCGCCAGGAGGCTTTGCCGAGCAGGGCGAGGCCGTCTTCGGTGTGTTTGCGGCGTGCGGCGTAGCCGCCGTCGGACAGCTCGTGGTGGACCATGGTGTTGGAAACGAGCACCGTGAGGTCGGGGTTTTCGAAGGGGACGAGTTCCGGTTCGCCGGATTGGCAGTCGATGAGCACCAAGCGGTTGGGTTTGCCGAAGGCGGAGGCGAACTGGTCCATGATACCGCACGGGACATGGGCGAAATCGTGCTCGGCTTTTTGGCAGAGGAGGGCTTTTTCGCGGGTGTCGAGGCGGGTGTCGAGCAGGCCCTCGAGGAAGGTGGCGGTGGCGCATTCGAGTGCGGCGGATGACGACAAGCCGGCCCCGCCGGGGACCGACGAGAGGATGAATGCGTCGAAGCCCGGGATGTGGTGGCCGCGGTCCTGAAACCCGCGGATCACGCCGCGCAGGTAGTTCGACCATTTGGGTGAGCCCTCCTGCTGGGGCTGCGAGAGGTCGAGGACGACGATTTCCTCCAAGGCGTTGTCGCCGATGCGGGCCTGGGACGTGCCGTTGGCGCAGCCAGTGATGACGATGTAGCGGTCGATGGCGAAGGGCATGACAAACCCGTCGCAGTAGTCGATGTGCTCGCCGATGAGGTTGACGCGGCCGGGGGCGGCGGCGGTGATGGTGGCCTTGGAGTGGAGGCGGGCGAGCAGGCCAGCTGCAGCATCGGAGACGAGATCGGCGAGGTCCGGGTTGATTTGGAGCATGGGATGAGTCGGGTTAACTGGGTTCGGTGAGAAGGACTTGATCGAGGCGTCTGCGGTAGCTTTCCACGGCCTGGGTCCAAACCGCGTGGATCCCCTCGGCAGAGCGCAGCCACACGGCACGATGCATCATGAGCATCGCAGGAGCAAGGTAGAGTAGTTCGGTGAGTTCGTTTTTTGACAGGCCGCCGGGCCCGGCGGTCAGGCAGCGTTCAGCCAGGGCCTCATCGGCTGCCGAGAGTTCGGCGAATTCCAGCAGCGAAACATGGACGCCGTTGACGTAGGGATCGACCACTGCGGCGACGATGCCGCGACGGCCCTCAACCGAGGCATCAAGCGCGGGATCGACGGCGGCTTTTGCCTCATTGGCGAGGCGGATGACGGCTGGCGGGTCGATCTCCTCGGGGGTGGCGAGGATTTTGTGGCGGGCGAGCGCGCGGCCATAGCGTGAGCGGCTGGTCCAGACCGAGACCGGGGCGGCGAGCAGCAGGCCGAGCAGGATCGGGGCCATCCAGGCGGTGAAGATCGGGCCGATGTTCCAGGCGACGGCCGTCCAGGCGACGCCCAGCAGGGTGGGAAAGGCATGGAAGCGGATGGCATCGCGCCATGAGGTGCCGTCGGTGTCGCGGTTTTGGTTGCCCCAGCCGACCGCTTGGCCGACGATAATGCTCAGGACCATGAGGGTGTGTGCGGCCATGATGGCAGGCGCGAGCAGCATCGAGACGAAGGTTTCGAGGAGGGCACCGGTGAGGATCGGGAGCAAGCCGCCGAACGAGCGGCGGACGCGCGGCATGCAAATTGCGCCGATGACGGCGAGGATTTTGGGCAGGAAGAGCAGGGCGAAAATCACTCCGGTGAGAATCAGGCTCTGGCCGATGCCCCCGATGTGAAACCAGCGGTCGACATAGCTTTCGAAGGGCAGTTGGCTCAACTCGCTGGTCGAGCGGTCCCAGGCAATCCAAGTGCCGACGAGCAGGAATAGGAACCAGAGCGGGCTGCCGAGGTAGGCCATGATGCCCATGAAGAGGTGCATGCGCACGGAGAAGGGGAGTTGGCGGGCGAAAATGAGCCACAGGTGTTGGAGGTTGCCTTGGCACCAGCGGCGGTCGCGGATCAGGTGGTCGACCAAGGTCGGTGGAGCTTCCTCGTAGGTGCCCTCGATGTCCCAGGCGAGCCAGACTTCCCAGCCTTGGGCGACCATCAGCGCGGCTTCGACGAAATCGTGGCTGAGGATGCGGCCACCGAATGGTTCGCGGCCGGGCAGGGCGGGCAGTTCGCAGAATTCGGAGAACGGTTTGAGGCGGATGAGAGCGTTGTGCCCCCAGTAACTGCCGCCGCCGAGCTGCCAGTAGTTGAGCCCGCGGATGAACAGCGGACCATACAGCCGCATGGCGAATTGTTGGAGACGGGTGAACACCGAGGAGCCGCGGATCAATTTCGGCGGGGTCTGCAAAATTCCGAGCCGGGGGTAGGCTTCCATCACCCGCGCCATGGTCACGATGTCCGCGCCGTCCATCAGGCTGTCGGCGTCGAGCACCAACATTGCCTCGTAGCCGCCACCCCAGGTGCGGACGAAGTCGCCGATGTTGCCGGCCTTGCGGTTGTCATTGGTTTTGCGGCGGCGGTAGTAAATGCGGCCGAAGCCGCCGAGGCGGCGGCAGAGGTTGGTCCATGATGTTTCCTCGAGCACCCACAGGTCGAGGTCGCGGGTGTCGCTGAGGATGAAAAAGTCGAACGAGTCGAGGTGGCCGGTGGCTTCGATTGACCGATAGATCGCCTCGATGCGGGCGCAGACGCGCACGCTGTCCTCGTTGTAAACCGGGATGACCACCGCATGGCGCTTGGCCAACGGGCCGCTGGCACCGTCGGCGAGGCGGGTGATTCGGACGGAGCGCTTGCGCCCGGTGAAGACGTCAAACGCGCCGAAAATGGCGTGGAACGATCCGAGCACCAACAGGCCGTTGAGCAGGACGAAGATCGCCAGCATCGGGTAGTGGGCTTTTTGGAAGCCGATCCGCCAGAACAGGTCGGCCAGCCACAGGCTGGCGCAAAGGTTGACGAGCACCACGCTGCCGAAAAACAGCGTCCGTCGGAACAGCGTGCGGACGCGCGGAAAGAACGGCTTGCCGGTATCGCGGGGTAATTGAGCGGGAGTATCCATCAGTCCAGGAAGAACCACACGGTGACGGCAATGATCGCCAGCAACACGCTGACGAACATGATGCGCATGATCGGTTTGCGATCCATGGTTTCCCACCATTGCGCCGCGCCGTTGCCGATGGCGTTGAGTTCAAGCGGTTTGGGCACCATGGTCAGGGCCGCGAAGCGCGGTCCCGCAGCGAGGTAGGAGGTGGTCATGGCCGCCACGAAGGCTGGCGGCCAGGGCGCCGGGGTGAGGAACACGCCCTGCCAGCGGTCCGGCATGCCGGCGAGCAGCAGCGCCAAGCGTCCGCGCGCGGCGAGGCGGCGGTTTTCCAAGGGGACATTGAGCACGTCCTGGGTCCACTCGGCGACTTCGGAAAGCGTTTCCTCCATGGCCAGAAACCGTGGCAGCTTCTCCGGTTCGGCGGCCCGCCGGGCCGAGGCCCGCCACAGGATGCCGCGCACCAGTTCGGCGACCAGCAGGCGGTTGCGGAGGCGCAGGGCTTGCAGATAGGCTTCAACGGCGGCGTAGGCCTCTTCCCACTCGTTGAGCTCCTCCTCGCTGAGCGGGTTCAGGTTATCTAGGGAATGACGCGTTGGGCCCATGTTTCGGTGAGGAAATTGTCGCCGCGTTTGAGGCAGCAGCGGAGTTCGACGGGACCAATTTCGGCAAGTTTTGCGCCCTCGGTGGCGGGCGCGATCTGGAACGCGACGCGCCAGCGATCATCCGGGATGGTTTGCACCGTGACGCCTTGGATTTTGATTTTGTCGGCGCCTGCACCGACCGCCTTGACGTCGGCGGTGAGCGCGATGTCGCTGGTTTGGCTGAGCGCGTTGCCGGTGAAGTCCACCAGGATGGTGCGCTGTTCCGGCTGGGCCTGGTGGATGCCGCTGCGGGTCGCGACCACCCGGCCGCCCGCTTGCGAGGGGTTTTCGTCCGTCGTCCAATGCTGGCGGTAGGAGAATTCGATGCGGTCGCCGGGTTGCGGGACGCGTGACGGTTGCCACATGGCCACGGTGTTGTCTGCGAGTTCGTTGGTGGTCGGGATTTCGATCAGGACGACGCGTCCCGAGCCCCAATCCGAGGTGGGTTCGACCCACAGCGACGGGCGCAGGTGGTAATTGGCCTCGGCGTCCTCGTAGGAACTGAAGTGGCGGTCGCGCTGCAGCAATCCGAAACCATCGCATTTTTCCATGTCAAACGAGCAGAGTTCGAGTTTGGCGGAGTCATTGCTGATTGGGTGCCATAGGCGCTCCCCGGTGCCCATGCGGATGGCCAGGCCGTCCGAGTCATGGACTTCGGGCCGGAAGTCATCGAAGTGGCGGCGCGAGTTTTCGCCGAACCAGAACATGCTCGACATCGGGGCGATCCCGAGGCGTTGCACCGCCCGGCGGGCGAACAGGACCGCGCGCACATCGACCAGGGTTTCATTGCCGGGCGAGACGCTGAATTCATAGGCTCCGGCGTAGGACGGGCCGTCGAGCAGGGCGTAAAACCGCGCTTGGGTCTGACCGGCTTCGGGTTTGCGCAGCCAGAATTCGCGGAAGCCCGGAAACTCCTCGGTGACGTCGGTGACCCCGGTGTCCACGGCGATGCCGCGCGAGGAGATGCCATAGCGTTGGTTTTTGCCCAAGGCCCGCCAGTAGCTGGCACCTTGGAAGGCGACGAGTTCATCGAAGTTGCCCGGGGTGTTGAGCGCCGCGTGCAGGCGGAACCCCGCGAAACCGCAGTCCGACGGGAGTTCGCCGTGTTTTTGAACCAAGGCCCCGTAGTTGAAATAGGCCTCAGCCAGCCGGATCTGCTGCTGGTGGGTGCTGGTGAATTCGTTGAGGATCACCGGGTCGCGGTAGAGATAGCCAGGATGGAAGAACATCGCCCGGAACGGCAGGTTGTCGGTGGCCCACAGCGCTTGGTTGGGGTTGAAGCGGATGTCCCGATACTGGTCGTAGCTGAGCTTGCCGAGCCATGCCGGCTGGGTGTCGTGGTTGGGCGCGATGTAGGGCTTGTTGGCCAGATCGCGCGCCCGGCTCTGGATGCTGTCGAACCCGACATCCTCGCGCGCCCAAGTCTGGCCCCAGGCGTGGGCGGTGAGAGCGGCGGTCGCGAACAGTGTGAGAATCCTTGGCACAGCGAGTGTCATAGGACGGATGCGACCATGCCGTCAAGAAGAGCAATCTGGAATTCTCACGCGTCCGGGCGGAAAATTCAGCCGAGGCGGCTGGCCTGATAGGTCAGAATCCCGTCGAACTCGGTGTCATCCGGATGGGTGGTCGCCGGGTGGTCGGCGAAATCGAGGAAATACCGGTCGAGCTGGAAACCGGCCTGCGCCAGCAGCGCGAGCATTTCCTCGTGCTCGATCCAGCGGATCGTTTGCCGGGACTGGTGGGTGGCCGGAGGCGTGCCGGCGAGCGAGTAGCGGTGCTCGCGATGCAGCAGCTGGCGCTGGCGGTCGAGGCGGTGGCGGGTTTCCAGGCGGCCCTCGCGGCCATCGGGCAGGGTCACCTGGTGGTCGGGATACCAGGCGTTTTCCGGCAGGTCGCCGAGCAGTTCGGCATAGGGCATGAACACCGTCAGATAGAGCCCGCCATGGTTTTCCAACATCCCGTGCCAATGGCGCAGCGCCGCCGCCGGGTCGGCCGCGAGTTGCAGGGTGAACGCCGGGGCCAGCACCGCGGCATAGCGGCGCGGCGCCTGCCAGCAGGTCATGTCGCCCGCATGCACCACCGGCCGGAGGCCCAGCCGGGCGGCGCGCCGCTCGCCCAGCGCGCGCATGTCGGCCGAGAGCTCCAACCCTTCGACCTCCAGGCCTGATAGAACCAGCGGGAACATCAGGCGTCCGGAACCCGAGCCGATTTCCAGCGCCGGCCCCGGCCACTTGGTTAGGAACTCCGCCATCAGGCGAACCTCGGAGCCGTCGTCCTCGGCGTCCCAAAAGGCGTCGTGCAATTCCGCTTCGAGCGAGAGGTAGGGCTGGGACATGCGCAGAGGTGTGGCGGAACGAAACCGATATCCGAAGTCAAAACCAGCGCGTCGGTGCAGAAACCATCGATCGGACGGATCGGTGAGATGATTTTCGCACCGCATGATTTTACTGAATGCTTGAATAGATTTGGGTGGATTTCCGGCTTTTTCGGCTTGCCCGGCAGTTGGCGGTAAATCCGCTTGGAATTCGCGGAGGCTTTGAGTACAGATCTCCCCCCATGACGAAACAGGCACTCGGAAAAGGACTCGGCGCACTGATCCGGAAAAGCGCGCCGGGGCTCAATGGCGCGGGTGACGATTTCAAACGCGTTCGAGACGTGCCGATCGATCAGGTGGTGCCCAGTCCGCTGCAACCGCGGATGCAGTTTAGCGAATCGCCGCTCGACGACCTGGTGGAATCGATCCGCCAGCACGGGGTGATCCAGCCGCTCATTGTGCGGGCGGTGAATGGCAAACTCGAGTTGATCGCCGGCGAGCGCCGCTGGCGGGCGTCCGGCAAACTCGGACTGACCACGGTGCCGGTCATCGAACGCGAGGCGTCCGACCGCGACGTGCTGGAAATGGCGCTGATTGAGAACCTGCAGCGCGAGGACCTCAATCCGATGGATGAAGCCGCCGGCTACGTCCGCCTGGCCAAGGACTTCTCGCTCAAGCAGGATGAAATCGCCAAGCAGGTTGGCAAGTCCCGCGCCAGCATTGCCAACGCCATGCGGCTACTCGATTTACACCCGGACATCCAGTTGCACGTCGCCCATGCCCGCCTCACCGTGGGTCACGCCAAGGTCATCCTGTCGATCAAGGATCACGACAATCAGTTGCTGGCCGCCGATCAGGTCATCCGCCGTCAACTGACGGTGCGGGCCGCGGAAAAGCTGGCCCAGACGTTTTTAGTGGACCCGATGGAGCGTGCCAGCGAGGGGGAAGAGCCGAAAAAGGCGAGCGTTTCGCGCGAGTTGGACATCCAGATCCGCTCCATCACCAACCGGCTCCGCGAGCACCTCGCCACCCATGTCGCGGTCCACCATTCGATCAAAAAAGGCCGCATCGAAATCGAATATTACGGCGATGACGACCTCCAGCGGCTGCTCGAATTGATCGGCTTGCGCGCCGCGGAGTGAGGGGAAAAGCTGAAATTTTGAAAGCTGAAAGCGGAAATGAAGAAAAGAGAGAAAGGGCGGCCGCTTGCCGCTTTCTGTTTTCAGCTTTCTGCTTTCTGCTTTGCTTGAGTCACTAGCACTTGCCCAAGAGTCCATCAGGAGATAACAACAGGCATCCAACGACGATCCTTTAGCTTTTTTCTGGCCAGGCGGTATCTCAATCCCCGCCGGGCGCTGCTGTCCTCGTTCACGCTGATCTCGCTGGTCGGGGTGATGTTAGGCGTGCTGGTGCTGGTGGTGGTCATGGCGGTTTACGCCGGCCTGGAGCGCGATGTGAAGAGCCGCCTGCTCGGGTTCACCCCGCACATCCTGTTGCGCCACCAGAGCGCCGGGCTCGGTGAGGCGCAGTTGGACGATTGGCAGGCCGCCGCCGCCCAGGCCAAACAACTGCCGCGGGTTGAGTCCGCCACCGCCTTCGTCTCGGACAACGTCATCATCGACGTCCAATCGGCGCAGCGGCCGGTCATGTTCCGCGGCATCGACACCTCGGACCCCGCCCAGATCCAGGGCCTCGCCCGGATGCTCGACCGCGCCAACCACCCGGACTCCTCGGCCGACCTCGGCATCGACGACCGGGCGGTGGTGTCCTCGATCCTCGCCGAGCAACTCGGCATCCGCGTGGGCGACGTGGTCCGGCTGTATTCGACGCGCAACTTCGAGGCGGTCATGCGCGCCTACAAGGCCACCGAAAAACCACCGCTGCGCGAGGCGGCGGCGGTGTGGAAACCCGCCACCAGCGCGCTGGCCGCCGCCTGGAAGCCCAAGGGCGGGGACTTCGTCATTGCCGCCGAGGCGCTGACCGGGGTCTATCAGTCACTGGACGGGCTGCGCGGCGGGTCGCTGCGCGAACCCGAGCGGGAGTTGCTGGATGCCCTGCTGGTTGCGATGGAAGGCGGCACCAAGGACGGGGCGGCCAAGGAGTTCCGGTTCGCCGCGGCGACCAAGACCGAGATCGAAACCGCCATTGCCGGCCTCAATACCACCGATCCTGAAAAGATGGACGGCGAAACCCTCAAGGGCCTGAAAACCATCGTGCTGCCCAAGGAGGTCAAGGTGACCGGCGTCTATCAGGCGTCGCAGATGGCGGTGACCCCCGATCTGTTCGTGCCGCTGCCCTTGGCCCAGAACCTCGCCGGCCTGGGCGAGGCGGTGCAAGGCATCGCCCTGCGCCTCGACGACGCCTATGCCGCGGAGCAAGTCGCCGCGCAGGCCCGCCAAACGCTCGGCCCGGAGTGGTCGCTGCTCACCTGGGGCGACCAATACCAGACGTTCTTCGCCCTGATCAACCAGCAGCGAGTGATGATGTATTTCGCGCTGTCGTTCATCGTGCTGGTGTCGGCGTTCTCGATGATGGCGGTGATGTTCACCGTGACCATCCAGAAGCGGCGTGAGATCGGCGTGATGAAGGCGCTGGGCGCGGCACCCGGCCAGATCGTGCGGGTGTTTCTCTATCAGGGGATGCTCCTCGGGGTGCTGGGCGCGGCGCTGGGCATCGGCCTCGGGCGGCTGGTGATCCATTTCCGCGGGCCGATCCAGGGGGTTTTCCGCGCGCTGGGCTTTGATCCTTTCGCCGCCTCGTTCACCGGATTCGGGGTGCTGCCGGCCCACAACAATCCGATTGAGCAGGCGGTCATCGGCTTGATGGCCTTCGTTCTGTGCTCGCTGGCGGCGCTGGTCCCGGCATTCTTCGCGGCCCGCAGCGATGCCGCCAAATCCCTGCGCAACCTCTGAATCATGGATATCTGGATCATCCAAAACGGCGAGAAAGTCGGCCCCATTCATGACTTCGACGTCCGCAAAAAGATCGAGCATGGCGAGTTGCCGGCCACCACTCCGGCGTGGCACGACGGCTTGGCCGCTTGGAAGCCGCTGGTCGAAATCGACCTATTCGCCCGTGAGTTCGAGCGGCCCATCGAAGTCCGGGACTCGCCCAGTGCGTTGCCCGCGGAGGATGACGAGCGCCCGGTGCCGCCGTCCTTGCCCGACACGCCGGTGTTGCTGCGGCGGTTCTGGGCGCGCTGGTTCGATCTCTATCTGTTTGCCGGGGTGTGGTGGATCGTGCTGTGGGCGACCGGGCGCGACATCGAGGCGACGCTGACCAATCCGTGGGTGATGCTCTTTCAATACGTTCCGTGGTTCGTGCTCGAAACCTTGCTGCTGCACCGCTTCGCCACCACCCCCGGGAAATGGCTGCTGGGCCTGAAAGTCGTCAATCACAACGGCACGCGGCTGGATCTGGCGGATGCCAGCCGGCGTTCGGCGCGGGTGCTGTTCATCGGTCTTGGCTTCGGCTGGGGCCCGTTGTCGCTGGTCTGCCAGATACTGGCCTTTTTCAATGCCAAGCACCTGGGCCGTCCGCTGTGGGATCATGCCGGCGGCCACCGGGTCACGGCCGTCCCGCTCAACCCGCTGCGCATCACCGGCTACGTGTTGGTGCTGTTCGCGGCGCTCCAACTCCAGATGATCGTGGTCGCGCCCTACGTCTTCGATGCCGCCGGCAAGGCCTTCCCCTCGCTCAAGGAGCAGTTCGACAAGAATCCGCCCTGGCATCTGCCTAAAAATTCGTGAGGGGGCGGAACCGTGGCGTGCTCTGGCAAGGCGGTTTCCGCCGCTACCTTCGCTACCACCCCTTGGCGGTGATCTTGGCCGCGACGGCGTTGGCGATCACCAGATTGCCGGCATTGCCGGGATGGATGTCGTCATCAAAACTTGTGCGCAATTGCAACGGAGTGTAGCCGGGGCCGACCCACGACTCACGGGTCCCCGCGGTGGATGTTTTGGAAACCAACCAAGTGCTTTGGGTGCCAGGTCTGCCACCGGCGGCGTTGGTGGGGATCCACAGCTTTTCGGGGACCGCCGGGTTTGTTAGAAAGCTCTTTTCCAGGGCTGTGCGCTGGGCGTCGAACAGCGCCATGGTGTCGATGTAACTGTCCGGGAAGTTGGTTTTCACCCACGGCATGTAGGTGTTGTAATAATTGTTCCAGTTGACCGAGCCGGGGCCGCGGTCGGTGAAGCTGCCCGAGGTCGGACAAACGATGAGGAAGCGGGGGTTGACCTCGATCAGCTGTTTCAACAACAACAGGTTGTTAGGAATGGTGTAGTTGGTCACCGCGTTGGTGTTGGGCATGTCATTGGCCGACACCTCCAGCAGCCAGATCCAGTCGTCGAATTTGGTGTGGGAGGTCCAGGTGACATCCCAGGTGCCGCCGGTGAAGGGGACGTCATACGACCAGCCGCACTCGACGGACGGGGTTCCGGTGGCGTTGCTGCCGAGGTTGAGGGTCGCCGAATCCAGGGAGAACTCCTTGACCTCAAACGTGTTGGTGCTGACGTTGGCCGCGACATACACCCGCCGCTCCACTATCGCGCTCGGCAGATAGGGACTCGAATAACTCCAACCGGCCCCAACGACCGGCGTGCCAACCAGTCCGGAGGTGTCTCTAACATCCAGGTCACTCGGGTAGGCCGGGTCATTGCTGATGAAAGTCACCCGGTCGCCCGCCGCCAGGCCGTGGCCTGGGCAGGTGATGGTCTTGGGATTGCTGGCGATGTTGGTGGTGAAATTCTTCAGGTTGCGTTTCGCGGATCCGACATAACGGCCGTGTTGATAGACCTCGATCCCGGTGGGTTCGGACACCGCTTTGGCATAATACGCCCATTGGTTGCGGTAGGTATTGGCAAAGGTAATTTCACCCGTCGTGTCACCCTGGGTGCGGTCGGCGCGGTGGCGGCTCCACTTCATGTGGATGGTGGCCGCGGTGACCGGGTTGGTTAGCGGGGACATCAACTCGACGCCGCGCGCCCGGGCGACCATCGACGGGCTGGTGGTGCCGCCGATGGCCTGGGAGAATGTGTGGCGGCTGGTCAGGGGTGCCAGATTGATGGGCCACGCGCCGGGGGTGCTGATGCTGTCGCCGACCACATAGAGGTTGGGCGAGCCGACCTTGCGCAAGCGATAGAAATCGTTGGTCCGGGCGTTTTCCGTGATCCGGAACGCCCCCGCCTGCGGATTGGTGTAGCTGGCCACGTTGACGTGCGCCCAGTCCGTCAGGTTGCGGCTGGTTTCCAGCGTCCAACTCAGGTTGTTGTCGAGCCAGTCGACGTCCACTTGGGGCGTGGTGCCGGCCCGGTGGGTGAGGCGCAGCGACGCCGGTGCCGTGTCCGGTGGCGGTTCGACGAGCGCGACGGTCAATGGAGTCTTCAGCCCCGAGTAGAGGGCGGTGACCGACGACTGGGGCAGGGCCACGTTCCACACGGCGAAATCATCGGCAAGTCCTCCGTTGGCTCCCCAAAATGCGGAGCCGACCAGACCTGATAGGGTGCGGATTCCGAGAATCGTGGTGGTGTTGAAATTCGCCAGTTTGGCCGCCGTGGGCACGGTGTAAGTGAAATTGGCGGTGTCCTGCACGCCATCGATGTAGAGCTTGGCGGCCCCACCGCTGTCGGTCCAAACCACATGGTGCCACTTGTTGTTTGCGCTAGTATAAGTTTCGGCGGT
Source organism: Verrucomicrobiota bacterium (assembly GCA_037142115.1). Taxonomy (GTDB): domain Bacteria; phylum Verrucomicrobiota; class Verrucomicrobiia; order Verrucomicrobiales; family Akkermansiaceae; genus Luteolibacter. The sequence goes on along the minus strand of JBAXBG010000032.1, from coordinate 7,417 downwards.
GTTCTGGATGGTGGAATTGGACCCCCGGTCGAGGATCGTGACTCCGTCCTGCCCGCGGAAGAACAAGCGGAACTTGGTGCCTGTCGCATCGGTTCCCAGCGAGAAGTAAGAGTTGCTGTCCAGCGTGCTGCCTTCCCCAAACAAGGTGCGGTTCGCGTTCAAAGTGCTGCCCCGCAACCAGAAGGCAATGGTCAGGCCGCTGCCCGTGCCCTTGTGGACCGCGTCGGCATACGAGGCCACTTCAAAAGCATTGCCCGCCTGGCCGCTGGCATAGAGCGTGGCGGTGGAGTAGCCCACCAGTCCTGCGCCGCCGATGCTGGTTTGGCTGCTGTTGCTGGACGTGGCGAGGACCCCGCTGACCAGATCGGCGTAAGTGACCGTGACCGGAGTGCCCGTGCCCAGCGTGCGCGTGCTTTCGAACGGGTAATAAAGAACCAGCCCCGCGCGTGCGGCGGGGGCGGTGCCGAGACTGGCGAGGAGGGCCGCGACGGCGACCGGGTGGAGACGGGCTAGCAGATTCATGGGTTTTTGGATGTGGGAGAGTTGGGTTCGGGAGTGCGTCACCAGCCTTTGGCCTTGAGCATGGCGGCAACGGCGTCGGCGATCAGCTGATTGCCGCCGTTGTTGGGGTGGATGCTGTCATTGAAGCCGGCGCGGAATTGCAGGGGAATATAGCCGGGGCCGACCCAGGTTTCAAACGCATCCGGGGTAGCGGTGGGGAAGAACTCCCAGCTGGCTTCGTTGGTGGGGGCGCCCTTGATCCAGAAGTGCTGGGGTTTTTTCGGATCGGTTAGCATGCTCAACTCCTTGGCCGTTCGCTGGGCGTCGAAGATCGCCATGGTGTCGATGTGGTTGTCGGGAAAGGTTTTGCGCGCCCACGGCATGTAGCCGTCGTAATAATTGGTCCAATTGAAGGAGCCCGGGCCGCGGTCGGCGAAGCTGCCCGACGGCGGGCAGACGATGAGGAAGCGGGGATGGCCGCCGGTCATTTGTTTGAGCAGCAGCTCGGTGTTGGGGATGGTCAACTTGGTCACCGGTGATCCGGGGATGTCATTGGCCGACACCTCCAACAGCCAAATCCAGCTGTCGTATTTGGTGCGGGCGTTCCAGGTGACATCCCACGGGCCGCCGGTGTAGTTGACATCGAACGACCATCCGCACTCAATGGACGGGCTGCCGGTGGCGTTGCCGCCGAGGTCCAGGGTGTCGGCATCCTTCGCCAGTTCCCTGATCTCGAACGTGTCCGGCGTGACGTTGGCCGCGAAATACACCCGCCGCTCGATCACCGCGCCCGGCAGCTTGGTGCTGGAGAAATTCCAGCGGGCGGGGGGCTCGCCGCAGGTGAGATCCGCCGGGTAGTCGGGATCATTGCTCAGGAACGTCACCCGGTCGCCCGCCGCGAGGCCATGGCCGGGGCAGCGCAGGGTCTTCGGACTGGCTGCGTGGTCGGTGGTGAATTTTTTCAACTCTTGCTGCGCCAGGCCGAGCGGCTTGCCGTGCTGAGAGACTTCGATGCGGGTGGGTTCGGAAACGGCCTTGGCATAATAGGCCCATTGGCTGCGGTATTTGGGATCCTGGGTGCGATCCGCGATGTGGCGGCTCCATTTCAAGTGGATGGTGCCCGGGTTGACCGGATTGGCCAGCGGGGCCACCAACTCCACGCCGCGCGCGCGGGCCACCATCGACGGGCTTTGGGTGCCGCCGATGGCTTGCGAGAAGACATGCCGATCCGTGAGTTTTTCCAGCTTCGAGGGCCAGGCTCCGGGAGTGCTGATGCTGTCGCCCACCACATAGATCCCCGGCGGCGTAACGGCTTCGGCGGCATGGCCGACGGGCAGTGAGATCACCGCAATGGCCACTAAGGAAACGAGTTGGAAGCAGGCGTGCATGGCGGCCCTTGTAAAAGTTCACCGCCCTTCTGCCAAGCTGGAAGTCATCAAACAGCAATGGATGCGCAGCAGTTCGCAACCGAATGATAGAGCCGGCACGAGTTGGGTTTGACCGGGCCTGCCGGAGCCGCAACAATACCGATGCAATCCACTCAAGGCGCGGTTCCTGCCCTTGATCCGCCAAGCCAGCCCCTGTCCCCATGCCTCTCAAGACTTATCTCGCCGCCCGCGCCGCTGAAGTGGATGCCGCAATCGACGCGTTTTTGCCCAAAGCGAAGGACCGTCCCGCGACGATCCACACCGCAATGCGCTATGCGGTCTTCGCCGGCGGCAAGCGCCTGCGGCCCGTGATTTGCCTGGCCGCCGCCGAGGCTTGTGGCGACGGGTATGCCAACGCCTTGGCCGCCGCCTGCGCGCTCGAACTGATGCACACCTACTCGCTGGTGCATGACGATCTGCCGGCGATGGACGATGATGATTTGCGCCGCGGCCGGCCGACCTGCCACAAGGTTTACGGCGAGGGCATGGCTGTGCTGTGCGGTGACGCCCTGCTCACCGAAGCGTTCCTCGTGCTTGCCAAAACCCAACCCACCCGGCGCTATGGCACCCGCGAGTTCATCATCGAACTCGCCACCGCCGGCGGCAGCAAACAGCTCATCGGCGGCCAGGTCATGGACCTCGAAGGCGAGGGCCAAGCCCTCACCCATCGCCAACTCGTCCGCATCCACGAGGCCAAAACCGCCGCCCTGCTCACCGCCTCGTTGCGCCTCGGCGCGATGACCGCCAACGCCACCCCCGCCAAGCTGGCCGCGCTGACCACCTTCGGGCGCGCCCTCGGACTGGCGTTCCAGGTCATCGACGACATCCTGGACGTCACCCAAACCACCGAGGTGTTAGGCAAGACCGCCGGCAAGGACCAGGCCGTCGAAAAATCCACCTATCCGTCGGTGCTCGGGCTGGCGGCCTCGCGCAAGGAGGCGGCCAAACTCACCCGCGCCGCGATGGCCGCGCTCAAGCCGCTAGGCAAAAAGTCCGCGCGCCTGGCGGAAATCGCCAGCCACCTGTTGCAGCGCGAGTATTGAGCGCGGGTCTCGCCGCCATGATGCGTCCGGTAGGGCCGCGGCGGCCCGCCGCGCCCACGTCCGCACCGCCGGCGGAACGCTCCGGCGATGCCAATGCCATCGGGATCGTCCGCGCCGCCAGTTCGCTGTTAGCTAAACCCATCCACAACCCTCTCGAATCTGCATCCGCGAAACCCGCTTTGCGGGGCGGTTCATTTGTCAAGTTTGCGCGCTGATCCCGTTTTCATGGCTTCACCGGGCTGCCTTTTCGGTATTCAGGGTTTCGGGACGATGATGGGTTTGAGGTCCAATTTTTCGAAGGCCTTGGCGTTCGGTGCTGAGAGCGTCCGGGTCGCGGCGTCCCAGACGTAGGGCAGGCCGTGGATCGGGTCCGGCGGGATGGGCTGGCCTTGCATGATGGCGAAGGCGGCTTGGGTCATGCCGAAAATTGATTGGGCTCGGTCCCAGCCCTTTCGCCAGGCTTCTGTGCCAAGGTAGAAATCTTGCACTACGCCTTGGCTTTCCCACGACAGATGGCTGATATCCGGTATCGCTGGCATTTTAAGAGTGGGCAAGTCGCTGAGGCTTGCCGCTTCGTGGATGCGCCCCCGCTTGAGAGGAAACCTCCGGTGAAGGGGCGCGGGGCGTGTGCGGCCCATGGGGCTCGGCGGTCGGATACATCCGCTCCGTGGTGGATGTGGCGGGTGGCTTGGGTTTGCGGGGAGATGGCACGGGGCTGTGCTTGGTTAGATCGATAGACAGCTGTTCTCCGGTGCGGCGGTGGGGCGCACGCTAAATCATGCGGAATGCGGCGATTGTCGCGCGGCGGGAGGATTTTTGAATTGCCAGGGCGCCAGGAGCGCCAAGGGAGAGGGATTTTGGACGGGATCGAAACGCGGAGGCGCTGAGGTCGCGGAGGGAGCCGCGGAGAAGACACAGATGGAGGGCTGGCTCCTGGCCCGGAGTTTGCCGCTGCCACGCTCAAAGCGGCGATGCTCGCCGCAGTCCACGGAGTCGTTGGCCAGGCGGTGGCGCAGTCGCGGGCGACCTTACTTAATCGAAGAGTTCCTTGGGCAGGCCGCTTTGGCGGATCATCGAGCGAAGCGTTCCGATGGGGATGTCTTTCCGAGGATGTGGAACGATGACCGTATGGCCTTGGGCATCGCGGTATTTGGCGTGGCTGCCGCGTTGGGAGACGAACCGGAAGCCATTGGCGGTGAGAATGCCCAGAAAGGTGTCTGAGGAGATTCGCTTCGGCATTCTGAGCGCGGGGTTCAGGCGAGAGCGAATTCACCGACGGTGATGTCGGAGATGCGAGGGACGGACTCCGCGCCGCCGCGGTCTTCGAGGTAGAGTTCGATGGCCTCCTTGAGCATCCGAACGGCCTCTTCCTTGGTGGCGCCGAAACTGGACACGTCGACATCCAAACACTGGGCGACGTAGTCGGAGTCCTCGCGGTGAAGCGTGTAATGGATGGTTTTCACGGGGTTACCTTGGGCTGGGCGTGTCCGCGATGCAAGGCGAGAAGTGGGGCGAATTGGCGCGCGGCGGGGAAGAAATTTTGAATCGCCAAGGCGCCAAGAGCGCTAAGGGAAGAGGGTGAAAATCGAAACGCGGAGGTGCGGAGGTCGCGGAGGGAGCCTCGGAGAAGACACAAATTGAGGTCTGGTCTCTGGTCTCTGGTCTCTGGTCTCTGGTCTCTGGTCTCTGGCCGGGAGTTTGTCAGGCGCAGCACTCAAAGCGGCGATGCTCGCCGCAGTCTAAGGTGTCGCGGGCGGGCCGGGGTTCTAACGTTCCGTCACCCGCGCGCCGTCCTTCACGGCGTCCGGAGGATGCAGCAGCACCCGCTCGCCGGGTTCGAGGCCGGCGAGGACCTCGGTGAGGTGGTCGTCGGAATGGCCGGCTTGCAGGGTGGCGATGCGGGCGCGGCCATTCTGATAGATGAAGGTTTTCCAGGCGTTGCCCTCGCGGAACAACCCGCCCGCCGGCACCACCAGCACCTGCTCGGAGTGCCAGACGGCGACCCGGACTTCGACGCGGTAGCGGTCGCCCAGTGGCTTGGCGGCTTCCGGAATGTCGAGCAGATCGCTGAGCACGATGACGCGCTGCTCCTCCACGCCGAGGGCGGAGATTTTGGTGAAGGCGGCCGGTTCGACCCGGCGGACGCGGCCGCGGAGCGGCGTATCGCCGCCCCATTGTTCGATTTCCACGGAGTCACCGGGGTGGATGGCCACCGCGTCGCGCGAGAGGATCTCCGCTTCGATTTCTATGTCCGTGGGATCGCCCACCTCCAGGATCGCCAGGCCGGACGTGACCACCGTCGCGCTTTCCTGCATCACTTTAAGCACCCGGCCGGACACCGGCGAGGTGACGGTCACCGTGTTGTTAGAAAGCGCGCCCGCCGGGCGCTCGAGCACGGCGCGCGCCTGGGCGAGCTCGTAATCGCTGATTTGCAGGGCGAACTCGGCCGCCCGCACGGCCGCCGCTTTCATCGACGCCTCGGCCTCCATCCGGTCGCGGTCGGACTCGGAGAGTGTGCCCTGACGGGTGACTGAGCGCATCCGGTCGCGGTCGGCGGTGGCGAGTTGCAAGGCGGTCCTAACTGACGCAAGCGATTCGGCGGCCTGTTTGCCGGCCGCCTCGCGCATCGCCACCACGGCTTCGGCCTGGGCGCGGGCGCGTGGGTCGAGCAGCGGCGGAGCGACCGGTTCGATGGTGGTGAGGACGGTTTGCCCGGCCACGACAGGATCGCCGGGCTTGAGCGGGACGCGGCGCATGGTTCCGGCGACCGGGGTGGCCACCAGGTAGCGGTTGCGGACGCGGGTTTTGCCTTCCTCGGACACGCGCACCGTGAGTGGCCCGCGGGCGACCACTCCGGTTTCGATGACGATCGGCTTGGGCCACAGCCCCCAGCCGACGATCGAAAGTAACAGCATCGCACCCAGCCACGGCAGTGAGCGGCGGACGAGGTGCCTGCCGGACGGCGCGCGCTTCGCGTCCCAGGGGGCGGTCGCGCTGGAGTCAGGTGAGTAGGGGGTGGCCATCGGTTGCTGCGGTGGTTCATAAACCAGCAAGCGCGTGCTTACAAGTGGCCAACATCGCTCGTTTGCCACCCGCTGGAGTTCCTTTCACCAGGTGGCGCGCTCTCGATGAGAGCGCAGCCCGAGCATTGCCCGGGATCCGCCCCTGCCAAGACTTAGCGGCAACCCTTGGGCTGCGGCCTACATCGAGGCCGCGCCACCTGGCTTGTCGTCGTGGCTCAATCGCGCGCTTTGAGCACGCCTACCAGGTCGAGCTGGCCGAGCATGCGGCTGACCAGCGCGAACGAGCACAGCGCGGCGCTGAGCACCACGATCACGGCGATCGAGTAGGTGGACGGGTTGATCAGAATCGGCAGGCGCACGGTTTCGGTGCTGAACGAGGCCATGATTAACAGCGCCAGCCCGCGGCCGAACAGCAGCCCGGCGGGCAGCGCCAGCACCACCAGCACCGCCAACTCGCCGACCAGCACGCCGCGCACTTCCGGCAGGCTGAAGCCGACGACCCGCAGGGTGGCCAGCTCGCGGCTGCGTTCGGATAGGGCGATGCGCGCGCTGTTATAGACCACCCCGAAGGCGACGATCACGGCGAGCACGAAATACAACTTGCGCAGGATGCCCATGCTCTGGCCGGTGGTCTCGCGGAAGGCGGCGAGCTGGTCGCGCTTGACCAGCACGAACGCGGCGCGCGGCGTGTCTTTCACGGCGCGCATGAACTCCGCCCAGCGGAGCTGATCCACGGTGAGATACGCGCCGTTGACGGTGTCGCCCTCCTTGAGGATGCGGCGCAGCGCGGTGATGTCCATGTAGGCCGCCACCCCCGCGAAATCGGTGACCAAGCCGCGGATCGGGATGTTCACGATCGAGCGGCGGCCTTCCAACACCTCCACCCGGACCTCGTCACCGATCTTGGCACCGATGACCTCCGCGAGTTTTTTGGACATCAGCAAACCATCCGCAGGCAGTTGGATTGGGCGCTCCTGTGCGTCGAGCAGGCGGTTGAGATCCGCGCCGCGCGCGATGCCGGTGATGGCGAGTTTCCGTTGGTGGTGGGCGAACTTGAGGCGCGCGCCGGCCACGCGGATCGGCTCGGCGCGGATCACGCCCGGCAGGTGCTCAAGGTTGTGGAAACCGGTTTCAGCCGCCGGCTCAGTGAGAAAGACGGTCACGTCCTGGCGTTGCGCGCTGTTCCACTGGAAGGTCAGCAGGTGGTCGATGCTGTCGCTCATCGCGCCGGGCAGCACCATCAGGCCGGTGGCCAGCGCCAGCCCGCAACAGGTGAAAACCGCCTGCCACGGCCGGCGTTCGATGTTGCGCAGCGCCATCCGGAATGTCGGACTGAAAAACCGGGTCAGGCCGATACGCTCGAACAGCGAGGGCTGGAAATCCGCCGGCGGCTCCGGCCGCATCGCCTCGGCGGGCGCCAGCT
>JBAXBG010000031.1:0-23066 GCA_037142115.1 Verrucomicrobiota bacterium | reverse complement strand
CGCTCCGGGCATCGCTCCGGGCATCGCTCCGGGCATCGCTCCGGGCATCGCTCCGCCCGGCATCCCCGCATGAGGGTCGGCGGCAGGCGCGCCACCTGGACTGGCGGCGGTTTCCTTGGCAAGATGGTAGACCTTGATTTCCCGGTCCTGCTTGCAGGCGGCGGCAGTCAAAATCAGGCATCCAAGTAAGAGATAGGGGCGTTTCATGGGCGGCAATCGGGGCTGGCAGAATGCTTGGGCCTCGACCCGCTGAGCGTCAACGTCCAAGCAAGAAATGAGCAGTGAATTCATGGGCTAGGAGTCGCCGGTCGGCGGCCCGTGATCCGCCTCCCTGCCGGTGCTGTCACCGCGGTGCTGACGGGCGCGGATCAGGGTGAACACCAAGGACACCACCATCAACACCGTCCCGAGAACCAGGAAGGAAATGATCCGCTGGGTGCCTTCCAGCCTGCCGATGCCCATGATCAGAATGTAAACCACCGTCAGCAACAAGGTGTTGTGGCCCATCCAACGGTATTTGCGCGCCTGGGTCAGCAGGTTCATCCCGTAGTAGAACAACGCGATGCCTACCCACGACAGCGCCACCCACGCCTGCGGCACAATGTGATAGAGGGCATACGGAAAAACGATGAACGCGCTGGTCAGGTAGGCGTTGCGCATCAACTCGGTCTTGAGCTCGAGCCTGTCCTTCTGCCATTTGAGAATGCGCGCGCTGGTCAACGCCACGAAGACAAAACCCAGGCTGATCCCGCTCTCCTGGCGCACCAGTGCCATATAACAGGCCACCACCCCCAGATAGATCAGAAAATTCGCCACAATGATGAAGCGCGATCGGAACCAAATCGCGGTGGTCACCACCAACAAGCTCTGCGCGGACAGCCACACGAACAATTCCGGAGCCTCGAAGCCCTTGATCAGCGCCATGCTCAGCGCGGCGTAGCCGGTCATCGCGTAGAGAAACGTCGCGTACCGGCTGCGTTCACGCACCCAGAACATCACCGCCAGTCCGAGGAACACCAACGAGGCAGCGATATTCGCGGCAGCAAACACCACGCCGTAACTCGCCAGCGTGTGCAGCAGGAAAATCACATAGCCGCCGCAGTTGACCACCGAGCCCACCTGCGCCACCGGCCCCTCGGTCATGCGCTCACGCCGCAAGGTCATGAACACCCCGCTCATGACCGCCCATAACAGCAAGAATCCGACACCCGCCGCGGGACCGCCCGCCACTTCTAACCGGTGCGAAACCACCGGATTGCCCAGCGCCCATATCAGATAGGTGGCGGACGCGCAGGGCGTCGCAAAAACCACCAGCCACGGCCAGTCGCGTCTGCGCGCCGCCCACCCCGCCGCCAGCGTCAAGCCGCTGACCATGCCGAACACATACCACGGCGTGCCGACTGCCAGTGCCGCAGCATAGCCGGTCACCAGCGCCAGCCCGGTCAGGAACACCGACTTGCGCCACCACCCCATCCCCAGGTTCACCGCCACCGCCAGCGCCAACACCGCCGCCGCCGCCGCGGACGCCGGATCCAACAGGGGGGGCGCTCCGAAGTAGCACAAGCGCAGGGTGGCGCAAAACAACAACGCCATCGCAGCCGCACGGGAATGCCGTGCGATCAACGGCAGCGATTCATGCAGCAACCATGCCAGCCCAAACAAACCACCCGCCAGCAACCAGCCACCCGCCGAGGGCACAATCGCCGGCAACCCCGGCCACGGCTGCGACACGGTCAAGGCCGCGCCAATCGCCAGCACCACGATGCCCACCTTGGCAAACAGGTTCTGCCCGACGGCCATCTCCAATTCCCCCTCGGTGCGTGGCGGAGCCACCTGCGGTGCCTGCGACCCGGTCACAAGCGCGTCCATGCCCAGCACCCGCTCGATTTTCGCGAGTCGTTGTTCCATCCGCGCGAGTGTTTCCTCGACATTGGCGTCCGTCTCGTGTCGATCAGATGGGTTCATGGCGGCTTATCCTAAAGGAGAAAATTGGAAACTGAATTCAGGCTTTTTTACCACTGATTGCGCTGATTCACCACTGATTTCACTGAAAAGATCCAGACGTTGATAACAGTTAGTTTCTTCACCTGTTGGGAGAGCAGGCGTTAGGTTGCTACTCATTCTAAATCAGTTCAATCGGTGAAATCAGTTCCATTTTCCATTCAAGAGTAACGAGGGGGCTTTCCATACGGACCGGGCTTGCCGCCGGGGCGGTCAGTCACACCCGCACCCGCCGAGTTGGTCGGCAAGCTGGCACAGCGCTTGATAGTAGGCATCCTGATCCATGCCGAGCGCGGCCGCGGCGAAGGTCTCGGCGTCCTCGGGCGCGGCGAAATCCCCGTAGTTGACCGCCACCAGCTGATAGAGAACCAGATGCGGCACCATCCGCAGCTCGGTCATGTAGATCGGGTGGACGCGGATGATGAACCCCTCCTCCGGGGTATCCCCCAGCGGATGCGGATAGGCGAACTCACCCTCGCGCAGGCCCTCGGAAGTGAAGGCGATTTCACACGGGTAGCGGACCAACGGGCGGTCCAACATCACCCGCTGGAGCTCACTCCAACCGATGTTGGGGCCATACTTGGCGAAAAGCTCCGCGCCTTTGTCCGCCACATGATCGTTGAGCGATCGTTTGGCGTCGATGGGTGGAAGGCTGGCATTCATCAACTTGCGTGGGGTGCCCTCAGGTAGGGGATCAGGCGTGCCGCTGCGGCTGGACCGCGGGGGACAGCTGGTCACTGCCCTCGTTGGCGCGGGACAACTGGCCCTGCAGAATCGGCACCGCCATGCGCAAAAAGATCGTGTAGCACAGCAAGCCGAAGGCCCAGATCCCCAGGCAGACGAAGGTCTCGTTGGCCGACGGATGGTATTCGATGATCTCGCCCAGGGTCGTGGGCGTGAACCCGGGAATGACCATGCCCATGCCCTTTTCAATCCAGATTCCCACAATCGACAGCACACAGGCGACGTTGAGCCATTTCAAGCTGCGGCTCACCGGCAAAACCAACATCACCATCGCCGTCAGGTTGAAGGTGATGGCCGTCCAAATCCACGGCACCAGGGCATGGTGGCCGTGCAAGCCGAAGAACAGGTATTTCAAGGACGCCACGTGCACGGTTCCGGTATAGAATTCCTTGAACAATTCGTTGAGCAGCAGGAACACGTTGATGATCATCGACACCTGCACGATCGAGCGCAGCGTGAGCAACGCCTTGTCGCTGATTTGATAGAGCGTGACCCGGCGGATCACCTGCAGCGCCAGTATGATCAGCGACGGCCCGGCCGTGAACGCGGAGGCCAGGAAGCGCGGCCCCACGATCGAGGAGTTCCAAAACGGCCGGCCGCCCAACCCGACATACAGGAACGCGGTGACCGTGTGGATCGAGATGGCCCAGGCGATCGCCGTGAACACAAACGGAATGTAAAACCATGGCGACGGCTTGCGCCCGCAGTAGCGCGAATACAAAAGGTAACCGCAGATATGCAGGTTGAGCAGCAGATAGCCATTGAGCACCAGCACGTCCCAGCTCAACATCGAGGCCGGAAAATTGAACTGCCCGATACCCGGGATCAGGTGCCAGAAATGGTCCGGCCGGCCGAGATCGACAGTCACGAACGCCAGGCACATCAGGATCGCCGCGACCGACAACAACTCGCCGAAAATCACCAGATCATATAATTCCTCGTTGCGGTAGATGTAAACCGGAATGACCAGCATCACCGCCGCAGCCGCCACCCCCACCAGGAAGGTGAAGTTGGCGATATAGACGCCCCACGACACCTCGTCACACATGCCGGTGACGATAAGCCCGTTGACGAACTGCTTGCAGTAGGCGTTGATTCCTATCAGGCAGATCGTGGTCAGCAATCCCATCCATGCATAGTAGCGCCAGTCGCCGACAAAGGCGATCCTGGCGCAGCGGCAAAGGAAAACGAGGTAGTTGCGGATGGCCTGGATCATACGTCAAAGAAGTAAAAGAATCTGGGAGAGGTTCCGAGCTCCTCCTTGAGCTGAATGAACACCCGCTTGGTCGAGAGGATCTTGGAAACCTCGCTCTCGGGATCGAGGATGTTGCCGAACTTGCGCGCACCGGCAGGGCACACCTCGACGCACGCCGGATAGCGCCCGACGCGGGTGCGTTGGACACAGAAGTGGCACTTTTCAGTGACTCCGATCGAGCGCGGACGGTTGCCCAGATAGGCCATATCCGGATTGATCCGGTCGGCCGGGATCGAGGGCTTGGTGAAGTTGAAGTGGCGCGCGCCATACGGGCACGCCGCCATGCAATAGCGGCAGCCGATGCACCAATCGTAATCGATGACGGTGATTCCGTCGGGTTCCTGCCAGGTCGCATGCACCGGACAGACCTTGACGCACGGCGGGTTTTTACACTGCTGGCACTGCACCGGCATGTAAAAGAATCCTTTTTCGGGAACCTTTTCCGGATGATAGTTGTGGTCGGATTTCTCGATGTCCAGCGACCCGTGCGGCATTTTCAGCACACGGATATATTGGATTTCAGGGCTGCGTGACTGGTTGTTCTCATTGACACACGCATGGACGCACTTGCGGCAGCCGATACAGCGCGTGAGATTCAACGCATACACGAACTCGACCCCGTCCATCGGCTTGAGGTCGCGCACATGCGGGCGCAATTGATATTGGCGTTCGACATCGTCGGCAATGCGCTTGAGGACCTTGGCCATGTCCTCCGGGGTCATTTCCTTGTAATATTTCTGCAGAAACTTGTCGGCAGAGGTGAAATCCTTGAGCTGGAGCAGCGGCTTGAGGCTGGCTGCCAGGGCCGCGGCACCGACGGCAAACACGGCCGAGGAACGGAGGAACCCGCGGCGATTCATTGCGGAAGGTGCCGGGTTCGGGGTGACATCAGGTTGCAAATCCATGATCAATCTTTAATAGGGGTTGGCTCCACACCGCCACTGGATTCGCGGAGATGATTCGGTGCGGGTGCCGGTTTACGACCCGGAAATTTCGGTGAATGCGGGTTGTGACAATTCACGCAATCCTGTTTCTTGAAGGGGCCGTCCTTGAGCCCCTGGGGCGTGCCGGCTGGCGTGCGGTTCCAGTAACCGCTAGTGCGCCCGTGCGACCCGGCCTCCCAATCCCGATAGGTCGGTCCATGGCAACTGCCACACAGCTGGGTGCTCTCCTCAAAATTAAGCGCACGACCATCGCGGGTCTGCAGCTGCTTGAGATTGTCGTCGATATGACAGTTGAAGCAGTTGTTGTTGCGGCCGTGGGTGCCATGCCCCATCACCACGTCCTTGTGCTCGTCGGGAATGACCAGCTGGTTCTTGTCATCGAATTTCAGCACCTGCTTTTTACCCTCCTCGTGGCAACCGTAACAGTCGAAATCATCGAGCCCTTCCTTGGCCTTGACCAAGTCGGCATAGGACCTCCGCCAGGTCTCGGTTTTCAATAACTCCTTGTCCACCAAGGGCAGTTGCTTGACCGCCGCGGGCTTGCCCCACAGGTCCAGCGAGAACGCCGTCGCCAGCAGCGCGAACACCGCGAACAGCACCACCATCACGGCACCGGTATGTTTGTTGGATGCCATCTTGCCTTCCCGAGGGTGAAATTCACGCGATTTACGGCTGCCAGCACGGCCAGGAAACTGCTGTCCCTAGCCGCGCCGGCCCGTAAACCACACGGAAAAAATTAGTTCTTGAGGGTGCGGATGTGCTTGATGACCGCCTGGATTTCCTCATCGGTCACGTCCTTGATCGGCTTCATCCGCAGCTTGCCGTCGGCGGTGAGGCCTTCCTTGATGATTTTGGTGATCTCGGCGTCGCTGAGCTTGGCCTGCTCGACACCCAGTTCCTTGATGCTGAGTTTCTTGCCCATCGGCGTGTCGCCCTTGCCTGCAGCGCCGTGGCATTTGGCGCAATCCTTGGCAAACACCGCGCTGCCATCCGCCGCACTGGCATTGAGGCCCGAGGCAATGAAGGCGGCCGCAGATATGAGTAACAGGTGATTTTTCATGGTCAGTTTTAATTTGGTTGCTGGACGAATTGGATGGAATTGCTTGAGTTCCATGTATGGATTTCTGTATTGGGCCGTGGCATTTCACAACGCCATAAGAAATAATGCGCAGAGTTGCAGAGAATACGCCCAGGTCAAGCTTGACCTGGCTGGCGCGCACTCCCCATGAAGGTGGCGCGCGCTCGACGAGAGCGCATGACGAGGGCCCGCGCACGAGACAGTCCGGCCGAGACACTCCGACATTCCATGATCTGCGGCCTTATCGAGGCCGCTCCACCTGTTTTCTGCTCGCCTCAGTCATCCACAGGGATTAGCAGACTACTCCTGGGTCTGGCCGTTATGGCACTCGGCACATGAGGGATCTGAGAACTCCGAATCGATGTGGAAGAACGGCAGGCCCTTCAGGTTCACCTTTTCAAGCTCCTTGCCGGCACCCTGCGCCACGATCAGGTGGCAGGCATTGCAGTCGCTGCCCTTGATCGACTTCTTGCCGTCCTCCGCCAGGTGCTTGCCATCGTGGCAGCGGAAGCAGCCGTTGGAATTCTTGTGGCCGATGAAGTTGGGGTGGGCGCGCCAGTCGGCCTTCATCTCGGGGAAGAAGTTCGTCTGATAGATCGTCTTGGCCTCGGCGATCAGGGCGTCGACGCGCTTGTCGGCCGGGTATTCGGCGCGCAGCGAGCTCTCGATTTTCTGTTGGGCCTCCTCGCGGGTGGCATAGGGCTGGACCAGCGCCTTGACCACCTTGGCTTTCGCCCACGGGATGGTCGGGTCGATCCGGCCCATGGCCATCGCCTGGTCCACGGCGTCATTGGGCGACGCAAAATTGTGAGCCGGGCGGTTGTGGCAATCCATGCAGTCCATGCTGCGGATCGGGTGCTTGGCCACCTCGTCCTTGAACTTATCGGTGCGGTATTCGGTCACCTTGCCGTTGGCGTCGGTCACGCGCACCCACGGGATGTCGAGGCGGTTTTCATCCAGCGCGATGAACTCGATCTTGTTGGAAACGTTCATGTGCGAGTGGATGCCCGCCACCGGGCCGTGCACCGGGTCGCTGCCGCCCACTTTCAGGATCAATTGCACCGTGAACGGCGTGTTGGTCTCGTCGGAGAGGAAATGGCGGTAGGTTTTGGGCACGTCGCCGAAATGCTTCTGCGACCAGTGGCACGACTGGCAGGTCTCCTGGGCCAGGCGCAGGTTGGGCTTGAGGATTTGGATCGGCCGCTTGTAGTCGCCGAGCATCTGATGGTAGAGCTGCAGCACGCCGTTGACCTTGGTGTGGATGTAGGCGGTGGTTCCCGGGCCGATGTGGCAGGCGACGCAGTCGACCATCGCGTGGGCCGAGTGCTGATAGGCCTTGTATTCGGGCTCCATCGGCGTGTGGCAGGTCTCGCCGCAAAACGAGTTGGTCTCCATCAGGTGATAGGTCTCGTAGCTGCCGAAAGCGGTGAGCAACAGGAACGCAAGGCTGCCGCCCACGAAGCCGATCAACAGGAACCGGTCGCGCTTGCGCGCCAGATTGACATGCAACACGAAGCTGGAGGCCAGTTCGGGATGGTCGGTGGGGACTCTGCGGGATTCCAGGATGTAGCCCAGGACCGCCATGGCCAGGCCCAGCACCAGGAACATCGGCGCCACCACGTAGGCCAGAATCCCCATGTAGGGGTTGGCGTGAGTGGCGAAGATGTCCACCGAAAACAATAGTACAAAGGCGAAAAATGCCGCGATGGCGAGCACGAACCCCGCCAGGCTGAGCCAGTTGCGCAGGCGGCTGAGGCGGGTGGCGGGCGGAATGAGGGTGGTGGTGGGACGTTCGTCGCTCATGGGGTGGTGGGATGGCTGGAGGTTTGTGTCACCCGCGGGCGGGGTGACTCACGATTGTTTTTTGGCTTCGGAATTGTAGCGGCGGGCTGTGACCGTCGTTGTATTGACCTGGACAGGAAAAAGATAACCACTGATTTCACTGATTGGACTGATTGTTAATAAGCCGCGACTTCAATCTCGTTCATATAAAAGGCGGACGGACTAACTGATGTCTCGATTTGTTTCTTTCTGTGAAATCAGCTAAAATCAGTGCAATCAGTTTTAAAAAAGCCGCTTCACCGGCTTCCTTTATTCCATTTATGCCCATCTGCTAGGACGCTCACAGAGCGCCGCTACAAGCGTTACAAGTGCCAGAACGCGGCCTGGGGGTTGCAAAAGGCGGGGGCTCGTTGCCGAACCCCCGCCCGAGACGCTGGCGGCTTTCAACACCGCGGCGACGGATTATTTCTTGAAGGCGCGGACGTATTTCACCAGTTCCGCGGCTTCGGCTTCGGTCACCTTGTCCTTGTAGCCCTTCATCTTTTCCTTGCCTTCAAGGATCGCCTTGAGCGCTTCGGCATCGGTGAACGTGGCCTGGTTCTTGGCATCGGTGTAGTCCTTGACCTTGCTCTTCTTGCCCATCGCGGTGTTGCCGGTGCCGTCCTTGGCATGGCACGACGCGCAGTTCTTGCCGTAGAGCTCCGCGCCGTCTCCGAAGGCAACGGGAGCTGCCAGCACACAGGCGATCGCAACGAGTGACATCTTGGTTTTCATGTGAATGGGGTGTTTGTTGTTTGGTTTGCAGCAATCTGCAAGATTCTTGTGGCACATCAGAACCGCACTTGCAAGCCGGTTGAGACCATCTGCGCGGTGAAGTCGTTGAACCCGCCGCTCTGGTCCTGCAAGGCTCCTTCGGTTTGGCTGGTGATGAATGCGTAGCGCAGGTTCCAGACCATGTTGGGCGTCAGCACCCGGGTCAGCGCCAGGCTCACCGCGTGTTCCGAGGTATTCAGGCCGTAACCCATGCCATAGGGAATCGAATCCTTGACATTGCCGACCGGGTCGTAGGTTGCCTGGGTATAGCTGTTCGCACCATAATAACTGTAGCTGGCGGTGATGTCGGTGCGGTCGTCAATCGCGTAGCCTAACGTCAGACAGGCGGACATGTAATTGTTTTTTGCATCGGGAACCATCAGTGTATTGGTGGTGGTGCTGGCCCAGGTATAACTCGCGCTGCCTTGCACATAGAGCCGCGCCATCGGACTCCAGGTGACGCTCTGGCTCAGGATTTGCGCCGAGACATCGCTGCTCTCGACTTCGGGCAGGATGCCAGCCGCGGGAGGGCCGCTGACAATCGCGCCCGGATTGCCCCAAACCACGCCGCGGTTTGAATAGTCGGTTTGGCGCAAGTCGTAGCGGGTCACCATGGACAGATTGCCCATCGGATGCCAGGTCATGCGCAGGTTGACATCATCGGTGGTGGTGTCGTGATCCAGCATGGCAGGCCGGATGACGGTGTTGCCACCGCCAACGCCGTTGTAGCCAGTGGGACTGAAGGATTCGTCACGCTGCGAGTAGAGTCCTTGCAGGGAGAAACTCAGGCCACGGAGCGGATACCAATTGGCACCGAGGGTGTAATCCTGTTCCTCGATCGTGATGTCGTTATGCAGCCAATCGGAGGGGGCTCCAAGGACCGCCGGAACTGGGCTGTAAACGTCTTGAGTCCAATTGGTTTGGTCCTCGTGAGCCCACTGGCCTTTGGCATAAAGCACCAAATCCGAAATGCCGGTGTAGCGCACGTCCAAAGCTTCGGTGGTGGTGTTGGTATGAATATCCGCCAGGTAGGCAATGCCCGCTGTCTGCACGTTCAACACGTTGTAGGTATCATACTCAGCCACCGCGCTCTGGGCGGACTGCTCGATACGCAACGACGGGGTGATGGTCAAATCCTCGATCGGATTCCACATCAGATTGAGATTGCCGACGCATTGCTCGAATTCGCCGCCACCCGCCGGGATGATGGAGTTGCTAATAGCCGCGGTGCTGTTAGGCAGAGCCGCGGAGGTGCCGGTCAGAGGGCTGATGTTGCGGGTCGTGCCGTTGGTATCGGTATTGACCGTGGTGTAGGCAAAGCCGCCGGTGAGCCACAACTTGTCATTGAAGCGCGTCACACTATGGATATTGCCTGCGAACAGGTCCATGGTGTATTGGTCCGTTTTGGTGGTGTTGGCGAGGGTGTTCGTTGCGGGCGCGGTATTATTGGTAGTTCCCGTCTGGTAAGAGAGGGAGTTCGAGTAATTCACATGCTCGTAAGTCAGGCCGAGGCCGAGGTCGGTGTTGCCGACGGTATGTTCGACGTTGAGTTCGAAAGTATCCGTGAGCTCGTCAATGCTCCACAAGGAAGGAAGGAACTTATAGCCGGTGGTGCTCCAGGGAGCAACGAGGGAAGAGCCTGTCACCACGGGTCTCTGGCCCCAGCTTGTGCTGTCTTTCTGGCCATTCCGGAAGTCGTGCTTGTAGGAGAAGGTGATCTCTGGAAGTTTTTCCATTCTCAGTCCGGCTTCCAAGTAAAACTCGCCGCGGTCCACGTGCAGTTCGTCGTCGTTGGCAGCAATGCCGGGGGTGGCCATTGGGCCCAATTGTGACATATAGCCGCCGCTGCCGTCATACCAGGTGCGGTATTGTTTGTAGCCGGACTTGATATAGCCGACATTGGTTTTTTCGACGTCGGCATTGAACTCATAGTCTTCCAAACCGGGAAGAGCGTGGCCGTCAAGGGTCAGGGTGGTCGAGTTCTTGAGATCCTGGGCGTAGTGAAACGTGTCGATGCCACCGTAGAAGTCGCCGTTGGTCTGGGTCCGGCGCATCATGCCAGCGTTATCGCCATTGACGAACGCGCCACCCACGGTGAAGCCGATCCAGTTGGATGCGGCAGTCGGGTCGGCAGAAGCCGTGGCCGGAGCACTGGTGCCGGCCTGGGCGACGCTGAACGTCATCACCAGTGCCGGAGCTACGAGCACGAGACGGACTGAACGCAGGGCCGTGGAGTGACCGAGGATTTTAGAAAAGTTTACAGCTTTCATGTCTTGATTGATTGGAGATTGATGAGGTGGTTTAGAAGCGCAGTCTGTTGCTGACGTTGGAGCCGTGGATTGCTTCGTGGCAACCCGCACTCCAGCAGGTGCCCTGTGCCCAGTCACCGCCGATGCCACTATGGCCAGTACTCCCGGAACCCATGGTAGCAACACCGACACCTTGACCGGTTTGAGCATCGAAGTGGCACTTCAAGCACAAGGTTTGATTGCGCTCATTGAGCATCTTCTGGTTGACCGAGCCGTGCGGGCTGTGGCAGGTGGTGCAGCCTTCGCGGACGGCGTCGTGGGTGAAGACGAACGGGCCGGATTGTTGCTTGTGGCATTGGGCGCAGGTTTCGTTCTTGGCGCTGAGCTGGGTTCCGCCGCCTTTGACGGCGTTGCCCTTGTGCGGGTTGTGGCAGTCACTGCAGGAGACCTTGCCGGAAAGCACCGGGTGGGTGTAGGGCAGCATGAACTGGGCCTTCTTGTCCAAGTGGCACTGGAAGCAGGTTTCCGGGGATTTGCGCGGATTGACGATGGAACCTGCGCCGCCGCCGGCTTCCTTGTGCTTGCTGCCCGGGCCGTGGCACGATTCGCAACCCATATCGATGGCATTCTTGCCCTTGGCCTGGAGCTTGGCGTGATCGGCGGTGCGGAAGTCGCGGGCCAGCTTGTCGTGACACTCGCCGCAGGCGGCGGAGCCGATGAAGGTGGCACCGGGGATGCTGGGCGGGGCCATCATGGTGCGCGAGGTGGCGCAGGACATCAGAACCAGGGCCAGCGAGGCGGCTCCGCCGGCAATCCACATCAGATTGCTGGGCTTTTGCAGAATCCATCGGCTGATGGTCGAGGCTTGGGGCAGTTTCCAGAGTGTCTTCATGGGGATGTTGATTGCAGGGTTGATGGGATCAGGGATTATCAGAATCTAATAGTGGCTACCGTTACTAAAAAATGTGGCTTGTCAATCACTCTCTTGGGGCCGTCACACTTCCTGAAAACTCAAGCCGCGCCCCCCGCGAGCGGGGAAATCGGCGGAGATAGTCAAGAAATGAAGAAATGCATCTAGAGGTTTATTGATGGCCCATGTAACTATCGGGATGTTCGGAATCGTAAACCATTCAGCATTTCAGGCGCATTTTATGCGAATCCGTGCGGAGTGGTGACTCAAAATCGCGTGGAATGAGGGCATTTAAGGGAGCTAAACGTCAAGTAACGGCGGCTGAAGGATGAGTCGCCGGCTTGATCCGGCGAAGGATGTCTCATCGAGGCCGCGCCACCTGGCCGAGATCAGGCGGAGACCGGGAGCGGCGGCATGCCGCCGCGGTCCTGGATCAGCGGCCGCAGGGCGCGGTGCGCGTCAGTGAGCTGCGGGTCCTCGGCCAGCACGCGGTCGGCGAGGTCGCGCGCCTCGCGCAGGAGCGCGGCGTCGGCGAGGAAATCGCCAAAGCGCAACTCTGACAGCCCGCTTTGCACGGTGCCGAGCACGTCGCCCGGGCCGCGCAGGCGGAGGTCGGCCTCGGCGATCTCAAACCCGTCGGAGGATTGCTCGAGCACCGCGAGTTTCTCCAGGGCGTCGGGGCTTTTCCCGTCAGTTAGAAGGAGGCAATGGCCGCCGTGTTGGCCGCGGCCGATGCGGCCGCGGAGCTGGTGGAGTTGGGCCAGGCCGAAGCGTTCGGCATGATGGAGGATCATCAGGGTGGCGTTGGCCACGTCCACGCCGACCTCGATCACGGTGGTGGCCACCAGCACCTGGATCGCGCCCTCGCGGAACCGGCGCATGACCTCTTCCTTCTCGTCGGGACGGAGCTTGCCGTGGATCAGGCCGACTTCATGGGCGGGCAAGCGCTTGCGCCATTTGGCGAACGCCTCGGTGGCGGATTCCACCTTGAGGGATTCGCTGTCCTCGACCAATGGATAGACCAGGTAGGCCTGGCGGCCGCGGGCGAGTTGTTGTTTCACGAACGCCGTGACGTCCGTTTGCTTGGCACCCACTCGCACGGCGGTGATGATTTTACCGCGACCGGGAGGCTTCTCATCGAGCAGTGAAACATCGAGGTCGCCATAAAGGGTCAGGGTCAGGGTGCGGGGAATGGGCGTGGCGGTCATCACCAGCACATCCGGCACCACCCCGCGGCCGATCAGTGCGGCGCGCTGGGCGACCCCGAACTTGTGCTGCTCATCGATGACCACCAGCCCCAGATCCCGGAACACCGCGTCCTCGTAGAGCAAGGCGTGGGTGCCGATGATCATCTGCGCGGCTCCGTCCAATTCAAGGTGGTTGGCTTCGTCGCGATTGGCAGTGCGCAAGGCAACCCGCACGCCCAGCGGCTCGAGCCACCGCTTGAAGGTCAGGAAATGCTGTTCCGCCAGAATCTGGGTGGGAGCCATCAACGCCGCCTGACAGCCCGAGTCCACCGCCAGCAGCATGGCGGCCATGGCGACAAAGGTTTTGCCAGACCCCACGTCACCCTGCAGCAGGCGGTGCATCGGGCGCGGCTCGCGCATGTCGGCGATGATTTCACGGATCGAGCGCTTCTGCGCGTTCGTTAGATCGAACGGCAGGCTCTGGTAGAAGGCCGTGAGCAAGGCGGTGCGCTTGCCGAGCACCCGGCCCGGCTGTTCCTGATGGCGGCAGCGCCGCCACACGACGTTCAACTGGATGGCAAAAAACTCCTCGAGCGCAAAGCGGCGGCGCGCGGCCTGCGCCCCGGCGAGGGATTCGGGAAAGTGCGCCTCGCGCAGCGCGGCGGCCCGCGACACGCCGGCCACCACCTCGAAGGCGGCCGCCAGCGTCGCGGGGTCGGTTTCGCGCAGCAGCAAATGGATGATTTCGCGCAGCCGCCGCTGGGCCAGGCCGGCGACATTCCGATAGACCGGCACGATCCGTTCGAGGTGGATCGACTCGGCCCCGGCATCATCCTCGCGCAGCACCTCGAACTCCGGATGATCGATGATCAGGCGGCCGTTGACGTCCTTGACCTTGCCATACACCACCACTTCCTGGCCGGTGGCGACGATCTTGTGGATGAACGACATGTTGAACCAGCGGCAGGTGATTTTGCCGGAGCCGAAGACTCCGCCCGAGCCATCCATCACGATCGCCTCGTAAAACCCGCGCCCCGCCCCGAAATGGCGCTTGGCCGAGTCGATCACCGTGCCGCGCAGGCAGACCGCCGCCGCGGACGGCTGGTTGGGGAAGATGTCGAAGCGCCGCCGGTCCTCATGCCGCTTGGGCAGCTGGTCTAACACGTCGGCCGCCGTCTGACAGCCTGCCGCCGCCAGCGCCGCCGCCTCCTTGGGCGGCAGGATCGTCAGTGAGGCCAAATCGGTGGTAGCGGAAATCACGGCGGGGGGGGCGATGCGGGTATGATGCCTTCTCTCATCAATCCGCTGGCGGTTTTGTGGTACATACTGAGAGTGTGACTGAGTCGAAAGTCTGAAGGTCTTAAAGTCTGAAAGTCGAAGAAAAAAGCGCATCGTTTCTGCGACTTTTGACTTTCGACTCGGCCGCTAAGTTGCCATGGAGCCATACCATCTCTCATAATTCATGCGACTGCCTAGCAATTCGGCCTGAGGGAGAAGAGTCTCAAAGTCAAAGGTCGAAGGTCAGCTCTGAATTCGCTGTTCTTCGACTTTTGACTTTCAGACCTTCGACTTTTAGACCCGTGTCCACGATGACCGTTGAGTCGCATTATTTCGTGGAAGTGCTATTCTATGCGGCTGGCAGCTCGGCGAGCTTCTGGAGATAGGAGAACGCATAAATTCCCGAGGCGTGGCCGTCCCCCCAGGCGAACTGGATGGCGTAGCCGCCGACCGGTTCGAATTTCAGCAATTCGAACGCCCGCGGGCCGTGCTCGACCTTGGGACGCACCACCCGCCCGAGCGCGTCGGGCTCGCCTTGGCAGGCGGCACATGGGCAGGCGCGCCGCAGCAGGGCCAGCGGCAGATAGGCTTCGAAACCATCGGCGAACGACAGGGCGAGCTCGTCGCCGATGAGCACCGCATTGTTCAGAGTCAAGGACATGGCCGAATCTGCCCTCAACCGAGCTCGCCGTCCACCCGATAGGAGCGGTCGCCGAAAATCGCGGAGCCGACCCGCACATGGGTGGCCCCCTCCTCGATGGCCACCTCGTAATCCCCGCTCATCCCCATGCTCAGCCAGGGCAGTGGAACGCCGGTCACACGCGCCAATTCGTCGCGCAGCTCCCGCAGCGCGACGAACCACGGTCGCGCCGACTCCGGTGCCGGTCCGGGCGGAGGGATGCACATCACACCCATAACCTCCAGGCGGTCCAACGCCAGCAGGCCGAGGATTTCAACACGCAAATCGGCGGGCTCAAAGCCGCCCTTGCTCGCCTCCCCGGCCACGTTCACCTGCAACAACACCTTGGGAAACAAGCCAAGCTCGCGCGCCACTTCATTCACATAACCCGCCAGCGCGGTGGAATCGATGGCGTGGATCACTTCAAAAAGCGGCAGGATCCGGCGCACCTTGTTGCGCTGGACCCGCCCGATGAAATGCCAGCGCAAGCCACCCGCCACCAACTCGATCTTCGGCTCCGCCTCCTGCAGCTTGCTCTCGCCGAACTGCCGCTGGCCCGTCGCGGCGGCCTCGCGCACCGCGGCCGCCGGAAACGTCTTGGACACGGCGATGAGCTCGACGCCTGCCGGATCCCGCCGTGCCCGTGCGCAGGCAGCCGTGATTCGCCGCCTCACCTCTGCTAGATTACCGGCAATATCCGACATCACAAGATTCCCGCCTCCGCGCTCACTTGAGGATCAACCCCGCCAGCCTGGCATTCTCGGACAGATCGACGAGATCACGCAACACCGCGAGAGCTTCACGCTTCACCGGATTGAGACCGGTCGGCCATTTCGGGGTTTGATCGAGATCCTCGGTCTTGTCCTTGGCACGGCGCATGAAGCTGCCGCCCTCATCGGCTGGATCATAGGGCTTGAGGGACACCCCATTCTCCAGATCTTCTAATGAAATCTTGAAGAATTTGAGGTTATTCTTGTCCTCCTTGGCGATTTTTTCGAAGCGTTTCCGGCGTTCGAGGTTGCGTTCCTTTTGCTGGGCATCGGATTCGGCGAGCTCCTTTTCGCGGGCGGCCTTGCTCAGGGACAGGGTGTTGGCATTCAACCGGTCCTTGGTCTTCATGATATCCTGGATCACATAGGAAAAATCCTTGCTCGTGTTCAAACGCTGCCGGCTCAATTCATTGAGACGCGGCAAAAACAGCGCCTGGAAATCCAACGGCTTGAAGTCCGGCGCGCGGTGAATCCGGTCATGCGGCAACGGGTGATCGAGGAACGCCTCGCCCACCTCCAGCGCGTCCATCAGGCTGGGCACCACCACGTCCGACTTCACGCCATCCATCTGGGTCGAGGAACCCGATGGCCGATAGAACTTCTGGATCGTCACCTTGAGCAGGCCGGCCTTGTTGCGAACCGAGAACAAGGGCAGCATCCGGCCGATATCCATCGGCTGTTGGACCGTGCCTTTGCCGAAGGTGGACGATTCGCCCACCACCACCGCCCGATTGAAATCCTGGAGTGCGCCGGCGAGAATCTCGCTGGCGGACGCGCTGCTCTTGTCGGTGAGGACCACCATCGGGCCGCTATAAATCGGTTTGCCGTTGTCCGACTCCTTGACCTGAACCTGACTGAGGGTGTTTTTCACCTGGACGACCGGGCCGCGGTCCAGGAAGAAGCCAGTCATGCGGCGGACCTCCTCCAGTGAGCCACCGCCATTGTTGCGAAGATCGAGGATCAAGCCGTCCATCTTTTCCTCGACGAGCCGCTTGAGGATTTTTTCGACGTCGGTGGCGCAGCTCACTTTGCCCTCCTCAAAATCCGCGTAGAACGATGGCAGCGTGATGACGCCCAAGCGGCGGGGTCCGCCCTTGGGGGTTTTCATCTCGATCAACTCGGCGCTCGCCTGCTCGTCCTTTAATTCCACTTTGCCGCGGTGAATGACGATGAGCTTGGTCTCCCCGGGAGCGCCACCCGCAGGTTCCACTTTGAGAGCCACCGACGTGCCCTCCTTGCCCCGAATCCGATCCACCACCTTGTCGATCTTCATGAACATGATGTCCTGCATGTCCTCGGCCTTGCCGGTATTGAGGGTGTCCACCGCCATGACCCGGTCATTGAGCTTCAGCGAGCCCTCCTGATCGGCGGGCCCCCCCACCACGATGCCCATGATTTTGGTCGCCCCGTCTTCCTCGCCTTGCAGCAAGGCCCCGATTCCGACGAGCTCGTTCTTCATCGCGTCGCGGAACCGGCTGCTTTCCCGATCGCTCATGTAATCGGTGTGCGGATCGTATGCACGCGCCACCGCGCTGAGAAAATAGTTGGCGATCTCCTCCTCGTCCACGTCCTTGACGCTGCTCAGAAAGCGCTTGTAGCGCAGGGCGACTTTTTCCTTGGGGCTGCGGTCCTCACTGCCCGGATCGGGTTTCCCCTGCTCCTTGGAAAGTTTGGTGAGGGTTTCCCGGCGGAGCATCTCCGCGAGCACCGCCTCCTTGATCTGCAGCCGCCAGAGATCCTCCGCGATCTTCTCGGTCTTTGGCCAAGGCGCGTTCTTGCGGCTCAGCATCACCGATTCAGCCGCACTAAAATCAAAACTGCCGTCATTCAACAACTGGTCCGCCTGCCCCACCCGGGCTTCCACACGCCTCACAAAAACATGATAGATCGCGGACGCCGCCGGCATGAATTTGCCCTGCAGCAGCAGCGTGTGGAGCACATTGCCGTAATCCGCCGTGAACTTGTCCACGTCCTGCTGGGTGAAATAGAGCCGCTGGAAATCGAGATCCTTGAGATAATCCTCGAGAAAACGCCGGCTCAGCTCCTCATTGAATGGCAGGCGCGCAAAATGGCTGTTTTGCAGCATGATGGCCATTTGCCTGCCCACTTCGTTGAAATCCGCCTGCTGCGCCCACGCGGAACAGGACAGGGAAACCATGGCGGCAGCGGCAGCTGCTTTGCGAAACCAGAAGTGAGTCATGAAAGTCAAACGGTGTGAAGTTAGGAATGTTTCTAAAAAATGCCACGGGATTTCCGGATGTCGATTTCCAAAACCGGAATTGCCTCACTTCGGTGACTTTTTACGCTCCAGCCAACGACGGAAATAGGCGTCCCTGGCCGCGCGTTCGGCGGACTCGGGATCCACGGCCCGCTCGTCGGGGAGCATCAGGTCGGCAATGAACGGCCGCCTGCCCAAGGTGACCTCGATTGCCTGCAGCTTGCCGTCGCGCAACACCTGCAGCTTGACCTTGGTCCTGGGCTTGAGTTGGCGGATTTTCTCGCTGAACAAGCGTGAGACGGCACCCTCATGCCACACCTGGTCCGCCAACCCGGCTATCAGATCGTTGGGCTGGAGCCCGGCGTGCTGGGCCGCCGACTCCGCAATCACCTGGATCACCCGGATCACGCTGCGCGGTTTGGGATCCCCGGGAACATTCGCGAACTCATCCTGCATCCGGATCCCGATGTAGCCCTCACCCTCGGTGAGGTATTCGTCATTAACCAGGGCCCGCAACACCGCCAGGCAACGCTCGCGAACTTCGGGATCCGCCGCCTCCCGCGAGTGCCGGAACAGCGCGTCCATCGCCGGCTCCGGATGGGCACGCGCCCAGACTAACAAATCGGCCTGGGCGCTCTCGCGCTGGCGAAATTCCTCTGACTTCAAGTTCAACAGTGGCTCGGCGGGCAGCTCGAGTGCCCACGCCGCATGGCCGACCAGCAGCACGATGATGGGGAACAACCTCCGCATCAAATCCACGGGCCTGTTCCGATTGATCGCAGACATCGGATGCGCTTTTCTAGCGGGTTGACTGCCGGCTTGCCGAGGCTCCGCCCGGCAGGCTCAGTTGCCCCAGTTTTTCCAGATCGTCTTCTGTGGCACGTCAATCGTGTCATCCACCTCCAGAGGAATCCGCATGAACTCGGGTTGAGTCGCATCATACTCCTTGGCGCTCTTGCCGCGGAACAACCGCACCCGCTGCATGCTGCCAAACTCGGTCGGCCCTCCCGCCGCCTGAATCGCCTGCCACAGCGTGATCCCCCGCGTCCATGGCTTGGGTCCGGGACTGCGCACAAATCCGCCCACCACCACCATTTGCATCTGGATTTTCTTCGCATCCGAATCAATCACCTGAAATGTCGGGTGGGTATAGATGCCCGCCGCCTTGTAGCGCGACTCCAGGGTCGCCGAGAGTTGCTCACCCCGCAGGCCCGCCGCGCGCACCTGACCAATGAATGGCATGTTGATCATTCCCGCCTCGGACACCGGATAGGTGGTCTCAAAGCGCCCCTTCTCTTCGGCTGGCACGCCGGAGATGGTGATTTGCACGGCCTGCCCGGGCTGAATCTGTGCCAAAACCGAGGCGGTCATGCAGCACAGGGCAAACAAACCAGTGAGAATGCGTTGGAGGTTCATCGTGATTTAGAGTGAGTGATTTCAATAGTGCTCGGCATCTGCGCCGCGCGCCGCGGTCGCCTGCGGCTTCAAGGGCGAGGGCGCAGGGGCCGCGGGCCCGACTTGGGCTTCCGCTGGCGCATAATAGGTGTAGTAGCTGGTGTAATACTGGTATTGGCTGTCGCTGCGGACGTCGACATTGTTGAGCACCACGCCGATGACATTGCCGCCGACATTCTCGACGGCCTGCTTGACGCGCAGCAGCATGTTGCGCGGCAGTTTCCGGTGTTGAACCACGATCATCGTAAGGTCCACTTCACTGGCCAGCACTGCGGCATCGCTCACGCCCAGAATCGGCGGGCTGTCCACCAGAACCAGGTCGAAGCGCTGCTTCACATCCTGAATCAACTCCGACATCCGCCGCGAGTTGAGGATGCCCGCGGCATCAGCCGGCAAAATCCCCGACGGCATGAAATACAGGTTGTCCACGGGCGTCTGCAGGATGACGTCCTCCAGCATCAATTCCGTGGTGAGATAATTGGTAAGCCCCACCGAGTTGTTGATGTCAAAGAAGGTATGCAGGCGCGGGCGCCGCAAGTCACCATCGATCATCAGGGTGGTGTAGCCGCCCTGGGCGCAGATATACGCCAGATTGATCAAAGTGGTGGATTTGCCTTCACCAGCACCACCCGACACCACAGTGATGGCATTGTCCGCCGGGTTTTTGCGGTTGAACTCGATGTTGGTTCGCAGGATCCGATAGGCTTCGGCATCCGGGCTGTTGCCGCTTTGCTTGTGCAGGATTCCGACATCCTTGGGGATCACTGCCAGCACCGGCACTTGCAGATAGCGCTCCACATCCTCCAGGCTCTTGACCGAGGTGTCGAGATATTCGAGGAAAAAGGCGATGCCGACCCCGAAAATCAAACCCACCACGGCCCCCAACACCAGATTGAGGGTCACGTTGGGACTCACCGGACCATCCGAAATAACCGCCGCATCGTGAATTTCAACGCTCTCACTGGGCGTTTTGCTGGCGATGGTTTCCGCCATCTGCTTGATCTTCATCGTCTGCAGCAACTCCTGATCGGTCTCGAAATCCCGCTTGGCATCGACATAATCCTGCGCGTCCAGCCCGCGCTTGATGGCTTCCTCGCGGGTCGAGTCCTTCATCAGTTCGACGCCTTTGAGTCGGTTGGACGCCAGGTCCAATTGGGCCATCAGGGTGGCACGCAGGTTCACGACGCCCTCGTCGAGTTGGCGTTTCATGTTCTGGATCTGGTCGACCGCTGCCAGCACCGTCGGGTGGCGATCACCCAGACCGTTAATCTTGAGGCTATCGAGTTGGCGCTTGGCCTCCTGGAATTGGGGATAGAGGTTGCGGATGATGTTGTCCGGCAGCTCCAGCCCCGATGCGTAAACCATCAATTGGTCGCTGTCATACTTGAGCAGACTGCTGATCTGGCTCTCTAACTGCATCTTGTCCTGCTCCAGCTTATGATACGTTTGGAGCGCGTCGCGCGCACCCTGATCCTCGTCCACGCCGGTTTGGCCGTAAAAGGAGTCGGTTCCCTTGTAAATAATGCCTTTGGTCCGGACGATGGTCGAGAGCACCTTGCGGCGGTCCTCCACCTTATCCTCCTGATTGCGGACGGCCTTGTTCAATTCGTGGAGGGCCCGCTCGGAGTCGCGGCCCTCAATCTCTGCCCGATAGGCCTTGTAGGCGAGGGCGACCTCTTCGGTCACGTCCTTGGCATCGACCTTGTTGGTGTGGCGCACCCGGATCGAGATCAAGTCCGTGCCGCGGATATTCTGGGTGGTGACGATGCCCTTGAGAATCCGCAGCGCCGTTTCATTGTCGACGTTCCAGCGGTTGACCAACTCCAGGCTCTTGACGACTTTCTCAAGCGAATTGCGGCTTTTGATCTTCTCAAACTCGGTGCCGAAGAACTGCGGGGTCATCGGACTCACCGACGAGGATTCGCCCAATTTGGCACCCAGCGGCGACATTCCGCCCATCCGCGGTTTGACTTCGATGGTGGTTTCGCTCTCGTATTTCTTGGGCATCACATAGGTGATGACCGCGGCGGTCATGAACACCAGCAACAAGGTCAGGAGGATGATCCCGTAGCGGTTCCTGACCACCTGCCAATAATCGACCGCGTGCAGGGTGGTTTCGTTTTGTTGGTTAGCAGAGAGATTCATTGGTGTAAATTTGTCACAGATTCAACAGAGTTCCAGTGAAAATAAGAACTCCCGCAATGAGCACATTGCAGGAGTCCATAATCCACTAAATGAGGGGTTTCCGGCGCGGACTTGCAGCTCACGAATCAAGTGCTCCGATCAAAACTGAGCCGTCACACCCACATTGATGCGGTTGCGGTCATAGGAGCTGCCGACGAAGTCAGAGCTGGAATTGGTGTAGTTGTAGGAAGCGGAGGCGGTCAGGTAGTCGTTGATCTTCATCGACACCCCGATGTAAGCATTGAAGATGTCGGTGGAGTAATCGCCAACGGCCGTGCCACCCGGGTCCGCGCCGAATGGCCGGGTAACGCCACCCGCATAGGAGGTGGGAATATAATCGACCCCGCCGAACAGGGAAAACACCGGCGAAATCACATATTCGCTGGAAAGACCGAAGCGGAGCACGCGCTGGTCGTTGAATTCGACCAACTGCGTTCCAGAGGCGAGGGTTTGCACGTTGCCACTGCCTTCAATCCCGTAGCGGATATAGGACCGCACGCTCAGCGGCTGGGTGACTTGCGAGTTGATGGCGAATTCCACATAGGGGCTGACATAGGACTTCCCGCCGCCGCTGACGCTGTGGAACTGTGCGCCCGCGCGGGCGATGCCGATGGTATTGGCGCTGAAGCGGTGCTCCATGCCACCCAGCAAATAGAAGTCCGACAGATCCGAGGCGGCCCCGTTGCCGTAGGTCTCGGAATACCGCACATCGGTGGTGAGGACCGACTGCGGGCTCAGTTGGTAGCGGAACTGGTTGTAGATCTCCCAGGTGAACCGGTCGTTGTCGGCGACATCAGGATAACTGGTGGCGTTCAGCCGCAGGCCGCTGTAGGTCGCGAAGCGCTCGGTCCAGCGGTAGCCGACCGAATTGTCCGACTGCCAGTAGAAATACGCCCCGTTTTGGCGCGAGGACGCGTAGCCATAGGAATAGTCCGGTTCCAATTCATAGGCGATGAAGTTGCTGCTGGTGAAGCGCAGTTGTTCGCTGAAGCGATGGACGAAGGTCACCCCTGCATGCGACTGGGGGCTGATCTGATCCATGGTGGCGGGCGCGTCAATGTAATAGATCACGCCGAGCCGGGCATAGACATCCCACGTCGTCTGCGGGGTGATCGACACCAACGACATGGCCACGCTGGGGTTGATTCCGAAGGAACTCTGTTTCTCACCAGAGCCCGGCGCTACGTTGTCGTCAAAGATGGCACTGAGACCCACCGTCCACTTCAAGGGCAGTGAATCCTTGGCATCGGCGCTGGCGTAATACATGCCTTGGCCGGATGCCGACCCAATCGCGCACAGAGCGAGCAAACCTAGGGGAATTTTGCGTTTCATAAATTTCAAGAGAGAGAAGAGTGCAAACAAAGCGGTCACTGACGGAATGACGCCATTTACGGGCTCACGTTTGGAGGATTGTAGGGTGGCAAAATCGGCTGACCGCCACCACCACCGCCACCACCGAAGGTCGGGCCACCGCCACCACCACCACGGCAAAAACAGCAACCATTGATTTGCGGCAGGC
>JBAXBG010000030.1:0-23505 GCA_037142115.1 Verrucomicrobiota bacterium | reverse complement strand
ATCAGAAGGATCAGAAGGATCAGAAGGATCAGAAGGATCAGAAGGATCAGAAGGACGGGAAGGACTCCAAGGACTCCAAGGATGGGAAAGGTGCCAAAGACGGCAAAGAATCCGGCAAAGAAAAATCCGCCCAAGAGGCGGCGGATCCCATGAGCGAGGAGCGCGGCGCGAAACAGCAAATGACGGCGGAAGAGGCCCGCCAGATGCTTGAAACCCTGCGCGATGACGAACGCACGGTGATCCCAATCCCGCAGGTCCGCCGGACCCGTTACGCGACCCCTGACAACTCCACCAAAGGCAAGACATGGTAAGCGCGCTTCATTCCAACAAGGCCGCCCTTCAATGGGTGTGGGCCGTGGTAGTTCTGCTAGCAATGACCGCGGGCCCGCTGGCGCGGGTCGCCGCCGCGGAAGTGGAGGCGCAACTCGACCGGGACTCCGTCATTGCCGGCAATGGCGTGCTCCTGACGCTGAAAATCTCGGGGGGCAGTGCCAGCCAGCCCGAGATCCCCGCGGTCGAGAATCTCATCGTCGAACCGCACGGCCAGAGCCAGAACTACCAGTGGATCAACGGCCAGGCCACGCGCTCCGTGACCTATAGCTATGCCGTGGGCGCCAATGTCCCCGGGGACTATCAGGTTCCGGCGATCGGGGTGACCGTCGATGGCCAAAAATACACGACCCGGCCGCTCAAGCTCAAGGTCCTCGGCGCGGCCGCCGCCCAACCGCCGGCGGGCCTGCAACCGCACGGGCAAACCGGCCCGACCGCCGGCGGCGAGGCGGAGGATACCGGCGAGAAGCGCTTCGGCTTTTTAACAGTTTCGCTGGCGGACAACGACCGCAAGCAGGTGTATGTCGGTGAGATCGCGCCGGTGTGCATTCAGGCCTGGATTCCCGCCGCGGCCCGGGCCGGGCTGCGCAGTGGCATCCAACCGGAAGGGAAAGCCTTCACCCTGCACCATGTGAGCAGCCAGCCACAGCAAACCGAGAAGATGAAGGACGGCAAACGCTACTTGGTCGTCACCTGGTATGGCGGAATTTCCGCCACCAAGGCGGGCAAGTATCCGGCGTCGCTGTCGTTGGACGCGACGGTGGCGGTGCGCGACCCGTCGGCGCAGCCCGCGCGGCGGCGGCGCACCGGCAGCCCGTTTGACGATCCGTTTTTTGACAACATCTTCGACGACCTGAACGCACCGATGATCCAAAAGGAGGTGACACTCAAGTCCGACGACCAGGAGATTGAAGTGCTGGCGTTGCCCGCCGCCGGGCGCCCGGCGGGGTTCACCGGAGCGGTGGGCGATTTCAAGATCGAGAGCGCCGGCATTCCGTCTAACTGGAAAACCGGCGAGCCGCAGCAGATCAGCGCGCGGCTGAGCGGCTCGGGGAACTTCGCGCTGATGAACGCGCCCGAGATCACCCCGCCGGACGGCTGGAAAACCTATCCGACCAAGGGCGACTTCAGCGCCGGGGACGAGGCGGCGTTTTCCGGCAGCAAGAGTTTCCAACTCAGCGCGGTGCCGCTCACCGGCGGCGCGCGCGAGGTCGCGCTGGCGTTCAGCTTCTTCGATCCGAACCTCCGCGCCTACAAGACGGTGACCAGTCCGGCGCAAAAAATCCAGGTGGCGGGCGCCGACATCGTGGATGCCCAACCGGCCCCGGAAACCGCCGCCAAGGAACCGGCGCCAACCGCCGCCAAGCTCGTTGCCCAGCATCAGACGATGTCGCGGCGCGGCGAGCTGGTGCCGCTGGTGGCCCGGCCGGCGTTCCCATGGCTGTTAGGATGTGCCGCGGCGCTGGCCGGGCTGGGAGTCCTGGCGGCGTGGCTGCGCCGGCGCCTGGACAATCCGCGCCGCCGGGCGAGCGCGGCGATGGAGCGGGCCACCCGCGAGGCGCTCGCTGCCGCCGCGCGCTGTGCCGCATCCGATGACGCGGCGGGATTTTTCGCGGCGGCGCGCCTCGCGCTCCAACACCGCCTCGGCCTGGAGTGGAACCAACCCGCGGCCGCCATCACCCTGGCGGAAATTCACGCCCGCACTCCGCCGGACGCGCCGGTGGCGAGGTTTTTCCGCGAGGCCGACCGCCACGCCTACTGCCCGCCGGCCCACCGCGCCATCGACCCCCAATGGAAAACCCTGCTCGCTGAGGCCCTCGCCACTCTCACCCCCTCCTCCCACTGACATGTCCCCTCCCCCACTCCTCGCCGCCTGCTGCTTTTTGTTAGGATGCTCGCCGCTCGGCGCCGCGCCATCGGCGGCCTTCGATCAAGCCAACCGGCAGTTCGCGGCCGGCGACTACGCGGCGGCGGCCGCCGCCTACGAGCAGGCGCTCGCGGCCGACGGCCCGCGCGCGGCGGTGTTCTATAACCTCGGCAACAGCTATCAGCGCCTCGGCCGCACCGGCCCCGCGATCCTGGCCTACGAGCGCGCCCGCCTGCTCGCCCCGCGCGATCCCGATTTGTTAGCCAATCTGGCGCTGGCGCGCAAGGCGGCCGCCGCCTTCGAGGACAGCGACCGCCACCCGCTCGTCGAGGTGGCGCTCAACTACCTGAGCCGCAACGAATGGTCCTGGCTGGTCACCGGGTCGGCGCTCGCTCTCGGCGGCCTGGCGCTGCTAGGCGGGGTGTTGCGCCGCGGGCCGCGGCTGGCAGTGGGGGTGACGGCAGGCCTGGCCAGCGTGGCGCTGGCGCTGGGCGGCAGCGCGCTGTATCTGCGGCGCGCCGAAGCCAACCAGGGCATCGTCCTTTCCGAGGCGGCCACCGTCCGGCTGTCGCCATTTGCCACGGCCGAAGCCCTCGGCACGCCGGGGCCGGGCCGGATCGTGCGCCTCGGCGGCCAAACCGGCGATTTTTATTATATCGAAGTTCCCGGAGCGAATCTCCGCGGGTGGATGGCCCGCAAGGATGTCGCGGCGATCACTCCGGAATCGGCTGGCAACATTCCCTGATCGCATCCCCGTGAAATCCGACAAAATTCGCAAATCCGGTCTTTGTCCTTCTTCTCGGGTCAGTCCCGAATGGCTCGTCCCGGTCACTTGATTGCAGGCACCGGGCAGAATGCCCGGGCCACGGTGGCGCGGGCATTTTGCCCGCCGCCTCTCCTCCCTCCGTCTGGACCTGGCGGCGGGACGCCCCGATCACGGCCTGCCGCGGGACGCGGCAGCCACGATTGCCGCTTCCCAACGGCAGGCGCTTCACCTACCACTACGGCCGGACGACTCACTCGTCCCTCTTCATTTCAGCTTTCTGCGTTCAGCGTTTCAGCTTTTACCGCCCGTGGGCCTGCTCTCGCCATTCATGTTAGCCGCCGCCGCCGCCCTGGCGGTGCCGTTGTGGCTGCACCTGCGGCGGCGGCGGCGCCAGACGCCGGTGGAGTTTCCCTCGCTTCGGTATTTGAAGCTGGCGACCTCGCGCATGAAGCGCCAGGCGAAGGTCGAGAACCTCGGCTTGCTGCTGCTGCGCCTGCTGCTGCTCGCTTTGCTGGCGGCGGCGTTCGCGCGGCCGGTCGTGCGCGGGCGCGGCGCGTGGTTGGGCGCGGGCCGCGCGGTCGAGGCGGTGGTGGTGCTCGATGCCACGGCCAGCATGGGCTGGCGCGGGGAGGCGGGCACCCGCCTGGATGCCTCCAAACGGCTGGCCCGCGAGTGGATTGAAAGCCTCGACGCGACGGATGCGGTGGCGCTGTGGGTGCTCACCGACCGGCTCGAGCAGCCGGTGCCCGTGCCGGTCACGGCCCGCGGGCAAGTGCTTGGGATGTTAGACGCGGTGACCGTCTCGGAGGGATCCTCGGGCCTGGCACCGGCCTTCACCGCGGCGCGCGAATGGGCGGCCACCCGCAGCACCGGCCGCAAGGAGCTGGTGGTCATCACCGACAACCAACCGGCTGCCTGGGATTGGCCCGCCGCCGGGTTCTTCCGCAGCTCGTGGAACCGCTCCAACACCAACCTCACCGTGCTCTCGCCCGACGCGGCGCGGCCACCTAACATCAGCGTCACATCGGTCACATGGGACGCCCGCACCGCCAGCGCGGGGGCCTTGCTCAGCGGCATGGCCAGGCTGGTCAATTGCAGCGGCGCGGCGGTGACGGATTTGTTGGAGTGCCGGATCGGCGGCCAGGTGCTGCTGCGCAAACCCGTGGAGATCCCCGCCGGCGGCTCACTCGACGTGCCCTTGGCGTTGCCCGTGCCGGCGACCGACGAGGCGGTGCTGGCCGGCGAGGTGGCGTTGGCGGGTGACGCTCTGGCCTGCGACGACCGTTGGCATTTCGCCCTGCCGGTGCGCCAGCCCATGAACGCCCTGGTGGTGGATCGCAATGGCGGCGCGATGGGCGGCATGCGCGCGTCGCACTTTCTAACGCGAGCGCTGACCGCCGGGGGGGCGGGCAAGGCGACGGCCATTGAATCCGACGCGTGGCTCCAGCAGGCGACCGCCGGCATCGACTCGATTTGGTTCACGGCCGGCGCGGTGAGTGATGCGGCGGCCTGGGCGAAGGCGCTGGCCTACGCGGAGGCTGGCGGCACGATGATCGTCACGGCGGATGCGCCGCCGGATCCCCTGCCCAAGGACTGGCCGGTCTCCACCGGGGAGGAACTCCACCTGCCCGCGGGCCGGATGGCCACCCGCCTGCTGGCACCCGCCCATTTCCTGTTTGACGGCGTGTGGAGCGAACAGACCGCCTTCCCTTCCCTGCCGCAAAAAACCGCCCGGCGGTGCGCGCCGGCCGGCGGGGCCAGGGTGCTGGCCACGCTGGCGGGCGAGCTTCCGCTGTTAGTTGAAGCGCCCCGCGGCCGCGGCCGCGTCTATTGGCTCAATGCCAGCGCCGACCGCACCTGGGGCGATCTGCCGCTATCGCCGGCCTATGTCCCGTTAGTCCAACAGTTGGCCCGCGCGCGCGCCCTGGCCGTGCAAACCGCCACCACCTGCTGGGTCGGCGAGGCCTGGCCGGATCTGGCCGGCTTCGCCGGCGACGCGGCCTGGCCGGCTGCGGACGACGGCACTCCTCACACCCGGGTGACGCGCAGCGGCCTCTACCCGGCGGTTTCCTCCACCGGCCAAACCGTCTGGCGCTGCGCGGTGAACGTCCGCCGGGCGGAATCCGACCTGCGGCCCGTCGCGGCCGCCACGCTGCAGGCCATGCTGCCGGGGCGGGTCGCCGCCGGGCCGCAAGGCATCCGCGAATGGCGCGAGGAAAGCCGCCGCGAGGTGCCGCTGTGGCCGTGGTTGCTGGCGGCGGCGGCACTGGTATTTCTGCTGGAAGGACGGGCCAGCGCGCTGGCCGCCAGCCGGCGTGAACCGGCGACCGGCAGTGCCGACATCTCAAGATTTTTTAACCGCAGATGAACGCAGATGCACACAGATAAAACCCCATGAAATCCCTCTTCATCTGCGTCTATCCGCGTTCATCTGCGGATAATCCATCTCTTTGCGTGCTCAAACTGCCGATCTCGGGCATTCCCCGCCCGCCCGCCTGGCTAGCAGGAAGGAGGTCGCGCCCGTGAGCCAGGATGTGATTTCCGGGGTGCTGGCGGCATGTGTGTTAGGCTTCACCGCCTGGACGCTCGCCGCGTCGCGCCGCGACCCGGACCGGCGGCGCGCCATCGCCCTGGCGGCCCTGCGGGGGGCGGCCGCGATCGTGTTAGCCGGGATCCTGCTCCAGCCGCAGTTCCGGCGCCGTGAAGCGGTGTCCGAGCGGCCGCTCATCGGGGTGCTCGTCGACACCTCGCAAAGCATGAACGACGGCCCGGCCGCCGCCCCGCGCAGCCAGGCGGCGCGCGCCTGGCTGGACTCCGCCGCGTTGCGCCGGGCCCGCGAATCCTGCGACCTGCGGTATTTTTCATTTGATAGAAACCTGCAGGAAGCCGTGCCGGGCGAGCTCACGTTCCAGGGCACCGAGTCGCGCATCAACGGCGCGCTGGCGGAGTGGGCCAGGCGCTGGGGCCGCGAGCAGGCCGCGGGCATCGTCCTGATTTCCGACGGCTTGCACACCGACCCCGGCCCGCCGGTTAGCCTGCCGGTGCCGTGCTGGGCGATGGAGGTGGAACCGCCCGATCCGGCTGTGGCCGCCGCCGCGCGGGTCACCGTCTGGCAGGTCGAGCCGCCGCGCCGCCCGGCCGCCGGGGCCGAGACGAGCGTGCGCGTCGTGCTCCAGGGGTGGGGTGTGGACGGCAAGGACATCGCGCTGGAACTGTGGAGCGAGGGCCGCAAGCTATCAGAAAAGCCGGTGCGCTTCAGCCAGCGCGGCGAGGTGGTGGAGGCGATGTTGCCGCTGCCGGCGCAGCGCCCGGGAAGTTATGCCTATGAACTGCGGGTGGCCGACCCGGCGGCGGACGCCGCGGCGAAGTCGCAACCGTTCGTGGTGGCCGTCCGGCAGGAAGGGCGCGGCGTGCTGTTACTGGAAAACACCCTGGGCGTTGAGGGCAAATTCCTGCGCCGCGCCCTCACCACCGACCGCAACGTGCGCCTCGATGAATACACCCGCTGGCAGGACGGCCGCTGGGCCAGCCTGGGCGAGGGCGGCGCCGCCGCCACGGGCACCCTCGACCTCAGCGCCGCCGCGCTCGCCACCCGCGCCTCCGTGATCCTCGCCGACGTCAGCCCGGATGCGCTCAACGCGGCGCAGTGGCAGGCGCTCGCCGATTTCGCCAACCACGGCGGCGGGCTGGCGGTGCTCGGCGGGCCTAACTTGTTAGCCTCGCCGCAGGCGGCGGCGGTGCTCGGCCGGATCCTGCCGGTGCCCACCCCGGCGCCCCACCACGACGGGCGCTTTGGCGTGAAGCTCACCGACGCGGGCCTGCGCCATCCGGTGTTCGGCCCGCTGTTCGAGGCGGTGAAAGATTTTCCGGCGCTGCAGAGCGCCAACCTCGCCACCGGCGTGGCCAGCAACGCCCAGGTCCTGATGGAGGCCATCGCCGGCGGCCAGGCCCGTCCGTTAGTCGTGGTCAAGCAGCAGGGCCGCGGCCGCGTCGCCGTGGTCCTCAGCGACACCCTCTGGCGCTGGCGGGTGGCCGCCCCGGGCTGGACCGGCAAGCTCTCCGCCTACGACACGTTCTGGGGCCAACTTCTCGACTGGCTCGCCCCGGACCAGGAGGGCCTGCAGAGCAGCGGCCGCATCGAGCTGACCTCCGAGCGCCCGTTCTATCGGCAGGGCGACCCACTGGCGGTGCTGGCCGAATGGATCGGCAAGGGCCCGGCACCCTTCACCACCCTCGCGACCACGATCAAGGACCCCGCAGCGTCTAACAAGCAAATCACCCTCCAGCCCGCCGTCTGGCGCAACCCGGACGGCCGCCGGGTCAGCGGCTTCCGTGGCGAACTCGCCGCCGAATCCACCGGCATCTATGAAGTGGAGGCCCAGGCTACCTGGCCGGGCGGCGACGCCCGCGCCACCACCCGGATCGCGGTCGCCGCCTCGCCGCAAGAACGCCGCGGCGAGGCTCCCGACGCGGATTACCTGCGCGCCATCGCCCGCCACAGCGGCGGCGGCTATTTCGCCCTCGGACAGGGCGACCAGTGGCTCAAAGCCCTTCCCAAACCCCAACGCCTCACCGAGCGCGAGGTGGTCACCGACGCCTGGAACCACCCGTTAGTCGCGACCCTGTTGTTCGGCCTGCTGTGCGCCGAGTGGTGGCTGCGCCGCCGCCGCGGGCTGGCGTGAATCCATCACCAGGAGTTCGAAGAAACCGTAAAAGTGATTGGAAGGATCAACACCTCGACGCGTTGTAGGCCGCTTGCGGCCCGAGGCCGATGGTGGTTTCAATGACAACCCAGAGCGTCATCTTGGCGGGGCGGCAATTTCCCCTTTCCCGGCCGGGGACCCGCGCGTAGGCTCCCACCACATGAGCAGCTGCAGCCCGCCCACCACGATGGATCCCGCCTTGCACCGGAGCCAGAAGCCGGCCTGGCTGAAAGTCCGGCTGCCCAACAACCCGGAATTCTGGTCGACCAAGGCGCTCGTCACCGACCTGAAGCTGGTGACGGTGTGCGAGGAAGCGCAGTGCCCGAACCGTTGGGAATGCTGGAGCCAGCGCACCGCCACCTTCATGATCGCCGGGGAAAAATGCACCCGGGCCTGCGGGTTCTGCGCGATCAAGACCGCCAAGCCCGACCCGCTGGAGGCCGATGAGCCGCAGCGCGTGGCCGAGGCGACCCGCCGCATGGGGCTGCGCCACGTGGTCATCACCGCGGTGGCACGCGACGACCTGCAGGATGGCGGTGCCCAGCATTTCCAGGAAACGATCCTGGCGGTGCGCGCGGCCAACCCGGAGACCATCATCGAAGTGCTGGTGCCTGATTTCAACGACCGCGACTGGGCGCTGCAACTGGTGATGGACGCCCGCCCGCACATCTTCAACCACAACCTTGAAACCGTGGCGCGCCTCACCCCGCTGGTCAGATCGCGCGCCCAATACCAGCGCAGCCTCACCGTCCTGAAGAAGGCCAAGGCGATGGTTCTGGGCAAGGTCGCAACCAAGAGCGGCATCATGCTCGGCCTCGGCGAGCGCCGCGAGGAAGTGCTGCAGGCTTTCGACGACCTGCGCGCCCACGACGTCACCGTGCTCACCCTGGGCCAATACCTCCGCCCGACCCCCAAGCACCTCCCGGTCATCGAATTCATCACTCCCGAGGTGTTCGCCGAATACAAGGAAATCGCCCTGGCCAAGGGCTTCCGCCACGTCGCCAGCGGGCCGCTGGTCCGCAGTTCCTATCAGGCCGGCGACTTCCGCCCGGAACTCGACGTGCTCGAGGACATCGCTGAAGGAGTAAAGCTGAAAGCGGAAAGCTGAAAGCGGAAAGCGGAAAGCGGAAAGCGGAAAGCGGAAAGCTGAAAGCTGAAAGCTGAAAGCTGAAAGCTGAAATAAGATCAAGAGGAAGCGCGGAGCCCTTTCAGCTTTCCAAATTTCTCCATTTGCCTGCATGCGCCACTGGCTGATCAAATCCGAGCCCGCCACGTTTTCCATCGGCGATCTGGCCCGGGCGGGCCGCGAGCCGTGGAGCGGGGTGCGCAACTATCAGGCGCGCAATTTCATGTGGAAGGACATGCAACCCGGCGACCTGGCGTTGTTTTATCATTCCAATGCCAAGCCGCCGGGCGTCGTGGGCATCGCCCGGGTCGCGGGACACCCCTACCCCGACCCGACCCAGTTTGACGCGGCCAGCGAATACTTCGACCCCAAGGCCAGCGCCGCCAAACCCCGCTGGTGGCTCGTCGACTTCGAGTTTGTCAGCCGCTGCCACGACCTGCTCACCCTCGAGGTGATCAAGGCCGATCCGCTGCTGGCGGAGATGACGGTCTGCCAGCGCGGCTCCCGGCTGTCGATCACCCCGGTCGAGACCATTCATTTCAAGCGCGTCTGCCAGTTGGCGGGCATGTCGGCCGGGGACCGTTGAAGCCAGGATGCCGAGCTGCTGGTGAAGCCGCCGCGATGCCGTTTGGCCGGCCCCACCGGTAACGGCCACGCGCTACCGCGCACCCCACCCCGACCGTTTCATCTCGTCTCCCCCGGGGAGTTCTTTATAGCACAAGCACTCTTATGTTTTTGTGGTCTTTTTAGTGACACGTTGTGGTTATCTCTTTTGACGTTTTATGGTTATTTTTTTTGACATTTTGAATCCGCCAAGATACTTCAGCGCATTCGCCATTTCTAACAGAAGCGAAATCCCGCAACCGCCACCATGAAACGCAAGTTCTCGCCCGTATCGTTGGCCCTCGGGCTGATTTCCGCCCGTTCCGCAGCCGCCGCTTCACTGCCGGCCCTCATCGCCCTGGCGATGCCCCTGCTGTTTTCAGCGGGGCAGGTGGAGGGGTCCCCGGCGATCCAGACCAGCGGCAGCGTCAGTTTGGACAATGCGGGCGGGAGCATCGACGGCGCGGGCGGCAGCGGCTACTTCGTGCAGGGCGGCAATCTGAGCATCAGCAACGCGACCCTGACGAACTTTTCCACGGCGGGAGGCAGTGGCAGCGGTGGGGGCGCGGGCTTGGGCGGCGCTATCTTTATTAATTCGGGAGCGTCGGTGACCCTCACCAATGTCAACATCCTGGGCAATAGTGCCGTGGGCGGCGCTGGCGGCCTCGGCAGCACCGGCGGCACGCTTAATAATTTGTTCAACAGCGGCAGTGCGGCTGCCTCGGGGGCCAGTGGATATACACCTGAACAGTTCACCTACACGGATATCGGTGGCACCACCGGCACCAAGGGGAACATGGGCTCCAATAGCGCAAGCGGTTTTGGTGGCACGGGTGGCACCGGTGGCAATGGTGGCAATGGCGGGGATCACAGTATTTCCCTCATTTTAGCGACCACAACCGCTTCCCTGGATCTGGCGGGTGTCATTCTGGAGATGGGCAGTGCTTTCGCCAACCCGTTCACGATCAACGTCGGTGTGGGTCTCGCACTTTCTACTTCAAGCGCGGCCATCAACTTGGGCAACGCCATCGCCGCCAACGTGTATTTCGATAAATCACTGGCCGCTGGCCAGATCGGTCTCGGCGGCGCTGGCGGCAGCGGCGGCGCTGGCGGCTATGGCGGCGATTTCTTTGGTGGCGGCGCTGGTGGCGCTGGCGGCAACGGCGGGGTTGGCGGAGCGAATTGGAGCAGTTCAGCCTACAAAGGCGGTGCGGCAGGTGGTGATGGCAATAGTGGTGGCAACGGTGGTATTGGTGGTTTCGGCGCCGGCGGCGGCCTGGGTGGCAACGGCGGCATTGGCGGTGCGGGTGCCGGGGCGGCTACTTATCTGAAGACTGATGCGGTGGCTCAGGTCAATGGGACGCAGCATGTTGCCGACACCTATAAAACACAATACACAGACCCGTTTTTGAATGGCGGAACGGGTGGTATTGTTGTGTTGCAAACCGGCCTCCCCACGCAGGACGCGGATACTACAAAATCTGTTCTCTTGAGCAATGGTACAACCACATCAGTCCCCGTGACATCCGTCTTGGATGTCGCTGCTCACGATCAATCTTATGTGATCTCACCGGCTACGCCCGAGATCCCGGGCGGCACCAGTGCCGGTCGCCCCAGCGGTTTGAATGCCAGTGGTGGCAGTGGCGGCACAGGCGGCTTCGGCGGCGGCACCGGCGCTTCGGGTATTACCGCGGGTATTGGTGTGGCGGGCGGCAGCGGCGGCAATGGCATTGGCGGCGGCATCTTCGTGCGCGATGGCGGCGTTCTCACCATCGCCGGCAACGCCACCATCGGCCAGAACGTCGTGCGTGGCGGCGCGGGCCAGCATGCGAGCACCTCCGTTGCGGCGGGGGCTGCGGGTAGCGCGCTGGGTTCGGATATTTTCATGATGACCGGGTCCAGTGTGGTTCTTGCCGCCGGCACGGGTAACGTGATCACGATCAATGGGTCCATCGCCGATGACAGCGCCTCCTCAATGGGCTCGGCCATTCCGTCGGGCTCAGGCGCGGGTCTGACGGTCAGCAGCGGTTTGGCTATCTTGAATGGCAGCAACACCTACTCCGGGGAAACCAAGATCACCGGCGGCGTGCTGCAAGCGCAAGACGGCACGGGCATCTACAGTGACAGCCATATCAACTTTGCCGGCGGCGTACTCCAGTCCAATGGCGACTTCACCCGCTTGGTCGGCACCGATCCGAGCAAAGTCCAATGGACCGGATCAGGCGGTTTCGCTGCCGTCGGCGGTGCGCTCAACGTGAGTCTCAACAACGACTTCGGACAGGCCGCCGCCACCCAGACCTGGGCCAGCGGCAGCTTCGTGCCTGCCGGAAGCAGTTTGCTCTTCGGTTCCGCCAGCGCGACCGACAACGTCAATTTCAAAAACAACATCAACCTCAATGGTGGCAACCGCAGCATTCTGGTGATGGCCAACGCCGCGATGGCCGCGACCGACACCACCGCGTCCTACGCCGCGAATGTGGACACCGCCACCCTCACCGGCGTGCTGTCCAGCGGCAGCTTGACCGTGGGCGACGCCACCCACCGCGGGATCCTGATCCTGACCAACACCAACACCTATGCCGGCGGCACCAGCGTGACCGGCGGCACCCTGGCACTCGCCCGCTCCTACCGGGCCGACGGCACCACCCTGGTTTCCACCGGCAGCCTCAACGCCAACGGGGTGATGGCCATCTCCGGCGGTGCGGACCTGGACATTTCCCAGACCGGCAACCAGGCCATTGGTGACCTCTCCGGTGCCGGCTCGGTCAATCTCGGCGGCAATACCCTGACGATCAATCAAGCGGGTGCATCGACCTTTACCGGCGTGCTCGCCGATGGCGGCATTGGGGGCGGCAGCGGCGCAGGCATCATTAAAAGTGGCACGGGCACGCTGACCCTCACGGGTGCCAGCACCTACACCGGCACCACCTTGGTCGATGTCGGCACGCTCACCCTCTCCGGCAGCCTGACGAGCCCGACGGTGAACATTTCCTCGTTCGCTATTTTGAATGATCTCAATGGCGGGCTTGCATCCAACACCGTGGCAACCGTCAACGGCACGCTTGCGCTCACCACATCAGACGCGATCGACACGCTGAATGGCAGCGGCTCGGTGACGCTCGCCGCGCCGACTATTCTGACCGTGAACCAAGGATCGTTTGCGGGCGTCATTTCCGGCAGCGGCAACCTGACCAAGACCTCAACCGGTCTGCTGACCCTCACCGGTGCCAACACCTACTCGGGCAGCACCCTGGTCGATGCCGGCACGCTCACGCTCTCCGGCGCAGGCAGCCTGGCGAGCCCGACGCTCAGTATCACCGCAGGAGCCACCTTGAACGATCTCAATGGCGGCCTCTCGGCCGGGGCGGCGGTCATCAACGACGGCATCCTCAACATCGCTGCCGCCAACGACACCATCGCCTCGTTGGTCAACACCGGCACCCTCAACGGCACCGCCACCCTGACGGCCGCCACCTACGCCCTCGACAGCGGCTCGATCATCAACGCCAACCTCGGCACCGGCACCGTCACCTCGAACGGCAGTGTCGCCCTCAACGGCACCAGCCGCGCCGCAACCGTCAACATCCAGACCGGCACGATGACGCTGGGCTCCCTTGAGCGCCTGCTCGACACCAGCGTGGTGACGGTCACCGGTGGCGCGAGCCTGCTGCTCGGCGGCAATGAAAAAATCGGCACGCTCAACGGCGGCGGCGAAGTGTCGGTGCAACTGGGCACGCTGAGCGTGGACAACGGCACCTTCTCCGGGGTGATCTCCGGCACGGACACGGCCTACGGCCTCACCAAGCTCAGCGGCGGCACCCTCACCCTCTCCGGCGCCA
Organism: Verrucomicrobiota bacterium; assembly: GCA_037142115.1. Lineage (GTDB taxonomy): Bacteria > Verrucomicrobiota > Verrucomicrobiia > Verrucomicrobiales > Akkermansiaceae > Luteolibacter. Next base: position 10,271 of record JBAXBG010000030.1, on the reverse strand, counting down.
ACACCTACACCGGCTCGACGCGGGTCGAGGCCGGCACGCTGACGCTGACCGGCAGCCTGGCGAGCCTCGTGGTCAACGTGTTCTCGGGCGCGATTCTGAATGACGAAACCAGCGGGCTGTCCTCGCTCGCCGCGCTCAACAACGACGGCACGCTCAACCAGAACTCGGACGACACGGTGGCCACCCTGGTCAACACGGGCACCATCAACAACTCCGCGCACACCCTGACGGCGGCCACCTACGCCCTCAACAGCGGCTCGGTCATCAACGCCAATCTCGGCACCGGCACGGTCACCTCCAACGGCACGGTCGCCCTCAACGGCACCAGCGGCGCGCAGACCTTCCATGTCCAGAGCGGCACCACCACGCTGGGCTCCACCGAGCGCCTGCTCAACAGCGTCGATCTGACCATTGATGCGCTCGCCACCCTCACCCTCGGCGGCAATGAGACGATCGGTTCCCTGTTTGGCGGCGGCATTCTCCAGAACGCCGGCGGGCTCCTGACCCTCGATGATGGCAATTTCTCCGGGGTGATCTCCGGCAGCGGCGGACTGACCAAGGTCACCGTCGGCAACCTCATCCTCTCCGGTGCCAACACCTACTCCGGTTCCACCCTCATTGATGTCGGCACGCTCACCCTGGACGGCTCGCTCGCCTGCAATGTCATTCATGTCGCCGGCGGCACCACCCTCATCAACAACGCGGGCGGACTCAGCGCCACCGCCACCCTCACCAATGATGGCACGGTCGAGCAAAACGCCGATGACACCATCGCCGCTCTGGTCAACACCGGCACCATCAACAATTCCGCCCACACCCTGACCGCCGCCACCTACGCGCTCAACAACGGCTCGGTCATCAACGCCAATCTCGGCAGCGGCATCGTCACCTCCAACGCCACCGTCGCCCTCAACGGCACCAGCGCCGCGGAAACCTTCCATGTCCAGACCGGCACCACCACCCTGGGATCCACCGACCGCCTGCTCAACACCACCGATCTGACCATTGATTCGCTCGCCACCCTGCTGCTTGGCGGCGATGAAAAGATCGGTTCGCTCTTTGGCGGCGGCACCCTGCAGAATGCCGGCGGACGCCTCACCCTCGATGATGGCAGTTTCTCCGGCGTGATCTCCGGCCTCGGCGGCCTGACCAAGAAATCATCAGGCCTGCTGAACCTCACCGGCGCCAACACCTACAGCGGCTCGACCGTGGTCGATGCCGGCACGCTCACGCTCTACGGATCTGGCAGCCTGACGAGCCCGACGCTCAACATCACCGCCGGCGCCACCTTGAATGACCTCAATGGCGGCCTGGCCTCCAACACCGTCGCCACCGTGGAGGGCACGCTCGCTCTAACCGCCAACGACGCGATCGACACCCTCAATGGCAGCGGCTGGGTGACCCTCGCCTCGCCGAGCATTCTAACCGTCAACCAAGGCGCGTTCGCGGGCGTGATTTCCGGTGGCGGCAACCTGACGAAAATCACGTCCGGGCTGCTGACCCTCACCGGTGCCAACACCTACACCGGCACCACCCTGGTCGATGCCGGCACGCTCACGCTCTCCGGCGGCGGCGGACTGATGAGCCAAACGGTCCATGTTGCCGCAGGTGCCATCCTCAACGATCTCAATGGCGGTCTGGACGCCGCGGCCGCGGTCACCAATCACGGCACCTTCAATATCGATGCCACCAATGACACCATCGCCTCGTTGGTGAACACCGGCACCATCAACGGCACCGCCACCCTCAGCGCCGCCACCTACACGCTCAACGGCGGATCGGTCATCAACGCCAATCTCGGTGCCGGCGATCTCGTTACCAATGGCAACGTCCTCCTCAACGGCGTGAGCCAGTCACTCAACGTCACGGTCAACGCTCTGAGCACGCTCATCCTCGGTGGTGCCCAGCGCCTCGACGCTCAGGCCACTGTGGCAGTCAACGGTACCCTCGTCCTCGCTGGCGGCAACCAGGTCATCTACGACCTGTCTGGCATCGGCACAATCAATGCCAACAGCTACAGCCTAACGGTTTCTCACGGCGGCGGTAACTTTACCGGCAACATCAACGCTTCTACCACGGCGTTGACAAGCGATGGCGGCAACCTCAACCTCGGCGGCGGCGGCGGCACGATCACCACCCCAGTCACCGATGTGATCAACGGCAGCGATCTAACTATCCAGAGCGGCGGCACCCTCAACAGCCCAGTCATCACCGTTGGGGGTGGCAGTACAAGCGGCAGCAGCCTAACAGTCGATAACGGCGGCGCCCTCAACAGTAACACCATCACCGTTTATGGAGGCAGTTCCCTCACCGTAGGCACCACCGGCACCCTCAGTTATGATGTTCTAACTGGCGGCGGGCAGGTAACTTCGCTGAGTGGCCTGTTCACCAATCCAGCCGGTTCCACGGTCAAGGGCTTCCTCACCTTCACCGGCGACTATACCAATCTTGGCACCTTCGCGCCCGGCAATTCCCCCGGCCTGACCACCATCCTCGGCAACTACGCCGAGGCCGCCACCCTCCAGGCCGAACTCGAAACCACCACGCCCATCACCGGCCACGACCAGGTGCGGGTCAGCGGCAGCGTCACCCTGCTGCCCACCTCGTCCCTCATCGTGCAAACCTGGAACAACGTGCTGCCGGTGCGCGGCAATATCTATCAGGTCATCGCCGACGCCGCAGGCGGCACCAAGGCAGCCAGCGGGGCCTTCGGTGCCGTGACCTTTGACGCCGACGGGGCGCTCGGTGCGGGCGCGGCCGTGGTCAATGCCGCGGTGCTCTTCGACCAGGCGACCGGGCAGGTGATCGCCACCGGGCTCAACGGGGCGGGCAGCACCTTTGCCGATCTCGGAGCCAGCACCAACCAGCGGCGCGCCGCCAGCGCGCTCTTCGGCACGGCGACGGGCCTGGTGGGTCCGAACCAAATCAAAACCACCACCGCCGCCGGTGCGCGCGCCCTCCAGTTGATCACCGCCAACGGCAGCTCCGCAACCAATCTCGCGCGCTTCACCCCGGAGTTTTACGGGGCCTTGGCTGACTATGCGATGGGCAACGACCTCACCGTCACCAACTTGCTCCATGACCGCGTTTCCACCCTGGCCAAGCTGCCCGGCGAACCCGCGGATCAATACTCGCTCTATTCGGGTGTGATGCGCCAGCAACTCAACACCGCCGATCAAGCCGACATCGACCGCACCGATTGCTACATCGGCGGCGATTATGCCGTCTCCAAGGCCACGACCATCGGCCTGCTGGTGAATTATAACACCGGCGATTTTTCCGCCACCTATGGCCACGGGGAGGTGGACGGCGTCGAGGCCGACGCCTACCTCAAGCAAAGCCTCAACCGCGATTTTGATCTGGTCGGCCGGCTTGGCTATGGCTCCTACACCAACGACCTGCGCCGCACCACGACCGACATCAGGCAGGCCTTGGGCGAAACCGACAGCTCGGTCATCACGGGCAGCCTTGGGGTCGGCTATCGCGGCTGGACGTGGGGCGAATTCAACCTGGCTCCCCGCGCCGACCTCACCTATTCGCACGCCTCCGTGGACGGCTTCACCGAGACCGGTGCCAACGACCGTCTGACCCTCGGGAGCTACGACGCCGATCGCCTGATCGCACAGGTCGGCGCGTCGGTGGTCTGGGCCACCAAACTGGCGGGCCGTGATTTCAGCGTCGAGTTGAATGTCGGCATCGAGCAAAGCTTGCTCGATAGTCAACAGGACCAGCAAGCGACCCTGGTCGCCGCGCCCGACGTGAGGTTCTCCCAAACCTTCGCCAACGATGACTCGACCCGTGCCGCCTATGGCTTGAACTTCGGTTATAGCATCTGCGACCACGCCACGATCTACGCCGGTTATGAAGGCTACGCCTCCTCCAACTCCACCGGCAATGCCAACGCCGGACTGCGGGTGAGTTTCTGATCCCATTCAGTTGGCTCCGGGCAGAATGCCCAATACTGTTTACTTAGCGACGGATATGGCGTTAGAAGATCCGGGCAGAATGCCCGGACCACCGTGGCGCGGGCATTCTGCCCGCCGCCGCTGGTTTGGGACGGGGATTGATTCAGAGTCCGTGTGAAGGGGCTGACGAAAATACCTGACCGATTCCCGCCGTCGTTTTTCGGATTGAGTGGCGGGTTGCCCGCTGCTAGTTTGCGCCATGAATTTTGAAACGCTGAGCCGCTGGGCCAATGAGGAACTGAAGTCGCTGATCAAGGTGCTGCCCGCCGATGTGCAGGCCGCGGCCCAGAAGCTGCCCGTGACGATGGAAGAGAAACCCGGCCTCGGGGCGTTCGATGACGAGTTGGAGGGCGACGAACTCGGCTTGTTCGAGGGCCCATCCGCCATGGAGGAGGCCGATCCCGGCGAGCTGCCCCGCATCCGGCTGTTCCTGGCCAACCTGTGGGACTGGGCCGAGCAAGACGAGCAGGACTTCCGCGACGAAGTCGGCACCACCTTTCTGCACGAACTCGGCCACTACCTCGGCTGGGATGAGGATGAGGTCACCGAGCGCGGCCTGGAATAACCGTTTGCGATTGCCCAACCCGCCCGTTCACCCACACCCCGCACACCACCATGGACATCCTCGGCTTCATCAAAGGCGAACTGCTCGAAATCATCGAGTTCAACGACGACTCGCGCGACACCCTCGCCTGGCGCTTTCCCGACAACGACCACGCGATCAAGAACGGGGCCCAGTTGATTGTCAGGGAAAGCCAGGTCGCCCAGTTCGTTTATCTCGGCCAATACGGCGATTGCTTCACCCCCGGCAAGCACTCGCTCGTCACTGACAACCTGCCGGTGCTCAACCGCCTCAAGGGCTGGAAATACGGCTTTGAGTCGCCGTTCAAGGCCGACGTCTATTTCGTCACCACCCGGCTCTTCACGGGCAACAAATGGGGCACTCCCAATCCGATCATGATGCGCGACCCGGACTTCGGGGTCGTGCGGTTGCGGGCCTTCGGGACCTTCGATTTCAAAATCACCAACCCGCCCGTGTTTCTCAAAGAGGTTGCGGGCACCGACCCTCACTTCCTGCTTGAGGAATTCGCCTCCACCATGCGCTCGCGCATCGTCAGCGTCTTCAGCGAGGCGCTCGCCTCCTGCGGCGTGCCCGCCCTCGACGTCGCCGCCCGCTACTCGGAGCTTGGCGACGCCCTGTTGCCGCTCATCAATCCCCAGGTCTCAACCAAATATGGCCTCGAAATCACCAGCTTCCTGGTCGAAAACGTCTCCGTCCCAGCCGAAGTCGAGGCCGCCATCGACAAGCGCTCGAGCATGTCCGCCGTCGGCAATCTCAACGACTACGTGAAATTCCAATTGGGCGGATCCATGACCCAGGGCAATGGGGGCTCCGCCGCCGCCATGCCCGCTCAAATGGCGATGGGCTTCGGCCTCGCCCAGGAAATGGTCAAGTCCATCCAACAGCCGCCCGCCCCGCCCAACTCCGCCGCGGCCGCCGAGGTGCCCGCGGCGGCCGCCACCCTCGACCTGCTCAGCCCCGCCCAAGCGGCCGAGGCCCTCGGCGTCAGCGAGCCCGACGTGCTCGCCGCGCTCGCTGCGGGCGATCTGAAAGGCAAGAAGATCGGCACCGCCTGGCGCATCACCCGTGTCGCCCTCAATGCCTTTCTGGCGGAATAACGGGAGGTTGAGCGCACGGCCAGCGCGCCGCTCGTGAGGCACCACGTGGCTGCCGCGTCCCGCGGCAGGCCGTGATGGCGGCGTCCCGCCGCCATGCCCAAGCGCTTGGCCGAGCCCGAGAATTTTGCTATTTCTTCGCCTGAGCCAATCTGCTTGAATCCTAGGGTGACCTTCGCCAGTAAAATCACCGTCACCCGGATCCTGATGGTGCCGGTATTCGGCGCGCTGGCGCTGGCCTACGGTCAAACCGTGCAAGCCGGCCAACCCGATGAATCCCTGCGCTGGTGGGCGCTGGGTGTTTACATCACCGCCGCGGCAAGCGACGGCCTCGACGGCTGGATCGCCCGCCGCTTCAACCAACTCTCGAAATTCGGCGCGTATCTCGATCCGATCGCGGACAAGGCGCTGCTGCTGACCGGCGTGGTGACCTTGTCGCTGGTGGCGTGGGGTGCTGACGGTTGGCGGCTGCCCGCCTGGTTTGCCGTCATCGTGGTGCTGCGCGATGCCCTGATCCTCATCGGGGTCAAGGTGCTGGAATGCAAGCAGCGCGAGGTGCACATCGCCCCGCATTGGTCGGGCAAGATCTGCACCGTCACCCAGATGTTCGCGCTGGGCTGGGTGATGCTCAAAGTGGTGACGATTCCGCCGACCTGGCCGTGTCTGCTGGCGGCACTGTTCACCGCCTGGTCGACGGTCATCTATTTCCGCCAGGGCTTGCAGATCCTCAGAGATCCTGGACTGGGCGGACCGGCAACCCGCAAGGTGGCGCGGCCTCGCTCAAACAGCATCTAGAGCGGCACCGCCGGGGCCGCAACGCAAGCGAGGAAAAAGCGGGCCCGCCCCAGACTGGCGGGCGGGCGCTCTCATCGGGAGCGCGCCACCAGGCAGGGCATGATGATTAGAACCGCCGCACCACCGTGTCGGCGCACTGCCCGTCCTTGGTCTCCGGGTGGTCCAGCGTGTAATGCAGGCCGCGCGATTCCTTGCGGCGCAGGGCGCACTCGACGATCAGGCTGGCGGTGGCCACCAGGTTGCGCAGCTCCAGGATGTCCTGGTTGACCCGGTGCCCCCAGTAGAACTCCTTGACCTCCTTCTTGAGGTTGCGCAAGCGCGCCGCGGCGCGCCGCAGCCGGTTGTCGGTGCGCACGATCGACACGTAGTCCCACATCAGGCGCCGGAGCTCGTCCCAATTGTGATAGATGACGACCAACTCGTCGGGCTCGGCGGTGTCGCCGTGCTCCCACTCGGGGATGGCGGGCGGATTGAGGATTTCCTTGCCGGGCGGATAGAGGCGCATCATTTCCTCGAGCGCGCGGCGGGCGACGGCGTTGCCTTCGAGCAGCGAGTTGGACGCCAGCCGGTTGGCGCCGTGCAGGCCGGTGCAGCCGGCCTCGCCCACGGCGAACAGCCCGCGGATCGTGGTCTTGCCGTTGGCGTCGGTTAGCACGCCGCCGCATTGGTAGTGGGCGGCGGGCACCACCGGAATCACCTGGGTTTCACAATCGAGGCCGAATTTCATCAGCGTCTCGTGGATGTAGGGGAAGCGCTCGCGCATGAAGCCTTTGGGCTTGTGGGTCACGTCCAGATAGACGCAGGCCGCGCCAGTGCGCTTGAGTTCGCGGTCGATGGCGCGGGCGACGATGTCGCGCGGGGCGAGCGAGCCGCGCGGGTCGCTTTTGCGGGTGAAATCCTCGCCCTTGGCATTGATGAGCACGCCGCCCTCGCCGCGCACCGCCTCGCTCACCAGGAACGAGCGCGCCTCGGGGCCCGTCGCCGCCGGATTGTAGAAACAGGTCGGGTGAAACTGGATGAATTCCATGTTGGCGATGGACGCGCCGGCCCGCCAGCCGAGAGCCGCCCCGTCGCCGGTGGCAGAATCCGGATTGGTGGTGTAGAGGTAGACCTTCCCGCAGCCACCCGCCGCCAACACCACCCGGTCGGAGCGGAACACTTTCACCTCGCCGGTCTGGGTGGCCAGCACATAGGCCCCCAGCACCCGGTCCTCGGCCACCGCGCCCAGCTTGGCCGAGGTGATCAGGTCGATGACGAAATGGTTTTCCAACAGCGTGAGGTTGGGTGTGTTGCGGGCGGTCTCGATCAAGGCGCGGGCGATTTCCAGGCCGGTGGTGTCACGGGCATAGAGAATCCGCCGGCGGGTGTGACCGCCTTCCTTGCCCAGCAGAAAGCGCCCGTCCTTGCGGTCAAAGGCCACCCCGTAATCCAACAGATCGGCGATGGTTGCGGCCCCTTCGTGGACGATCGTGCGCACCGCCGCTTCCTTGCACAGGCCGACACCGGCATCCAGCGTGTCGGCCACATGGAGTTCCTCGGTGTCACCCTCGGCGCGCTCGCCCTCATTGAGCACCGAAGCGATGCCACCTTGCGCCCACGCGGTATTCGATTCGTAGGCCTTGCCCTTCATCACGACGATGACCGACCCATGGCGGGCCGCCCGTAAGGCGAAGGAAAGTCCGGCCATGCCGCCACCGATCACTAGAAAATCTGCTGTCATCCACGGCCAGCATGGACCCGTGCGCGGACTTGGCAAAAGCAAATTTGTCGATACCTGTCTTGACCGTGGTGCCGCCAGCAGGCACCTCTGGCCCATGAGCTTTTTTGTCACGGGCACGGATACGGGAGTCGGCAAAACCCACGTCACCCGGCTGCTGCTCGAAACACTGCGCCACCGGGGGATCGACGCCGTCGGCTACAAGCCCGTTGCTTGCGGCGATCGCGAGGACGGCCGGCTTCTGGCCGCCGCCTCGGGCGGGCTGGCGCTGGACGTGGTCAATCCGGTCCATCTGAAAACCCCGACCGCTCCCTACGTCGCCGGCTTGTTCGAAAACCAACCGGTCATCCCCGCGGAGATGCTCGCCGGGTTCCAGCACCTGCAAGCGGAGCACGCCGTGGTCGTCGTCGAGGGCGTTGGCGGCTGGGAAGTCCCGCTCACCGCGAATTACCGGGTGGCCGACTTGGCCAAGGATCTCGGCCTGCCGGTGATCCTGGTGGCCGCCAACCGCCTCGGTGCCCTCAACCACATCCTGCTCACCCTCGGCGCCATCCGCGCCAAGGGCCTGCACTGCGCCGGCATCGTCCTCAACCAGCTCACCGACGAACTGGACACCGCCATGATCACCAACAAGGGAGTGCTCGAGGACCTCACCGGCGTGCCGCTGCTCGACCACCTCATCCACCAGCAGGATTTCCTCGACGACGAGTGTCTCGCCAAACTGGGGCTGGCCGCCTCACCCCAGTAGGCACGCGCGGCAAACCGCTGCCGGTCTTTGAGGCGGCGGCGGGAAACCCGTAGATCCGCCTGGGCTCCAGACAGAATGCCCAATACTGTGGACTTAGCACCGGCTTTTTCGTTAGAGGCTCCGGGCAGAATGCCCGGGCCACCTGTGGCGCGGGCATTCTGCCCGCCGCCTTTTCCCTGCCCAGTTTCTGAACTGACTAAGTCAACAGTATTGGACAGAATACCCGGGCCACCGGGCCGCGCGTTCTCACGAACGCGGCTACGGGGGCTTATTCCGCGAGCAACTCGTTCACTTTCGCCATGACGGCGAAGGCATCGGCGACGTAGAGGATGTCAGCCTTGCCGCGGGCCCAGCCGCAGTTGGCATCCAGGCTGATGGCACGGCGTTCGCCGATGAACCGCCAACCGACGGTATGCGGCTCCTCGCCGTGGCAGCAGGTCGACAGGCCCTTGGCGTGGCGCGGGGTCGAGCCGGTCTGCCCGACCTGGTTGAGATGGCTGAGAAATGGCAGCACGCTGTGGCCTTCGCCGCCCAGATCGACGAGCGACTTGGTGCTGCCTAACGATGAGCGGGACACGCTCAGGAAGTCGCGGATGAGGGTTGCCGCTTCAGCGACTTTCACCTGGCCGTCGGCTTGCTTCTTGGTCCACCCGGCACCCGTGACAAACAATAGCTCGGCATCGGGGCGGATCGTTTGTTGATCGGAAGCGGGCGCTTCAAAGCCGGTGACCCGGGTGCGCGGCGCGGTAGATGCTAGGGCGACGGCTTCGGGATGGGCGGTGCCAGCGGCACCTTGCCACGGCTGGGCGATGCCGCCTTCCAGGGCGAGCAGCCACGGGCGGGTGCCGCGGGTGAAGACCGCTTCCATGCGCTGGCGGTAAAACCAGCGGGAAGCCTGGGGTTGGCCATCGGCCGCCGCGATGCCCGTCACATGGGTGTCGGCGCGACCCCCGAGGCGATGAGCCACACCGGGAAGCACCCGGTTCCACCGGGAAGTGGCTGGCACCGTCACCAGCGTCGCTCCAGCGGCGCGGCACACGGCTTCGGCCGCTGCGGCATCACTGGCATAACGGGCCTGCGACAACTCGGGATCCGCGACCGTTAGAAACCTGGCGGCGCCGCAGCTGGCGATCGAGTCAGCGGCGGGGCCGGGGTTGTCGCCGATCAGGCCGACGGCGAGCGGCGCGCCCAGCTCCGCGGCGAGTTGGAGCGAGGCGGCAAGGGCTTCAAGCGCGGACTTGGCGAGGGTGCCGTCGGGTTCGGTATGGGCGAGGAAGAGGTGGCTCATGGGATGTGAATGTGAAGTTAGATATTATCGGTCGGATCGGTCGGATCGGTCGGATCGGTCGGATCGGTCGGATCGGTCGGA
>JBAXBG010000029.1:0-23555 GCA_037142115.1 Verrucomicrobiota bacterium | reverse complement strand
GATCAGCGGCTCGCGCGGGTGGCTGTTTTGGTGGAAACCTCGACCGCCTGGGGGCAGTGAAACCCTGGATGATGCCCGGAGTTTTGTTTTGCACTGCGGGGCCGCACCATTGACGCAGCGGAATGAGCATGAATTGTTCTCCAAACTCTTCCACGCCCGCAGGGCGCACCTTCAAGCGACAATGGCGGCCATTCTGGCAGACGTGAAGCGGGCGGCGGCTTGTGCGGAAGAAGCTGGCAGCGAATTGGTGCAAGTGACCGGGCATCCCGGCGATTTTGCGCTGTGGGATGCTGAAACTTGCGGGGACATTGGGGGGGATGGTTTTGATGCCGTGCAAGCACTGGCAGACATCACGCCCGTTCTTCACGCATACGACGGAAAGCGCGGATGGGAGGGCAACGCTGGAACCGTGACGATTCAATTTTCATCCTCGGAAAGATGGGTGGTCTATGCCAAGGCCCCGGACAGACTGCGATTTGAAATCAGGCACCGCCCGCCGAAGGGCAATCGCCCTTACAGTTCGGCGACTCTCGCCGAAACCGCTGCCAAATTGGACGGACTCCGCAAATCGGCGGCAGTGAGAATCAATGACCTTCTCTCGTTTGTAGGAAGCCGACCAACGGCATCCCGTGACTTTTGGGAATGGGAAGCCTTCGCGATGGCTTGGGGCGCTTGTTGCGGCCCCACGGAAGCAGCAAAGGCCCTTTACAGAATCCTGCGGCAACTCGGGCGCATTCAGGGAGGGAAATGCGTCGAATGCATTCCGGGCGGCGAGCAACTGATTCGCAAGGCCCGCGATGCTGGCCTAATCAGCAACACCCATGGTGCCTTTCGCCCGGTTTTCTCAAATGACCCCAAGCCGGCCTTGACAGATTCTGACATTTCGAGTGCATTCGTGGGGCACAATACTGAGACACAACCCGTCGCCAGTGTTCCAAAATCGCTTACTCCCATAAGGAAAAGCAAGGGGGAGATTCGACTCCCTCCCTGTCCGCCACTTCAGATTGTGAATGGAAGATTCCAGATCGAGCATTGAACCAATCCCCTCGCTCGACCACCCACGCGCGCTTGAATCCGTCTCTGGATTCTGCGGCTGACGCAGGGTGGGACTAACGGAATGAGAGCCGGCGGTGGCGACGCCGATGGAGCGGGGGATTCCGCCACGCGCGGCCTCTGCCGGCGCTTGGTGCGGGCCGCCGCGCCGCGTTCATTAGATTCCCGAAGAAAATAATCAATGATGTTGACGACTTGCTAATTATTCCATACGGATAGGTTAACTCGTGTAGTTTTTTGTCTTATGATTCACTCCCCCCGTGTTTTCCATCGCCAGACCGCGCTTGCCGCGACCCTTGCCGTCAACGGCCTCTGCCTCCAGATGTGGGCCCCCGCCAGCGCGCAAGTGATCTCGGCGCAACTGCCGGACTCCGCCCCCCTCGGCTTGCGCGCCGTCCTGCCCTCCGATGTCAGATCGATTTTCGGCCCGACTGAGGTCCTCAAGGGCGGGTTTGCCTGCGGCGTGGAAGCCCGCGCGATCTATGACTCCAACTTTTTCCTCACCGAGCACGATCCGCAGAGCGAGTTGTCCACCAATATCCTGCCCTGGGTCGGTTACTTCAGCGATCCCGATGGCGGGGTTCCGTTCTCCCTGTCCGCGAACTACCAACCGAATCTCCGCGCCTATCAGCACAATTCCAGTCTCAACGGGTTTGATAATTCCGGGGGCGTCACCATCCGGGCCGAAGGCTCGAAGACGGTGATCTCGGCGGCGCTGAATTACAACACGGTTTCCGGCACGGACACCCTCAGCGGCACCTTCGTCACTGGCTCGATTCTGGCCGCCGACCTCCGCGGAACCTATCAAATCGGACCCAGGACCGCCTTGTTCGCCAACTGGAGGTTCAGCATGTCCGACTACGGGTCGAGCGGCCTGGTCGGCGCGGAAAACTACACCACCGAGCTCGGCGGCTTCTGGTCGGCCACCGAGCGCTTCAGCCTTGGGCCGTCATTCAGCTACATGAGGGCGGAATCATCTAACATCGGAAGCCGTGACACCTGGGCACTCAGCATGCAGGCGCGATACCTGATGGGGACCAGTCTGCAGTTGCTCGCCTCGCTCGGCCTGCAATCCGCCACCAACGCCCGTGATGCCGGCGGGTCCACGCTGGGACTCACCGGCAACCTGGCGGCCGATTACGCCATCAACGACCGGATGCGCTGGGTGAGCACCATCCAATATGTGACCGTGCCCTCGCCGACCGATGTGAATTACGTGATCAACAACCTGACGGTTTCGACCGCGCTGACCCGGCAGCTCCTCAGATCGGCGGTGAGCCTGGGATTGGAGATGAATGTCTCGGATTATGTGGACGTCGGCCCGGTAGGCACGCAGTTGGGCCAACAGGACAATCTCAGCGCCATCCTGTCGTACAGCAGGAAGCTGTTCCTGGACCGCGTGGCGTTTGATTCCTCGATCCGTTACACCCTGAATGACGGCCGCTATGATTGGTCCAGGCTGCAAGTCACCGCCGGCCTTAAAATCGACTTCTGAGCGGGGCGGCCGCCCCGCTCGCGGATGTTAGATTGGGGGCGCCCTTGCAAACGCCTTCACCGCATATATACCAAGGTATAGCTTACGAAACGGACATGGTGGTATATAAAGCCTATGTTCCGAAATGACCCGTAAGCCGCGGCCGGTGAAATCTTCATCTATCCAAAGCAAGCCGTCCTAACGGAACATCCCCCATCCCCCCAGCCTGACGCGTCGCCTTTGCGCGAGCAACATGACGCGTCAGGAATGATTTCCGAACGGGCCTGCGCCCGTTCCTCACTGACCTCATCATCCGCGAGTGGTTTTGGCGCTGCACAGCTCCAATTGACCAAGGGCGGCAGCGTTTCGGCACGGATTCCACGGTGGCCGTGCCGAGCTCCGCATGTCATCCGGCGGCGCACGAGCTGCCCGCTAGTTCCGCCCCGTCCCCATGAACCCGGCCACTCCAACCCAGCCCGCCGCCCGCGCCAGCAAGGCCAGATCTCCCTCCGGTCGAGACTCCGCCACCCCGGTCGCGCCGGGGACGACCCCGTGCCCCGCCGTGGCTGGCTGGAAGCGGTGCCTGGATCTGTGTGGCGTTGCGCTCAGCCTGCCGCTGGTGTTGCCGTTGCTGGCGCTGACCGCGCTCTGGATCAGGCTCGTGGCCGGTGGCCCCACCCTGTTGCGCCAATCGCGCATCGGACGCCACGGCCGGCCGTTCGCGCTCTATAAGTTCCGCAGCATGATCGTGAATGCCGACCTCGAGCGGCAGGCCTCCTACGTCAGGCAGTTGGTGGATGCGGATCAGCCGCTGATCAAGCTCGACCTGCTAGGTGACCCGCGATTGATCGCGGGTGGCTGCCTGCTGCGCGCCGCCGGGCTGGATGAATTGCCCCAATTGTGGAATGTTCTGCGCGGGGATATGAGTCTCGTCGGTCCGCGTCCCTGCCTGCCGGCTGAATATGGCTTGTTCTCGCCGCGGCACAGGGAGCGCTTCGCCGTCCTGCCCGGTCTAACCGGAATATGGCAGGTCAACGGCAAGAACCAGGCGTCCTTCAGTGAAATGAACGCCATGGACATCGACTACGTGCGCCACGCCTCGCTGCGCACGGACTTATATCTTATCATGCGGACTCCAGCCGCGCTGTGGTGCCAGCTGCTGCTGGCATTCCGGACGCGCCGCGCCGCCGGTCGGAGCCGGGCGCATCGCGGGCCCGCACGCGGTTCCGCCCGGGGCGGGCCGCCCCACCGCCACCGCCAGCTGCCATGAGAACGCCCATCCGCCTTGGAATCGTCGGATATGGCTACTGGGGTCCCAATCTGGCGCGGAACTTCAACGCCTCGGAGGATGCCTGCTTGAGCGCCGTCTGTGATCTCAATGCCGGGCGCCTGGCCCACATGCGCACACTCTATCCGAATGCCGCCGCCTACTCCGACCTCGGACACATGCTCCGCAAAGCCGACCTCTCCGCCGTGGTCGTGGCCACTCCGCTCAGGACCCACCACGCGCTGGCGAAAGCCTGCCTGCTGGCTGGAAAGCATGTGCTGATTGAGAAGCCGATGGCCTGTTCCAGCCAGGAATGCGAGGAGCTCATCGCTCTGGCCGACGCGCGTGGCCTGATTCTCATGGTCGGCCACACCTATCTGTATTCGTCCGCTGTGGCGAAAATCGCCGAGATCATCCGCAGTGGAGACATTGGCGAGGTCCGTTACATCAATTGCCAGCGCCTCAACCTCGGGATTTTCCAGCCAGACATCAACGTGGCCTGGGATCTGGCGCCACATGATCTATCAGTCATCCTGCATGTGATGGGCGAGCCGCCGCAGGTGGTGAACTGCCAGGGCAATGCCCATATCAATCCGGATATCGAGGATGTCACGAATCTCTCACTGTCATTCCGCAACAAGCGCTTCGCCACCATCCAGAGCAGTTGGCTGGAGCCGCAAAAAGTACGGCAAATGACCTTTGTCGGGACCCGCAAGATGATCGTGTATAATGATCTTGAACCGCTGGGTAAAATCCGGATTTTCGACGTCAGGGTCGACCGCCCGCCCCATTACGACAGCTTTTCGGATTTTTCCTACGCCTACCACTATGGGGATTGTTACATCCCCCATATCGGGCAGTGCGAACCGCTCCTCAGGATGTGCGATCATTTCCTGGAATGCATCCTGGAGAACCGCTGTCCCGCGTCCAGCGGCGCCGCAGGACTCGAGGTGGTGCGCATCCTGGAGGCATGCACGCTTTCGCTGCGCGCGCAGGGCGGTCCGGTCGTGCTGGCGGACCCCCG
Source organism: Verrucomicrobiota bacterium (assembly GCA_037142115.1). Taxonomy (GTDB): domain Bacteria; phylum Verrucomicrobiota; class Verrucomicrobiia; order Verrucomicrobiales; family Akkermansiaceae; genus Luteolibacter. The sequence goes on along the minus strand of JBAXBG010000029.1, from coordinate 18,737 downwards.
AATCACCCTCATGCCGCTGACCCAGGGGTCGTTGTTACGGACGGGTTGACCAGCCACCACCGCAGTATGACCGCCAGGAATTCCAACAGGCCGCGGGTGGCCGCCGACGTCACACTCGGCCAGGACGTGGAACTCTTCGGTTTCGCCAATCTGTATGGCTGCGAGATCGGTGAGGGGACCCGGATCGGATGTTTTGTGGAAATCCAGAGTGGCGCAAGGATTGGGGCGCGGTGCAAAATCTCGAGCCATACTTTCATCTGTGACGGGGTGACAATCGAGGACGGCGTGTTTGTCGGGCACGGCGTGATGTTCACCAACGACCGCTGGCCAAGGGCCACGGCGGCGGACGGGCGGTTGGCTGCGTCTGGCGATTGGGTATGCCAGGCGACACGGGTGGAAAGCGGCGCGTCGATTGGATCCGGTTGCACCATCCTGGGCGGCCTCACCATCGGTGCCAATGCCATGATCGGTGCCGGCAGCGTGGTGACCGGCGATGTTCCGCCGGGATCCATCATGGTGGGCAACCCGGCACAACCGCCACTTCATTCAGATGCGCGCTAACAGAAATGGTTCCGTTTCAAAACATTCAACTGCACCACCAGCCACGGCGGGAGGAGTTCCTGCAGGCCATTGGCGAGGTGATCGATGCCGGGGCCTTTGCCGGCGGCCCGTTCGTCGAGCGCTTCGAGCAGGACTTCGCCGCCTATTGTGGGGTGAGTGCGGCCGTCGGGGTCGGCAGTGGAACGGAGGCTTTGTGGTTGACCTTGCTGGCCTTGGGTATCGGCCCAGGCGACGAGGTGGTGACCGTGCCGATGAGTTTTGCCGCCACGGTCGAGGCCATCTGGTTTACAGGCGCCAAGCCGGTGTTCGTGGATATTGATGCGCGGACCTACACCATGAATCCGGCGGCGCTGGAGCGCGTCCTGACCAGGCGAACCAAGGCGATCATCCCGGTGCACTTGTTTGGCCATCCCGCCGACATGGACCCGATCCTTGCGATCGCCGGCAAACATGGCCTGCGGGTGATCGAAGACGCGGCCCAGGCCCACGGCGCGGAATACAAAGGCCGCAAGGTCGGGTCCCTGGCCGACGCCGCATGTTTTAGTTTTTACCCCGGCAAAAACCTGGGTGCCTTCGGCGAGGGCGGCGTGGTGGTCACTGACGACAGGAAGTTGGTGCGCAAGTTGCGCATGCTGAGGGATCACGGCCAATCGCAGAAAAACCGGCATTCGCTGGTGGGCTGGAACAGCCGCCTGGACGGAATCCAGGCGGCGGTCCTCGGCGTCAAGCTGCGGCACCTCGATCTGGAGAATCAGCAGCGCCGGGATCACGCACTGTGTTATGACCGGGGGTTGGCCTCAGCGCGGGACGTGATTCCACCGGTGGTGGCCGATGGCGGACGGCATGTTTTCCATATCTATGCAATCCGGGTGAGTGCCCGGCAGTGCTTGCTGTCGGCTCTAGCTGACGCGGCCATCGGCTGTGGAGTTCACTATCCGACACCGATTCACCTTCAGCCCGCATACCGCGCGCTCGGCCATCAACGCGGGGATTTCCCGGTTGCGGAACAATGCGCCGATGAATTCGTTTCACTGCCGATGTTTCCGGGACTGACTCCAGGCCAAATCTCGTTAGTCACCGGGGCGGTGAGCGGCGCGGGCGGCCTCGTATGAATTTCCTGGAGGTTGCGCGCCTGTTGGATTTTCCCTACCCGCCAACTCCCCACTCCTGATTCCCATGTCCAAACCGCCATCCAACACTCACAAAGAAGGCTTATGCGTGCAGGACGTGCTGTTCGTGCTGTGCAAGCACAAATGGAAAATCCTCTTTCTCTCAGCGCTGGGTTGTGGTGCCGCGGCGGCGGTCTTCTTCAAGCAGATTCCGATGTATCAGTCCCAGGCCAAGTTGTTGGTGCGCTACGTGCTTGAACGGGGATCGGTCGATCCCTACGAGGCCCAGACCAGTCCCGGTGGACGGCCCGGAAATGATATCATCAACACCGAAATCGAGATTTTGACGAGCATGGATTTGGCGCTGGCGGTGGCTGAGAAAATCGGTGTCGACACGTTGTGCCCCGAATCTGATGGCCGGGCCTCGATATCGGATGCCGCGAACACCATCCTTGGCAAGCTGGAGGTGGTTATCGGGCAAAGCAACAATGTCCTTCACGTCATCTATGGCAACCCGGACCCGGAACTGTCTAAGCAGGTATTAAGGGAAATCGTCGCGCTCTATTTTGAGAAGCATCTGGAGATCCACCGCTCGGCGGCCGCGTTCGACATGGTCGCCAAGCAGACCGAGGACGTGCGCCAGCGATTGAAACTCACCGAGCAAAAACTCAACCAACTCAGAACGGACTCGGGCATCTTGTCACTGGCAGACGCCACCGGCGCGTTGTCATCCCAGCGGACCAAGACCCAGGAAGACCTGATGCGAGCCAAGGCCGACTTCGCCGAACTGCAAGCGAACATCGACGCACTCGCCAAGGTTTCGGGTGAAGCGGCGGTGGCGACCGGTGACGACCGCCCGAACAACCCCAATGCCTCTTCTGGGGGGGGGGGCATCAAGGATCCGGTGGCGACCGCTCCACCACAGCTCATCACCGAATATCGGGCGGTCCTGGAATTGCTCGCCTTCCTCCAAAAGCGCGATCTCGAGCTGCGCATCAAATTCAAGGCGGGAAACCGCTTGCTAACCCTTAACCAACAGCAAATCGCCACCTACGATGCGAAGCGGTTGGCATTGCTGGTGCAATACCCCGATCTGGCTGCCGCGGCAGTCATGCTGGACAAGGATCCGCAGAATCCCAAGTGGAACTTGTTGGGCGAGAAGGCCCGATTGGCGGCACTCTGCGCGAAAATCGACGTCTATAACACTTACCTCAAGGAGATCGGCACCCAATTCGGCCTGCAATACACCATCGGTGCGCAGATCGAGGAGGTCGATCGCCGCAAGCAGATGGAAGAAGCCGAATACCGCTCACTCGAGGTGAACTTGAAAAACGCCAAAATTGACCAGACTCTGGACCCGTCGCGGATGCCGAACATTACGGTGGTCCAGCAGCCAACCGAACCGGTCAAGACCTATGACGGCAAAATTAAAAAACTGATCATGGGACTGGCTGGCGGTGGCATAGCTGGAGGAATCGGACTCGCATTTTTGATCGAACTCGTCTTCAACCGCAGGGTCCACCGGCCGATCGAGATCCAGACGCGTCTTCAACTACCACTGCTGCTGTCCATTCCCTACATTCCAAGGAAAGAGCGGGGCGGGTCGCTGTTGGCGCATGATCCAGACCCGCTGCGCCTTGGCACCAGCGAAGCTGACGAGGCGGCCGCGGCCGTTCCCCAGGAGCAGACGCGCCAAGTCACGCCGCGCAAGCCGGACCATTTCATCCTGCCCTACTCGGAAACCATTCGCGACCGCATCCTGTTCAATTTTGAAGTCAATAATGTGACTCACAAACCCAAACTGGTGGCGGTGACCGGGTTGTCGGAACAGGCCGGCACTTCCACGATCGCGGCGGGACTGGCAAAAGCGTTTGCAGAGATTCGTGGGATGAAGGTGTTGCTGGTGGACTTGAGCGCCTTCCATCCCGAGGAAAGTCCGTTGTTCGGGCAAATCCCCCGGCACTCGCTCCATGCCGCGCTGCACCTCGCGCGCCATACCCAGTTCCGTGACAATCCGCAAAAACTCTACTATGCGAGCGCCAGCGCCCGCCGGGATGACCGGGGACTGTCGACGTTCTCGCCGCTGCACCTGCATGAACTCATGCCGCATCTGCAAGCCAGCGAATACGACTACATAATATTTGACATGCCGCCCGTTGAGCAGACTAGCCGCACCATGACGATGGCGGGAATGATGGACAAGGTGTTGCTAGTTCTGGATGCGGAAAACACCAACCGCGACGGCCTGATCTGGGGCTACGGAGAACTCATCAAAGGCAAGGCGGACGTGTCATGTGTCTTTAACAAGAACCGGACTCACACGCCCGGCTGGCTGATTGGCAAGAATTGAGCGGACACCCGGGGCCATTGGCCCGCCAGCTATTCACATATCCATGATCCGTCTCCGCCACAAGCTGTTGATTCATATCTTTCGCCTGTTCGATCAGATGGTTCTGGTGATCTCGGCCGTGGGAATCATCTATCTCCGACCGGAAATCCAGCCGCAGGGTGGCGGCCATATTCTGCAGGCCACCTTCCACATTGAAGACACGATCGGCATGGTGATTATCGCGTCCGGATGGATCATGATTTTCGATCTCTTCATTTGTTACAAGTCCGACCGCCTGGTGGCCCTTAACACTCAGCTGGAAAACCTGGTGAAGGCCACCGGCCTGGCATCGGTCTGGCTGATGGTCGTCTGCGCCCTGTTTGCGGTGCAGAGCTTCCATATCTTCAATGTCCTGATTTTTTTCGGAGTGGTGACCCTGGTTGGCATCGTGAGCCGGCTCTTTCTCCGCCTCTTGTTGCTGAGTGCCAGGCGCTCGGGCTATAACTTTCGCTACCTGCTGGTGGTCGGTGCCAGTGAGCGGGCGCACCAGGTCGCGGCCAAAATCGATGACAAGCCGGAGCTCGGCTATAAAATCGTCGGCGTCGTGGCCGAGACACCGGAGGCCATGGAAAGCTGGCAACAGCGGGTGCCCGATAACTGGAAGGTGCTCGGACTGCTCGCCAACCTCCGCCAGATCCTGACCGGGGAGCGGGTGGATGAAATCATGGTGTGCCTGCCCCTGGAAACCCGCTTCAGCGATATTGCGCGAATCGTGCACGATGCGCGCGACCTTGGGATCGTGGTCCGCCTGATGTCCAACATCGCAGACGGGGCCTTGCTGAAGAATCTGCATGTCGAGGAACTGGATAACGAGTACGTTGTCACCCTGTTCCGTGAGCAAATGCTGATGCAGTTGCTGGTGAAGCGGCTGCTCGATGCGGTGCTATCCACGATCGTGCTAGTGATCTTATTCCCGTTGATGGTCGTGGTGGCCGCTCTCATCAAGCTGACCAGCCCCGGGCCGGTGCTGTTCGTGCAGTACCGGGTGGGAATGAACCAGCGCCAGTTCAGGCTCTACAAGTTCCGCTCCATGGTGGCCGACGCCGAGCAGCGAAAGTTCGCCATCTCCCACCTCAATGAGCTGGACGGGCCGGCGTTTAAGATCGAAGCCGATCCTCGCACCACCCGCCTCGGCCGCCTCCTGCGCAAGACCAGCATCGACGAATTGCCCCAGCTGTTCAACGTGCTGAGTGGCGAAATGAGCCTGGTGGGCCCACGGCCACCACTTCCCGAAGAAGTGAAAAAATATGCATGGCTGTTCCGCAAGCGCTTGTCGGTCAAACCCGGCATGACCTGCATCTGGCAGATCAGCGGCCGCAATCACGTCTCGTTCGACCGCTGGATGGAGATGGACCACGAATACATCGAGAATTGGTCGCTGTGGCTCGACCTGAAAATCCTCCTGCTCACTATCCCGGTCGTGCTGCTCAGCCGGGGAGCGTCCTAGCGAGAACGCCGGGGCCGGCGGACGGGAACGTCCTAGTGCCGGAAATCCCGCCCCCGCGGATCAACCATGATTCAAACCAACCCGTATGAACACAAGCACTCTAACTAACTACGACGACCCGAAATCCTTTGGCGCCAGAATGCGCGCGCGCAGGCTGGCCCCGCTGGTAGGACTGATCCTGCGAGTCCACGCCCAAAAGGGCCATGTCAGAATCCTCGACCTGGGCGGCCGTGATACCTACTGGCAGGCGCTCTCGGCCGACTTCCTTGCCAAGCACGACGTGCAAATCACCATTCTGAATCTGCCCTGCGAGCTGGTGGGTGAAGACAGCAGCATATTTCTTCACAAGGCGGGAGATGCGTGTGATTTGGAGCAGTATCCGGATCATTCGTTTGACATCGTCCACTCCAATTCGGTGATCGAGCACGTCGGGAACTGGGACCGGATCAAGGCCTTCGCGCGGGAGGTCAGGAGACTCGCCCCGCATGTGTTTGTGCAGACTCCCTATTTTTGGTTTCCGATAGAGCCCCATTTCATCAAGCTCGCGCACCATTGGTTGCCCAAGCCGTTGCGGTCGTCGATGTGGTTGCGATTCAAAATGGGCGAGCGGGGGCGGGCGCTGGATCTGGATGCGGCAATGCACCAGGTGGATGATGAACCGTATTTGTTGGATATGAGGATGTTCCGCTATCTGTTTCCAGACTGCCGCATTATCAGGGAACGGTTCTGCCTGTTCACGAAGTCCATGGTGGCATTCAAAGGCTGAGCCAATGCAGGTGACGCCAACAGGGTGGATCCAGCCGCAACGCTTGAGGTATGAATGACATGTCACACCCGAAGCCCAAACTGCTAGCCATATCGTCGGGAGGCGGGCATTGGGTACAGCTGTTGCGGCTGAGGCCGGCCTTCGAGGGGTGTGACGTAGTGTTCGCGACCGTCAGGGAAGAATACCGTGACAACATAGGCAATGCCGAGTTCAGGCTTGTTCCCGATGCGAACCGGTGGCACAAGCTGGCGCTGCTTCGCTGTGCTCTGGCAGTGTTGTCACTGATGGTTCGTGAGATGCCCGACATTGTCATCACGACCGGGGCGGCTCCGGGATACTTCGGGGTCCGGATCGGCAAGTGGCTCGGGGCCCGCGTGGTGTGGATTGACAGCGTGGCCAACGCTGAGGAATTGTCGATGTCCGGACAAAAGGCCGGTGCCTTTTCAGATTTATGGCTCACGCAATGGCCGCATTTGGCAGGTGATGGAGGGCCGAAATACATCGGCAACGTGCTATGATTTTAGTCACCGTCGGAACTGACTTGCCCTTTGACCGAATGGTACGGGTGGTGGACGCTTGGGCCTGCGATCATGCCCGGGATGACGTCTTCGCCCAAATCGGCGAGGGCGGCTGGGAACCGCGGCACATCCGCTTCGCCCGGTTTCTTACGCCGCCCGAGTTTGCCAAGTGTTTCATGTCGGCGAGTGTGATTGTTTCCCATGCGGGTATGGGGACCATTTTGTTCGCCCTGCATCATGGCAAGCCGATTCTGGTGATGCCCAAGAAAGCCAGTCTCGGCGAGCACCGGAGCGAACATCAGCTGGCCACGGCACGGCGCATGATGGAACTGGGGAGTGTGAATGTGGCATTCGATGAATGTGAACTGCGCGATCGCCTCGACCATCTGGACGGGCTGGTGCAGCCGAGAAGAATTGGCAAATCAGCCGGGGATGGTCTGGTGACCGGATTGCGCGGGTTCATATTCGGTGGCCGGTCGTGACGATTTCCGTGCGGAGATCGGGCCGCCCACCAGTTGGACGGATGCACAAGGGAAGAACGACCATGATGGCTGCAACCCAAAGATGGATCGGCTTCCTGTTGTGCGTGGTGGATCCGCGGTCGTTCTTGCATGCGCTCAGGATGATTCATTATTATGGATACAGCCATGTCAAGGAGCGCCGGCGCATTCAGATCGGAGTGGATTCGAGGCTTGCCCCCAATGTCTCGATTCGCAACGGCGAGCGGATTGTCATTGGCGCAGACTGTCATATCGGCGAGCGTTGCTACTTGTGGGCCGGTGATGACAGCGGGCGGATTGTCATCGGGGATTTTGTGTCACTTGCGCCGGAGGTTTTCATCACCGCTTCTGATTATCAGTTTGATCCTGGACGGCCGTTCCGCAACCAACTCCGGAGAGAGCGGGATGTCCGGATTGGAAATGACGTCTGGTTGGGAGCCCGGGTGGTGGTCACGGCTGGGGTTTCCATCGGAGATGGGTGCATTGTCGGAGCCGGCGCGGTGGTGACCAAGGACCTGCCGCCAGGATCCATCGCCGCGGGTGTTCCCGCGCGTGTGATCGGGATCAGGGAATCAACCGGATCGGAAGTCACCTCATGAAAGCAGACGTCGCCATCGTTATCGTGTCCTACAATTCGTCTGGCCACCTCGGAGCTTGCCTGGAAAGTGTATTCTCCCAGCGACAGCAGGTGAGCCAGCAGGTCATCGTGGTCGATAACAATTCGAGTGATCATACGGTTGCTCTGGTCCGCAGCCGGTTTCCAGACGTGGATTTGGTTCTACCTGGAACCAACCTTGGCTTTGCGAGGGGGGTCAACCTTGGCGTCAGCCAGGCGAAGTCGGACTTTGTCTTGCTGCTGAACCCGGACACGGTGATTCTCAATCATGCGATTGATGTCATTGTGGACTTCGCACGGCGGAATCCAGCCGCCGGCATCTATGGAGGTAGAACCTTGAAGTCGAACGGCGTCCTGGAGCCCTCGTGTTGCTGGGGCATGCCCACGCTGTGGAGCTTGACGATGTTTGCACTCGGCCTTTCCACCTTGTTCCCAAGAAACCGATGGCTTGATCCGGAATCACTGGGGGGTTGGCAGCGTGATAGCGTGCGCGAAGTGGGCGTCATCACCGGTTGCTTCCTGTTGGCATCGCAAGCAGTTTGGAATGAGCTGGATGGCATGGACGAACGATATTTTATGTATGGGGAAGATGTGGATCTAGCCATGCGGGCGCGGCGCGCAGGTTATCACCCCACGATTTGTCCCGATGCGGAATTAGTCCATGAAGTGGGCCAATCATCCAAAACACCGCTCCATAAACTAATCCTGCTGTTCGGGGGTAAGGCCAGTCTGGTCAGAACCCACTGGCGCGGACATGCGAAATGGCTCGGTTTGTTCCTGCTTGCAGTTGGCACCGGCCTGCGGGCGTCAATCCACGGGTTCTGCACCTGGTTTCGCAGCGAGGATGAGGCCGGGCGCTGGATCAGTCTTTGGCGCGAGCGCGGCACCTGGCTGCAAGGATACGCCACCGAACCCGTGGACCGTTCTCGTGTGACACGGTGAATTGGCCCCACTATCTAATACGTTCGAAAAATGATCAGTGTCGTCATACCATGCTACAACCGCCGCGACGGCATGCTGGCGCTGCTGGCCGACATTTACCGGCAAAAGGGTGTGGCCTTCGAGGTCATTGTGGTGGATGACTGCTCGAGTGACGACTCCGTGGAATCGTTGCGGCGCGAATTTCCACAGATCACGCTGCTAGTTAATGACACCAATAGTGGCCCATGTGTCACCCGAAACCGCGGCATCCGCGCGGCCTGCGGCACGTTTGTGGTCGGCTTCGATAGCGACGTCACCATCCCGGACCGACGCCTCCTGGCGAAGGTGCGCGACGCCTTTGCAGAAAGTCCTGGCGCAAGCGGATTTGCCTTCCGGATATTGACGTCCGACGGCAGCACCGACGATCTTCCCCGCTGGTGGCACCCGGTTCCCCATGCGCAAGGCAAGGACCGCAGCTTCGCTACGGATTATTTCAGCGGTACGGCGTATGCCTTCCGTCGCGAGGTGATGATTCAGGCGGGACTATACCCTGAGATTCTCTATATGCACTACGAAGAGGTCGCGCTGGCGCTGCGAGTCCTCGACGATGGCGGGGCGATCCTGTATTGCCCGGGCTTGCGGGTCCTGCATCATGCCCACCAGACCTCGCGCAGGAGCGAAGTTCAGGTGTTCTATAAGCCCCGCAATCAGGTATTGCTCGCGGTTCTATGCTTTCCCCTGTGGCAGGGTGTTGCCTATCTGGCTCCACGTCTTCTCTGTCAATTGACCAAGGCGCTTGTGGGCGGTCATGTGGATGAGTTTCAGCGCGCAATGAGAGATGCTGTCAGTAAGATCAGTCTGTTGAGGTCAGGACGCCAACCCTTGAAAAAAGGCACGCTGCGCCGAATCACCCAACTCCGCAGGCAACTGGTTCACCAGCGGTAATCAGTTTCCCGGAAGACAAGCGCATGGCGACGACCCGTGGCTGGTATCGAATATTCTTTGCAAGAGAACCCACTTGCTATAGACTTTAAAACTCAATTAACAATCCTATTATGAAACCTTCATCATTATTCCTGAAGTGGTTCCTGGTGTTTGTCACGCTCACGGGACTGCTCGCAGTCGCCGCGGAAGCAGCAACTTCTGTGACGCATTACGGAATCACGTGGTATTTCTCGGCTGACAAGTCAGTCGGAACGTTCGTGAATGGTGAACCCTGGGTGGTCGGCCCGGTGACCATCAGCAACATTAATCCAAATCCTTCTCAAAGTGTCGATGGAACACAGCATGGCTCGATGATCAATCCCATTCCCAACAAGCACTTTGGCTTCGACAGTCATCCCTTGATCACGGCACCGTACACCGACGAAGTCATTTATGAAGCGGCCCTCAATGTTGCCCTCCACTTTCCGTTCAATTTGAATCCGGGTGACGTGCTGGTATCGGCCAATAGCCAGTATAATTATCCTAACTGGATCAAGACCGTTTGCGCGCTGACGGTTCTGAGCAGTCCGCCCGCTGCGGGTAGTTTCCGACCGAGTATCTTCGGGACCGACCGCACCGTGAAATGGAATGTGAGCCAACTGAATTGGTCGGTGCTTAAGAATTACACCGCCGTCCCATCGACGCCATCGAAAGCAACGATCCAAGCCCAGGTGCCGCCGCTGCCCTGGTTCGAGTGGGCCAAGATCTGGTCCGGAAACCTTCTCCAACCGGTGGACAATACCGCCGATGGCGGCAGGCAATACGGCCGCGACACAGCCGCCAAGTTTGGTCAGGTGGCGCTGTGGCTGAACACCAATCAACCACTGGCTGATAAGCAGCCCATTGCCATCCAGATCGTGCAGAACGGGCTGGATATCTACGCCTATGTAAAGAACGGGGGCGGGTTTCTCGCAGACGGTGGCCACAAATGCGGGCGCAAGCTTCCGCTGGTGATCGCCGCGATGATGCTTAATGACACCGAACTCAAGGCGCTGGCCGGCAGCACGGATTTGAATACCTTCCAGGAAGACGGACAAACATTCTTTGTCACTCAGGCGGATGTCGGCCGTCCGCTCGAAGAGAACCCTGGACATGAAGTATTACTGTACCGCCAGGAAGATGTGGGCATGGCCGAGTGGGGCATACGGCATAACTGGTATCCGTATGAGGATAACCGTAGTTGGGGTGGCGCAGTCTATCGAACCGTGGTGGGTCCGGGCATGATGGGTCCTTGGCTGGCAGCCTATTTGATGGGTGCGCAGTCGGTTTGGAATCACTCGGCCGCATTCTCTTATATGGAGCGTTACCACACAATCGCCGGTGATGGCTCAACCTTCACCGCGGATATGTATGCCACGCACAAATTGGGTGGCACGATCACCCCGCCGCCCTTGGTGGTGGCCGATCCGGTGATTTCGCCTTCGGGCGGCACATTCGACGCGCCTCAATCGGTATCGATCTCGACCACCACGCCGGCCGCATCTATCTGCTACACGCGGAATGGCGCCACTCCTGGAAGCTCCGATTCTATATATACCGGGCCTTTCACGGTTACGGCTACCAGTGTGATCAAAGCGATCGCTTATGCCAGCGGCTATAATCCCAGTGGCGTAACGACGGCCAATCTGACCTTGTCCACAGCGCCACCGTCGTTTGGACCCGCACCTGGGGGATATATCGGGTCCCAGACGGTGACGCTGAGCAGCACGACCTCTGGTGCCACGATCCACTATACGACCGACGGCAGTGCACCGAGTGCCAGCAGTCCGGCTTACACGAATCCGTTTGCTGTCACCAGCACCACGACCGTTAAGGCGATCGCTCTCAAGTCTGGAATTCCGACAAGCGCAATCAGCACGGGCGTCTACTCGATCGGTGCTTTTGTTGGCTCTCAGAACTGGACCTCGATCGGATTTGAAACCCAGACCGCAAGCTTTTCATACGGATATGAGATGTCTGCTACGGCTAACAATATTGATGCGGTTGTCGGTCTCGGTGGCGTCAATCCCGTGACTGCATACGGTGACCTGGCCTGCATCGTCCGGTTCAACACCGGTGGCAAAATCGATGTGCGCAATGGAAGTGTTTATTCCTCGCTGGTTGATATGCCCTATTCGGCGGGCAACGTCTATGCTGTTCGAATCAACGTGGACATGGTGTCGAAAACCTACGGCGTCACCGTGTCGGCCAACGGCGGTGCTGCGGTTCAGATTGCCCAGAGTTACGCGTTCCGCACCGAGCAGGCGGCGCTGTCAAGCTTCAACTGCCTGGCGTTATATGCCTATGTTGGCAGTCAAACAGTCGCTCACTATGGACTGTTGACGGGGCGCCCGGCGCAGCCAACAGGACTCCGCGTGCTCGGACAGTGAGCCGAGGGTTTGGCACGCCCCCGACTCTGGCCAACCATGGCCGTTTTGTATGCTTACCATGATACGCATCCAGCCTTGGTTTATGCTGGCGCGTTCCTCGGCGGATTTCGATCCGTTGGGCACCTCACCCATAACACGATGACTGAAAATTCAGACAGAAGACTGCGCGTGCTTTACAGTTTCCCACACAAGATCGGCGCCGGCGGAATATGCTATGCCGCCTGGCAGCATGTGAAGCACCTGCACGAAGCCGGTGCTGACGTGACGGTTTTCCCGGGCGTTCTCCATAAGCCATTGCCTTCAGAAATCAGCGTTCAACCGACTCTCAGCCGCGGACGGTTGAGGATTCCTTACAAGTTGTTAGGCAAAATGCGGGCGTGTCGGCTCCATGATTGGATTGTGGCCCGTAGGCTTCGTCGCATGGCAGGGGAGTTCGACCTGGTGCATTGTTTCGCCCTGGGTTCGTTTGAGACCCTCCGCGCGGCCAGGGAATTGGGCCTTCCGACGGTGCTGGAACGCTGCAATGCTCACACCGGATTTGCCTACGAGGTGGTGGCAAGGGAGTGTGAGCGGATCGGAATCCAGATGCCCGACGGACACCCCCATGTGTTCAATGCGGAATACCTGCGCCGGGAAGAGGCCGAATACAATCTGGCCGATGCCTTGTTCTGCCCGTCGGAATTCGTGGCACGCACCTTCGTGGATCGCGGATTCCTACCTGCGAAGCTGGCGAGGTTTCAGTACGGTTTTGATGAGTCAGCCTGCTATCCGACAGCGGATCGTGTGGAATCCAGGACTGGCTTGACCGTGCTTTTTGCAGGCGGCTGCGCGCCTCGAAAAGGCCTCCACTACGCGCTGGATGCATGGCTGCAATCCAGCGCGTGCCACGACGGAACATTCCTGGTCGTTGGCGAGTTCATTCCAGGCTACGCCGAAAAGCTTTGCACACAGCTAGCCCATCCCAGCGTGAGGAGGTTGGGATTCCGCAAAGACCTGGCCGACGTCATGCGGACGAGCGATGTGTTGGTATTGCCGAGCATTGAAGAAGGCAGCGCGCTGGTGACCTATGATGCCAGGGGCTGCGGTTGTGTGCTGTTGGTCTCGGATTCGACCGGCGCGGTTTGCGAGCACGAGCATGACGCGCTGGTTCATCGCACGGGGGACGTTGAAACCCTTGCCAATCATTTCAATCGGGTCCATGAAGATCGGTCCTTGTTATCCCGCTTGCGCACAGCCTCGCTGGAAACTGCTGACGAACTGACCTGGACGGCTGCAGGCCGCCAGATGCTTGTTTCTTACCGTAACGTCGTCAGCCGGCACCAGACTGTGGTTGGGGCACAATTTCCGGCCGCGTGATTCCAGACACATCTCTTCATGGTAAAATATTACCCACATGATCACCCCTACTCCAACTGATGTGGCTCCAGATCAGAGCATTCCATCCGTGATTCATTTCAATGAGCCGTATGCCGCCATGAAGTCATTCGATTATATGCGGCAGGCGATCACCAATGCGCATACCTGTGGCGACGGTCCATTCACCAAAAAGTGTCACATGTTTCTCGAAAGAAAATTGGGAGTCGCCAAAGCCTTGCTGACCACGTCATGCACGGACGCGCTGGAAATGTGCGCCCTGCTGCTCGGGATTAGTCCCGGGGACGAGGTGATTCTTCCATCCTTCACCTTTGTTTCAACCGTCAATGCCTTTGTGCTCCATGGCGCGATTCCGGTGTTCTGTGATATTCGGCCGGACACGCTCAATCTCGACGAATCGGCCGTGGAAGGCTTGATCGGATCGAAGACCAAGGCGATCATCCCGGTCCACTATGCCGGAATCGGATGTGATATGGATTCGATCATGTCTGTCGCAAGGCGTCATGGGGTTACGGTTGTGGAAGACAATGCCCATGGGCTGTTTGGGAAATACAAGGGCCGCTATCTCGGCACCTTTGGGGCCTTAGCCACCCAGAGCTTCCATGAAACTAAAAACTTCAACTGTGGAGAGGGCGGGGCACTCCTGATCAATGATCCCGCCTATGCCGACCGTGCCGAGATTCTCCGCGAGAAGGGCACCAACCGCAGTCGATTCTTCCGCGGCCAGGTGGATAAATACACCTGGGTCGATATCGGGTCGAGTTATCTGCCGTCCGATATGCTGGCTGCTTACCTGTACGCCCAATTCGAGATCTGCCGGGAGATTCAGGAAATGCGTCGCCGGATATGGACGCATTATGCCCAGAGTCTTGGCACATGGGCCGCTGAGAATGGCGTGCGCCTGCCTGTCATTCCACAGCACTGTGAGCAAGCTTATCATATGTTTTACATGCTGTTGCCAACGCGAGGAGACCAACAGGAGTTGATCAGGCACCTGCGGGCACTCGGAGTCACCAGTCCGTTCCACTATCTGCCCCTTCATTTATCTGTCAAAGGCCGCGAGTATGGAGGCAGGACGGGAGACTTCCCTGTGACCGAAGACGTGAGTGAGCGGCTGGTGCGTCTGCCTTTTTACAACGATCTCACCGAGGCAGACATGAATCGGGTGGTGGCCGGGGTCTTGTCGTTTCGTGCCAGGTGATAGACTCGCATGCGTTCATTCAGGTCGTCGGCCGCATGGACAGCCCGGGCGTGGTGTGTGCATTTGGAACACCACGTCTAATTTTCCTGATAAATCTTCAAGATTGTTCCACATTAATCTTATTCTATCTGCTATGCACTTAATTCATCGGATGGCGCTGAAACTCCGTCATTACCACACTGCGCTTGGAATCAAGGGAGTGGTATTGTTTCTTTGTTCGAAGATTACCGGATTCAAGCCGGTGGTGCGGGTCAAGGTGCGCGGTCTTGCTCACCCGGTGAGGTTGCGGATTGGCACCACTGATATCTCGACTTACCAGCAGGTTCTTGTCCAACGGCAATATGCTTTCGACAAGCCCGCCGCGCCTCGGTTTATCATCGATGCGGGTGCCAACATCGGCTTGTCTGCTGTCTATTTTGCCAATCAATATCCTTTGGCTAAGATTGTCGCCCTTGAGCCGGAAGCATCCAACTTCCGCATGCTGTGTGTGAATGTGATGCCCTATCCGCAGGTGATACCCATTCGGGCCGCGCTGTGGCGTGAGAATATGGATCTGTTTCTGTTCGACAGCGGCCATGGCAACCATGGGTTCCAGGTGGGCGCGAACGACGCTCGCGATCGCAGTCGAATTGGTTCCGTCCCGGGGCTTACGATCGCCGCGATTTTGCATGAGGCCGGCGAAACACAGGTGGATCTTCTGAAAGTGGATATCGAGGGCGCGGAGCGCGAGGTGATGGAAGATTCGGCCGGATGGATAGATAAAGTCGGGGTGTTTATGATAGAGCTGCACGATGAGATCAAGTCCGGCTGCAGCCAGGCGTTTCATGATGCGACCCATGGATTCTCCAAGGATGTCACCAAGGGAGAAACCATCATGCGCTGCGCGGTGGCGGCGGATCCTGCCGCAACGCCTGAGTGAGCCATGATCCAACTGCGATGAATCCCCTCGCGCTTTTTTTCTTCCTGGCCTGCGCCGCGGCTTTGATCTCGGTGCCTCGCAAGTGGGCCCCGGTACCGCTTCTGATTGGCTGCACCTACATGACGTTGGGGCAGGGAATCCATCTTGGCCCGATTTCACTGCCGGTTTACCGCATGTTGCTGCTGGTTGGGGCTATTCGGGTGTACGCCAAGAGCGAGGCGCTTCCCGGAGGGTTCAATCGCATCGATAAATTGATGCTGGCCTGGGGTGGCTGGGTAATATTCGCCAGCTTCTTCCACGACCCAGTGCGCGCGGGTCCGATATACGCCTGTGGCCAGGTATTCAACCAGACATTAATATATTTTCTGATCCGCGTCTGGTGCACCGAGTTAGAAGAAGTTGGTGACGTGATTAGGATCGTGGCACTGTTGCTGGTGCCGATCGCAATCGAGATGCTGGTCGAAAAGGCCACCAGCAGAAACAGCTTTGCGATTTTCGGCGGCGTGCCCGACTGGGTGGTCATCCGCGAGGGGAGACTCAGGGCTCAGGGCCCATTCCGCCATCCAATCCTGGCTGGCACGGTGGGAGCTACCTGTATTCCGTTGTTCATCGGCATTCTGAAGCACCATCGACTGTCAGCCTTGACGGGGATCGGCGCGGGTGTGGTCATGGTATTCGCCTCGGCTTCAAGCGGCCCGGTGATGAGTCTGATCGCCGGTGCTGGTGCCCTGGTGATGTGGCATTTCAAGAATCGGGTCAAGGCGCTGCGGCTTGGCGCGATGCTGCTCTATGTCGGGCTGATGTTTACAATGGACAAACCGCCGTATTACCTGATATCCAGGATTGATATCTCAGGGGGCAGCACCGGTTGGCACCGGGCGTTCCTGATTGAACAGACCTTCTCTTACCTGTCCGAATGGTGGCTGTTCGGCACCGATGAGACAAGGCATTGGATGCCGATGCAGGGGATTGCCAACGACCCACATCATACCGATGTGACCAATTACTATATCGGATTCGGAGTGACGGGCGGTTTGGCGGCGATGGCGCTGGTGATCTGGATGATGGGCGTGGCGTTCCGCTGGGTCGGTGAGATTCACGATGCGCGCATCATGGTCCGACCGAATCAAAGCTTCATGATCTGGTGCTTCGGGGCCTGCTTGTTCTCACACGCTGTAACCAGTTTCTCCGTGGCATACTTTGACCAATCGATGCTCTATTTTTGGTTGAGCGTGGCCGTGATCAGTTCGGTGTACTCAATTATCATGCTGACCGATCAGTCCGCGGCACCCGTGACCGATTGCTTGCGATTGAACAGTCCCGCGGTGCCGCTGTCCTGAACTCTTACCCGTCGGGAATCAAGCCTGCCGTCGGGTGATGCCGCATGAGATGAACTCGACGTTGACAGCGGGCTCGCCGGGACTTTTCCACCTATCACTGGATCGTGTGATCTTTATGTCTTTGTTCCTAAATGCCTACCGCATGGCCAAACGCCTGCGCGACAAGTTCTGCTCCCTGCTTTTCGCGAACACATTTTATCGCTTTGGGTCACGCTCGGTGATCTGTCTGCCGGTACGTTTGTATGGCGAGGCCGCGATTGAGATCGGTAGTCAGGTTTACCTTGGCACGAACTGTTGGCTCGAGGTCATGAATCTGGACTCATCGACATCCAAGCCGGTCCTTTCGATCGGAGATCAGACCTCGATTTCCGGCTCATGCACGATTACGGCGATCTCGCGTGTCAATATTGGCCGCAGCGTGCTGATTGCACAGTCGGTTTACATTTCCGATCACTCCCATGCCTGCGCATCGAGCGTGGTGCCGATCAAGGACCAGGGCGTGACCAAAATAGCACCGGTGACAATCTGCGATGGGGCGTGGATCGGATATGGTGCCGTGATCCTCCCGGGCGTCACCATCGGCAGGAATTCCGTAGTGGGTGCCAACTCTGTGGTCAGAGAAAGCGTTCCCGACCTATGCGTCGCTGTCGGATCGCCTGCAAGGATCATCCGCCGGCCAAAACCCAGCTGCTTCCAATGATCGCCCCTCTGGTGTCAGTAATTATCCCGACATACAATCGGGCGGATACTGTGCAGCGCTCGATCCACAGTGTGCTAGAGCAGTCCTATCATCCCTTTGAAATCATTGTGGTGGATGATGGTTCCACGGATTCCACCCCGGCAGCACTCAGCCACTATGGCGATCTGATCCGCGTCATCCGGCAGTCCAACAGCGGCCCCTCCGTAGCGCGAAATGCGGGAGCGGGCGTGGCGCGCGGTGAATTCATCGCCTTCCTGGATTCGGACGATACCTGGAAGCCTACGAAACTGGCTCGGCAGGTCAGGTTAATGCTTGCGGGAGGGGAAATGGTTCCGTGCTGCATTTGCAATGCCTCTCTGATCGATGGCGACCATTGCGGCGCCACGACGTTTGAGGTTTCCAATGTGATGAGTGGTCTGATGGAGGGCTATTGGATGAATCCGGCATCGATTCTCGCGACCCGCTTTATATTATTTAACCAGGTCGCCCTCATTCGCCGCAAGACCTTCGAACGGGTCGGCGGGTTCAAGCCGGATATGCGCCTGCTCGAAGACTATGATCTTGCCTTCCGCCTGTCATTGCTGGGCCCATGGGCGTTTGTGGCGGACCCCTTGGTAGCAAAGTATAACGACACCGGCGGAATCGGAGTGCGTGCCATGCTTGACCCGTTGGCCCATGCGCGTGCCTGGCGGGGGGTGCTTGAAGGCATGCTTGGGGAGGCCACCGGCAACGACTCAAAGGCAGGGCGGTTGGTGCGCCGCGCCCTGGCTGATGTGCAGGCGGAGATTATCCTCGCTGAAAAGCTCAGCGACTCCGGTCCCCGGGGTCGCCTCATCGCCAGGGCTCGGATGTATTTCTTGCGCAAGCGTCAGGCATTGCGCCGCCGGTTGCCAGGCTGGCCCCGCGTCCGCTCGCTAGCATCACTGCCTGCCAATGTGGTGCCAGCCATCGCCTAAAGTCCGCTTGATTGAAACCAAATCTCCCAAAAAACACCTTATGTCCTATTCACCTGAATCAAGAAAC
>JBAXBG010000028.1:0-23607 GCA_037142115.1 Verrucomicrobiota bacterium | reverse complement strand
CTCCGGGGACCCGGATCGGATAACCGAAGAGCGAGCCGGCGACGGAGAAGTTGAACACGAACAGCAGGTTGGCGCGCTCGACCACCAGGATCTTGGGCCCGTGATCGATGTGCAGGACCTGCGCCGGCGGGGATTCCAGCAGGCCGGTCTGCTGCGCGAGTTCCATCAGCTCGCGGTCGAAGTTGGCCAGCCCCTGGTATTTGAGCGCGGGATTGTCCACCAGCGACCACTGGCGGCGGCAATAGTGATAGGACCCGCCGTTGCCCTCGCGGGGAAAATCCAGCCACTCGGGGTGGCCGAACTCGTTGCCCATGAAGTTGAGCCAGCCCTCGCCGCCTAACACCAGCGTGACCAGCCGGATGAGCTTGTGCAGCGCGATGCCGCGCTCGATGACCGGATGCGTGTCGTCCTTGGCCATGTGCCAATACATCTCCTGGTCCATCAGCCAGAACGCGATCGTCTTGTCGCCCACCAGCGCCTGGTCGTGGCTTTCGGCATAGGCGATGGTGGCCTCGCCGCGGCGGCGGTTGGTCAGCACGCTCCACAGTTCGTCGAGGTTCCAGTCCTCGTCGCGGGTGTGCTTGAGCAGCTTGATCCAGTAGTCCGGGATGCCCATCGCCAGGCGGTGGGTGAAGCCGATGCCGCCCTCGGCGAGCGGTCGGCACAGGCCGGGCATGCCGGACATGTCCTCGGCGATGGCGATGGCGCCGGGCTTGAGGTCGTGGATGAGCTGGGCGGCGAGCTGCAGATAGAGAATCGCGTCCGCGTCGGCGTCCGGGCCGAAGTAATCGTCATAACTGCCGAACGCCTTGTTGCCGCGCGAGTGATAGAGCATCGAGGTCACCCCGTCGAAGCGGAACCCGTCGAAGCGGAACTCCTCGAGCCAGTAGCGCACGTTGGAGAGCAGGAACTGGCGGACTTCCGGCCGGCCGTAGTCGAAGCACTTCGAGTCCCACGACGGGTGCTCGCCGCGGTCGCCATCGTGGAAATACTGGTGGCCCGAGCCGTCGAAGTCGTTGAGCCCCTCGGCCAGGTTCTTGACGGCGTGGGAATGCACGATGTCCAGCAGCACCGCGAGGCCGAGGCCGTGGGCGGTGTCCACAAGGTATTTCAAATCCTCCGGGGTGCCGAAGCGCGAGCACGGGGCGAAGAACGACGAGATGTGATAGCCGAACGAGCCGTAATACGGGTGTTCCTGCACGGCCATGAGTTGCACCGTGTTGTAGCGGCCTCGGGCGATGCGCGGCAGGATCTCGTCGGCGAACTCGCGGTAGGTATGGACCCGCGGCTCCTCGCCGCTCATGCCGACGTGGCTTTCGTAAATGATGGGCGCGCTGATGGTGGCCGGATCGAAGGTGTGCTGCCAGACATACGGCTGCGGCGGGTTCCAGATCTGGCCGCAGAAATCATGCGTGGTGGGATCCTGCACCGAGCGGGTGATGCAGGCCGGGATGCGGTCGCGGCGCGAGCCGTCGGCCCCCACGATGTGCAGCTTGACCAGTTGCCCGTGGGCGAGGACGGCGGCGGGCAGCTTGAGCTGCCAGATTCCGTTAGGGAAGCGCTCCAGGGGATGGGTGGCGCGGCTCCAGCCGTTGAAATCCCCAATGAGGGACACCGCCTGCGCGGCGGGCGCCCACTCGCGGATCGTCCACTCGCCGGTCGACTCATGGAAATGAATGCCGGCATACTGGTGGCCGGTGGCGTGCGCGGCGAGCGAGCGCGACTGGCCGGCAATCGTGGCGAGCTCCTCGGACAAGCGGTCCATCCGGCGTTGGATCGCGCCTTGATGGGGTTCCAGCCAGGGATCATCCGCCACCAGTTTCGGTTGTGCTGTCATTGCCGCAAACCATGGCGGTCCGGACGCTCCGCGCAAAGCCAAATTTGCGCCCGCCTCGCCTGCCGCGGCAGGATCGCCGGACCAGACAGCACTCTGGCAGCGCAGGATGGCCCGGAATCACCCGCGGCGGCGAAAATTCACTTGCTGCGGCGGAGTTAGAGCGAGACAACAGCACGGAACGAGCGCGGCGCGACCGGCGGCAATGAAACCGCCCCGCGTCCGCCGCCCGAGTGCTTGCCCTCATGAAAATCTCCTGCCCGAATCCCAGCTGCGGCCAGTCCCACAGCGGCCCGAAAACCCTGATGGGCCGCCGCTTCTCCTGCCCGAATTGCGGACACTCGTTCATCTGGACCGATTGCTTCCACGCCGGCGATTCGTTCGTGATCTACGACCTTGAAACCACCGGCCTCTATCCCGAATCCGACGAATTCATCCAGATCGCCGCGGTCCGCCTGCGGGCCGGTTGCGTGTGCCCGGAGGATGCGTTTTTCAGCTTTGCCCGGCCGCGCCAGCGCATCCCGTCCTTCATCACCTCCTACACCGGCATCAGCAACGATGACGTTCGCGACGCACCGCGGCCCGAGGACGTCCTGTGCGGCTTCGCCCGCTGGGCTGGCGAATCCACCCTGATCGCCCACAATGGACTGCGCTTCGACGGCAAGTTTCTCGCAGCGACATGCCGCCGCCACAGCCTGCCGACGCGCGCCGCGCAGTGCATCGACTCGATCCACATCTCGAAAATGCTCTTCGGCAACACCCGCGGCACCGGCCATTCCCTCGACCACGTGAAGTCACGCCTCGGCTTGCGCGACACCCCCCTGCGCCGGCACGACGCCCGGGGCGACGTCGACCTGCTAGGCCGGGCGGTCGAGGAGATGGCCCGCCGGCTGAGCCTGGACCCGGCCTTCAATGGCGTGCCCCGCCACTCCACCCTGCTGCCGCGCGACCCGCTGGCAATGAATCATTCTTGAAAAAATCTGCAAATCAGGGTATGGTTCCAAGGTTCCACTATTGGTTCTCCTATGATCAAAACCTATACATCAAGCAAGCCGGACGGATTGATTCAAATGTCCAAGGGGTATCGGAAGGTTCAACTGAAGCAACCGTGGCGTTCGTCGGCGGAAATGCATCCCCTGCATCTTTCGGTGAACCGCGTGGGTTTTGCCGCCAAGCGGCAAGCACCCGAGACGCCGTCCCGCGCCAGTGGCCGCAAAGTCACCCGCGGATCACGCCGCTCCTGAAGCCATCGCCGCAAACCGCTCTTGCCGGGGCGGCGCGGGCGGTGTTTCAATCCGCCCGCGGGGCGGACAGTGAAGGATCGGCTCGAAGAGTCCCGGCACCTGCCACCGCTTCCAAACCCCGGCCTGACAAATACTGATGGACACCACCACCTTCTGGGATGATCGCTACGCGGTCGCCGACCATGTTTATGGCGAGGAACCCAATGCGTGGGTGGCGGAGGTGGCCGCGCGGATTCCCGCCGGGAAGGTGTTGTGCCTGGCGGAGGGCGAAGGGCGCAACGCGGTCCATCTCGCCCGGTTGGGCCACCCGGTCACTGCGGTGGATCAATCGGCGACGGGACTGGCCAAAGCCCGGCGGCTGGCGGAAGCCCACGGCGTGCATCTCACCACGGTGACCGCCGATCTGGCGGACTATGAGATCGAGAGCGGGGCTTGGGCGGGGATTGTCGCGACCTTTGCCCACCTGCCGCCGGCCCTGCGCCGGCGGGTTCACCGCCGCGTGGCGGCGGGGCTTCAGTCCGGCGGCGTGTTCATTCTGGAAGCCTACACACCCGCGCAACTGGCGTTGGGCACCGGCGGGCCGCAAGCGCCCGAACTGCTCATGACCTTGGATGGCTTGCGCGAGGAATTGCCGGGCCTCGAATTTCAGATTGCCCGAGAACTCGAACGCGACGTGACCGAGGGCACCGGCCACACCGGTCGGGGTGCGGTCGTGCAAGTTCTCGCCCGGCGGCCGACTTCTCTGCTGTAATCACGAACCGGCGCGACACGCTAGATATGTTCCACCAGGTCGCGCGTCTCAAAGCGCACCTTGGGCAGGGCGGCATAGCGATCATCCGGCGCGCGGTAGCCTGCCGGGCAAACCAGTCCGACCGACAAGCCGCGCGGTGCGAGCCCGAGAATCTCGTCGTATTTCTCCACCTCGAAGCCCTCCATCGGGCAGGTGTCGATTCCGCGCAACGCCGCGCAGGTCATGAAACATCCCAGCGCGGTATAAGTTTGGCGCTGGTTCCACTCCTGGATCTGGTCGCGCAGCGGGCTGTTGAAGATCTTGCTTTCCATCAGCCCGCGGTAGGCGGCAAGCGATTCCATCGTCACCCCCCGCGTCTCCACCACGCTCTGCAGGAACCGCTCCAGGTATTCCGCATCGATCTCCTTGCGGTGCGCGAACACCACCAGATGTGAGCAATCCGCCACCTGCTGCTGGCCCCAGGAAAACGGCACCAGCGACTCCTTGATGGCAGGGTCGGTGACCACCAGGAACTTCCACGGTTGCAGCCCGAAGGACGAGGGCGTGAGCACCAGCGCCTCTTCCAGCGTGCTCCAATCGTCGGCGGGAATCTGGCGGGTCGGATCAAACTGCTTGGTCGCATAGCGCCAGCGCAATTGTTCGAGCAGCGCCTCGTTGGAAATCAGGCTTGGTTTCATGGAGTTGGATCGGGTGGATCGGCAGGACCGCGCGCGACTGTCAAACATCCAGCCACCGTTGGCAAGAGGCGGATCGGAGAAATGCGAGCTCGCGTGACGATTCCCGCGGCGTTGTTCTCCGGTGCGAGAATCGCCGAAGCACGCACGTATCGCTGAGAACTGAACACCCGATGCCCTTGCTCCTTGCCTTGCCTGCCGATTTTGCGACCGCCGCCTGTTCCGGCAGGGTTTCGATCGGCCTCACGGCATTGGCGTGCGCCCCCTCCAGCCAAGACTCTTCCCGGCCAAGCACGCCATGACTCCGCCAAGCGTTGCCCGGTTGCAGCCGGAAACCCTCCAGCCCCCGCAGGGGCGCGGCGCGCCCGAGACGGCGCGCAGCTTGGTCCACTTGGAAAACATCACCAAAACCTACCGCATCGGCGACGTGGACGTGCCGGTGCTGAAAAACGTTTCCCTGACGATCGCCCGCGGCGAAATGGTCGCTTTGATGGGGGCATCCGGCTCAGGCAAGACCACGCTGATGAACATTCTGGGGTGCCTCGACCGTCCCAGTTCGGGTCAGTTCTGGCTCGACGGCCAGGACATGAGCGGCCTGGCACCCGATGAGCGCGCCTTGGTGCGGACCGCCAAACTGGGCTTTGTCTTCCAAAACTTCAACCTGCTGCCTCGAACCACCGCCCTCCGGAATGTTCTGATGCCGCTCGACTACGCCGTGCTCCGAGCGCCCCGCCACGAAGCGCTCGGGCTGGCCAAGTCGCTGCTCGAACAGGTGGGCCTGGCAGATCGCATGCACCATGAGTCGTCGCAGATGTCGGGTGGTCAGCAACAACGGGTCGCCATTGCCCGGGCCCTCATCAATCGGCCCACCCTACTGCTGGCGGACGAGCCAACCGGCAACCTGGATTCGCGCTCCGGCGACGAGATTCTGCGGATGTTCCAGCGGCTGCATGCCGAGGGTATCACCGTCATTCTGGTGACCCACGACCCCAAAGTGGCCGCTTACGCCGACCGAACGATTCGCATGGCCGACGGGCGGATTGAAGAGGATCGACCCGCGCCTGCGCGAGGAGGCTCGGGAATCCGGACCGGCGGTTACGAAACCATCCCTGGGGCTGTGAATCCAAATGATTTCACTGCCATTCCCCAAACCCGGCCACTGGCGATGATCGCCGACGCGCTGGTTCCGACCACCTTGCGCACCGCCTTGGGCAATCTGGGACGGCATAAGATGCGCTCCACCCTCACGGTCCTGGGAATCATCATCGGCGTGGGCGCGGTCATCGCCATGCGCGAAATCGGCCAAGGATCGAAGATGGCAATTGAAAAAACCATCGCCAGCATGGGTGCCCACAAAATCCCAATCTTTCCGGCCGCCGTCAGCAACGGCGGCGTGAGCCAGGGCGCGGGCACCTTTCAAACTCTCAAACCCGGCGACGTCGACGAAATCGCCCGCCAATGCCCGGCCGTCACCGTGGTCGCGCCCATGGTCTGGACTCAAGCCCAAGTGATCTACGGCAAGCGCAACTGGTCACCGCAGCGCATGACGGGGACCACCCCCGAATACCTGGTCACGCGGGATTGGGACGACCTGGCAGAAGGCGAGTGCTTCACCGATTCAGACGTGCGCTTGCGCAACACCGTCTGCCTGATCGGCGCAACAGTCCGGCAAGAGCTCTTCGAGGATGAATCGCCGATCGGCAAAACCATCCGCATCCGCAACATCCCATTCCGGGTAGTCGGGCTCTTGGATCGCCGCGGGGCCGATATGATGGGCCAGGACCAGGACGACTGCATCATCGCTCCCTGGACGACGGTGAAGTTCCGCGTCAATGGCTCCGGCGCAGGATCTAGCAAGCCCGCAGCGGCCACGGCGGGTGGCTCGACGCACAACCTCTATCCCGCAGCCACCCGACTCTTTCCCCAGACATCGAGCAACCGCCTGGCCAACCGGCCACAACCGGCGAACCAGATCAACATCGACATGATTCAGGCCAAGGCCGCCAACACCGAGCAGGTCCCCATCGCCATCCAGCAGATCGGCGCACTCCTGCGCGAGCGCCATCACCTCACCGATGACGAGGAGGAGGACTTCAAAATCCTGGACATGACCGAGATCGCTCGCGCCTCGGCGCGCACGGCCGATTTAATGGGAACCTTGCTGCTCGTGGTGGCCGCGATTTCGCTCGCAGTAGGCGGCGTGGGCATCATGAACATCATGCTCGTGTCGGTCACCGAGCGGACCCGTGAAATCGGCCTGCGGATGGCCGTCGGTGCCCGGCGCCATCACATTCTGCGCCAGTTTCTCTTGGAAGCGTTCCTGTTGTGTCTCGCCGGCGGGGCGGTGGGGATTCTCGTCGGCCGCGGCACGTCGATCCTGGTCCGGGAATTCCAACATTGGACCACTGAAATCTCGGTGTCGGCGATCGTCGTTTCGGTCCTGGTGGCGGCCGCCGTCGGCATTATCTTCGGCTACTATCCGGCGTGGAAGGCATCGCGGCTGGACCCCATCGAGGCGCTTCGACATGAGTAGGACAGCCGCAGCCCATGGTGGTTGACTAACCCTACAAAGGAAAATTGGAACCACTGATTTCACTGATCGAACTGATTGAGAAAGAGTTGCAACTTGATGCCCGCTCACTCAAAAAGTGGGACAAACCACTGTTATGAAAATCTGATTCTTTCAGTGGAATCAGTGTGAAATCAGTTCAATCAGTGGTTAAAACAAGCCGGAAAACCTATTTCATTTTCCCATCTAGGCTAACTCTTCCCCAGTCTCAGACATCCTGCACGCGGAGGAAATTCCATGAGCCGTGAGGAAGAGAGGCGGCGGGCAGAATGCCCGCGCCACGGAAGCCCGGGCATTGGCTCTGGCTATCTCCGCTACGCTCCGGTTCTGCCCGGAGCCAAAGCGGTTCAACGAATTTCCCGAGCCCGCTCGCCGGCTCACGGCCGGATTTCGACGACCAGGGAAAGTTGCGCCGCCGCCGGAACCGTGAGCATCACGGACCGGATGCCCTTATTGGGGTTTTCCTCGGGTGTGGGCGGGGCCGCGTCGCCGATACTCCAGGTTCCGGCGGCGCTGATCCGGCGCAAGGTGATCTGGCGGCCGTCTTTCCGCAGGATGACCTGATCGTCGCGCACCTCGCCTGCGGCATCGGTGAAGACCCTCCAACAGACCGTGCCGGTGGGGGCCGTGATTTCATCCTCAATCCGCACCGCCCCGCTGCGGGCGTCGAATCTGGCGCGGCGCACCACCTTGGCGGCGGCCCCGGCGTAGGCGTCGGACAGGTCGAAGGCCGCCGTGAACGCATCCCCGGTAAGGGTGGAGTCAATCAGCGGGCAGGGTTTCGACCGGGCGTTCTGCAGTTGGCCGGCAATTTCGAGCGTGTTGTGCGAGCGGTTTTGCAGCCGGAAATACGTCCAGCGTTTGCCGCCGAAGTAGCCGGGTAGATTGTAGTTTTCGGACCCGAGATCCTGGAGCCAGCGGCTGCCGTGGGCGTCATAGACGAACGACCCGACATCCATGTGGCCATGGCTGGCGGCGGGAGTGCCGCCCTTGATGGCAAGCCAGGAGGCATCGGCATCCCATGCCGTGCGGAACAGCGCCACCGCCTGGGTGCCCCCAAACACCGCGGCGCGTGGCGGCGCGGGACCCGCGGCCGGTGCCGGCGGCAGCCACAGCACCGTCAGCGGAAAGTAGCGATCCTCCGACACGCGGCCCTTGCTGGCATCCAAGGCCTGCGTCAGGAGTTCCCGGACCCGGCTCGCCTGCGGCCCATCCTGATAGTGCGTGGCCAGCCAGCATTGCGCCGGCGAGGGCGGTTCCCGGCTCACCCCGCTATCGGCAAAATTGAACGCCCAGCGCGTGGGACTGGTCAGATGCATGATGGCGTTGCCCGTCCGGCGCAGGATCGGATCGTCCGCCACCGGCCATGCCAGCGGCTGGCAGGCCGCGAGCAGCATGACGTGGTAGTTGGTGCCATACTGCCAGTAGCCCGGCCCCTCGGGGTACATACCATCCGGTTGGTAGAATGCCCCGCAGCGGTTCACGAGTGCCACGCCGTTCTCAAACAAGCCGAGCGCGAGGCCGTCATCGTGGCCGGCCACGGCGGCGGCGGCGAGGGCGATGCCGGAGCCGCAGACCTGCGACCAGTTGTTGCCGGGCTTCGACCACCATCCCTGCTTGTCATAGACGGCCTTGGCGGGCTTGAGGGCTTTATCGATGAGTGCGCGCTCGCACATCGCGCGCTGTTCGGGTGAGAGGTCCGGATAGAGCCAGTCGTAGCCGGTTGCGACGGCGGTGGCCATTTCCGCGGGATCGAGGAAATGGCGAGGATTCCAATCGGGCATGGCGCAGGCGGCCTCCAGTTCGGCGATGGCGCGGAGGCGGAACTTATCGTCGCCGCCGATTCGCCAGGCCCAGGCCGAGTGCATGATGTTGCGCAAGGCGCGGCGCGATTCGCCGAGCAGGCGCAGGCCGTCGGGGATCTCATGGCGGCAGGTCCGCTCGGTGAGAATCCGTCCGGCTTTGGCCATCACCGCCTCCTGCAATCTGGCGGCCAGCGGATCGGTGGCGATTTTCTGGCGCAACGCGGCCTCCGCGGAATGTGGCAACCACAGCCGCGGGTGGGGTTTGTCCGCCAGCTGTCCCGCCGCCAGCGCCAGCGACGCCAACCAGATCCCGCTCGTTTGCCACATCCCAGCTCTACGCCAGCGGCGCGGAATTGTTTGCATCGATTGGCCCTGTTGGAACAAATTTCACCGGGGCGGTGGCCTTGCGGGGGCAGGCAGACAAAACGCCGGGCAGGTGACGCTTCAAGACACGCGCCGAGGACACGATCGCACTTTCGCGGCGAGTGGGGAGACTCGCGGTCCTCACGGTGACGCTCTAAGACACGCAACCATGAAACTCCAACCCCTCCTCACTCACGTGGTTCTCGGCTTGGCGCTGTGGCCTGCCAACGGGGCCTTGCTGGCCCGCGAGCCGTCCCGCTCGCTGCAGGACTTGGTCCACCTTGAATCCAAAGTTGAGGAGGTCGCCCGCAAGGTGTTGCCGGCCACGGTGGCGTTGCTGTCCGAGCGCACCGGTTCGTCGGGTTCCGGGGTGGTGGTTTCCGCCGACGGCTTGATCCTGACGGCAGCGCACGTGATTCAGGGAGCCGACACCATGTTGGTGGTGTTTCCGGACGGCAAACAAGTCCAGGGCAAAGTGCTCGGCGCGAATTACTCGAAGGACGTGGCGATGGTGAAAATCACCGCGCCCGGCCACTGGCCGTGTGCCGGCTTGGGCAACTCCAGGTCGCTGGAAGCCGGTGACTGGGTCATCGCGCTCGGTCACTCGGCGGGCTTTGACGCGGGCCGCACCCCGCCGGTGCGCTTCGGCCGGGTGATTTCCAAGGGCCCGGGCAATTTTCTGACCACCGATTGCACGCTGATCGGCGGCGACTCTGGCGGCCCCTTGTTTGATCTGGACGGCCAGCTCATCGGCATCCACTCGTCGATCGGCCAGTCGTTGACCAACAACAACCACGCCGGCATCGATGGCTGCCGCGAAGATTGGGCCCGCATCCTCGGCGGCGAAACCTGGGGCGCGCTGTCAATGAACCCCTTCGCCAACCCGGAAATGCCCGTGCTCGGCATCGGCATGGCCATGGTCCGCGGCGTCCAGGGGGTGATCGTCGAAACCGTGGTCTCCGGCTCACCCGCCGCCGCCGCGGGCGTCCGCGCCGGCGACGTGATCCACAGCCTCGACGGCAGCACCGTGCATGACGGCCGGGAATTGCTGCTGATGCTGGCCAAGCGCCAGGCGGGCGACCCGGTGACGCTCGGGGTGAGGCGCGACCAAGCGATGCTGGAAGCCAAGGTCACGCTCAAGCGCCGCAACGAGCTTTTCGAACAACGCTGATTAAACCCTCCTCCATGAAACCATCCCTTCGTTTACTCCTTGGCTTGGCCTGTTTGCAGGGCATGGCCGCCGCCCAGGATGACATCCCCTTGCTCCGCCCCGAAGAACGGCAGGCTGTGGATGCCCAGACCGGCGAGTTCAACCAGGCACTCGCCCCGGTCCTAACCACCGCAGCCAAGTCCACGGTGCGCGTCTGGGCCGGCGACCAGCGCCTGGCCTATGGCACCGTCGTGGGCGACGGCCACAAGATTCTCACCAAGTGGAGTGAGGTCGCCCGCGGCCGCGCGGATCTCCGGATCGAGTCGTCAGACGGCAAGGTGCTGGCGGCCAAGATTGCAGGAGTTTATGAGGACGAGGACCTCGCCGTGCTCGAAACCAGCGGCCCGCCGTTCACCCCGGTGCAGTGGTCGAAGGAGAACCTGCAACTCGGCGCGTTTCTGGCCGCCCCGCAACCGGATGGCAGGCCGGCCGCGTTCGGCGTGGTCAGCGTGCTGGAGCGCAATCTGCGCGACACCGATCACGCCTACCTCGGCATCATGGGCGTGATGGATTTTACGGGCCCCGGCGTCAAAATCCAGGACGTGGCCACCGACTCTGGTGCCGCCACTGCCGGCCTGCATGCGGGCCAAATCATCCTCAAAGTCGGTGAGCGCCCAATCTCCGGCATGATGGAACTCAAAAACGCCCTGGTCGGCGTCAACCCGGGCACTACCGTAACCTTGCTGGTGCAGACCGAGCGCGGCCCACAAAAATTCGCGGTCCAGTTAGGCAACCGGCCGCAACTGCCGAATTACCTGGGTGACCGCCTGCGCCAGATGGAGCGCATGGGCGGCCCGATCAGCCTGGTGCGCGATTCCTTCTCCCGTGTGATCCAGACCGACATGCGCCCGCAACCCGACCAGATCGGCGGCCCGGTGGTGGATTTGAACGGCCGGATCGTGGGTATCACCCTGGCGCGGGCGGACCGAACCCGGGCCTTCGTCATGCCTGCCGCGGCCGTGGAAACCCTGCTCAAATCCTCTCCCAAGCCGCCCGCAGTGGCCCAGCTTCGCCAGAACGAGGACGCATCCGCCATCCCCGTGAGGGAGCGCGCCCAGCCAGGCCGCCCGCCAGCCGTCGATGAGGAACTCCTGCGCCGCCACCTGTCCGGCATGCGCCAGCTGATGGACCATCTGCGCGAGGAAATGGAAGCCCTGGAACAGGAACGCTGAGGCCTGAGCCGGCCCTCAGGCGTTGAGTTGGGCGTGGTCGAGGGCGGCGGCGACGAAGCCGGCGAACAACGGGTGCGGGAAGTTCGGCTTGGATTGGAACTCCGGGTGGAACTGCGCCCCGATGAAAAACGGATGCTCCGGCAACTCGATGATCTCGACCAGGCCGTCCGCGGCCGAGACCGAGGAAATCACCATCCCGGCTTCCAGCAGGCGCTCTTGGTAGTCGGAGTTGAATTCGTAGCGGTGGCGGTGGCGTTCGTGAATCCGGTCCTTATTGCCATACAACTCGGAGGCCTTGGTGCCGGCCAGCACGATCGACTCGCACGATCCCAGGCGCATGGTGGCACCCATGTCTTCGACGCCTTTCTGTTCCTCCTGCAAACAAATCACCGGGTGCGGGGTGGACTTGTTGAACTCGGTGGAGTTGGCACCTTTCAGGCCGCAAACGTTGCGGGCAAACTCAATGGTGGCGATTTGCATCCCTAAACAAATGCCGAAATACGGAATCTTGTTTTCGCGGGCGTATTTGGCGGCGAGGATTTTCCCCTCGGTGCCGCGGTCGCCGAATCCGCCGGGAACCAGGATCCCGTCGACCTCACCGATGACCGCCTTGGCCCCGTGGTCTTCCACCGCCTCGGTGTCTACCCGCACG
The DNA here is from genome assembly GCA_037142115.1 of Verrucomicrobiota bacterium. GTDB lineage: Bacteria > Verrucomicrobiota > Verrucomicrobiia > Verrucomicrobiales > Akkermansiaceae > Luteolibacter. The sequence continues at coordinate 11,333 of JBAXBG010000028.1, read as the reverse complement.
ATCTGCACCTTGGTGTCGTGATGGGCACCAGCATGGATGAGCGATTCGTAAATCGACTTGTAGGCGTCCTGGAGTTCGATGTATTTGCCGGCCACCGCGATGGTGACCTTGTGCTTTGGGTGGATCACGCGCTGCACGAAGTGTTCCCAATCCTCCAAGGCCGGCGTGGGCGTGTGACCCAGACCGAGCTTGTCCACCACCAGGCGGTCGATCTTGTCGCGGCGCAGGTCGAGCGGACATTCGTAAATCGTGTGGGCGACATCGCGGAAAGCGACCACATTCTTGCGCTCGACGTTGCAGAACATCGCGATTTTCTTGCGGTTGTCCTCGTCGAGGTCCGCCTCGGTGCGGCAGATGATGATGTCGGGCTGAATCCCGATCTCGCGCAGCTTGGCCACCGATTGCTGGGTGGGTTTGGTTTTCACTTCGCCGGCAGCCTTGATGTAGGGCAGCAGCGTGACGTGGATGAAGCACACATTCTCCTTGCCGACTTCCAGCGCGAACTGGCGCAGCGCCTCAAGGAACAACAGCCCCTCCATGTCACCCACCGTGCCGCCGATCTCGGTGATCAGCACATCGACCTCGGGGTTGTTTTCCGTAACCTGGCTGATGCGGCCCTTGATCTCGTCGGTGACGTGCGGGATAAACTGGACGGTTTTGCCGAGATACTCGCCGCGCCGCTCCTTTTTGATCACCGAGTCGAACACCTGGCCCGAGGTCAGGTTGTTCATGCGCGAGAGCACCCCGGAGGTGAAGCGCTCGTAGTGGCCGAGGTCGAGGTCGGTCTCCGCGCCGTCGTCCAGCACGTAAACCTCGCCGTGCTGGTAGGGCGACATCGTGCCGGGATCCACATTCAGATAGGGATCGAACTTCTGCATCAGCACTTTCAAGCCGCGGTGCTCAAGCAGGGTGCCGATCGAGGCCGCGGCCAGTCCTTTGCCGAGTGAGGAGACGACGCCGCCGGTGACAAAAATGTATTTCATGATGGAATGGGGTGAGAAGTTGGAAGTTGGAAGTTGTTTGGAAAAGAGAACCACAGATGAACAGGATAGACGCAGATTCTAACATGGTCGTGCCAGCAACCGCTCCACCTCGCGGGCCTGTTGCGGGGTGTCGACGCCGGGCGAGGTGTCGTGCGTGAGCAGGACCTGGATCAGGGCGCCGTTTTCCAGGGCGCGGAGTTGTTCGAGCGACTCCGCCTGTTCGAGTGGTGAGGGCGGCCAGCTGACGAAGCGTTCGAGGAACGCGCGGCGGTAGGCGTAGATCCCCTTGTGGCGCAGCACCGGCAGACCCGCCACCGCGTGGCGGAAAAACGGCAGCGGCGAGCGCGAAAAATACAACGCCCGGCCATCCAGCGCGGTCACCACTTTCACCACGTTCGGGTCGCTCACCGCCGGATCGGCCGGGTCCAGCGGGTTGGCCGCAGTCGCCATGTCGAGCGCCGGGTTGGCCGTCATGGTGCGCACCAGTTCGTCGATGAGCGCGGGGTCGATCAGCGGTTCATCGCCCTGGATATTGACGATGTGGGTGGCTTGCGGCACTGCCCGGACCGCCTCGGCGATGCGATCGGTGCCGGTCGGGTGGTCCGGCGAGGTCATCACGGCTTTGCCGCCAAAGGCGGCCACGGCTTCGAGAATGCGCACATCGTCGGTGGCGACGAGCAGCTCATCGAGCCGTGCGCACTGCCGGCAGCGCTCCCAAACGTGCTGGATCAGCGGTTTGCCGGCGATGAGATGCAGCGGCTTGCCGGGAAAGCGGGTGGAGCCCCAGCGCGCTGGCAGGACACCGAGAACATGAAAAGTGGCAGAGGAATGAGGCACGCTCGCAAAAGGTTGGGCGAGCGTAAGACATGGATCGGCCAGCGGACAAGAGCGGTTTCGCAAAATCATCCAGCGGTGCGGTCGGCGAGGACCAGCAATCTTTCCAAGTGCGCGTCCCGGTGCAACAACTCCGCCTTGTGGTGTTGCGCACAAGCGACCACCAACACGTCCGCCAAGGCCTTTTCTGGAATATCAATCGTCGTTTTCATGGAATCCAATTTCACACTTTTTTGGAATCCTTCAAGCTGAAATCCCTGAATTTCAAGATTCCCTGCCCGCGCGATTTGGGCGACAATCCCCGCCATGGCCAAGGGACACGAGATTCACCAAGCACGGATGATGGCGCTGCAAGGCCTGGGCAAGGACCTCGCACGACGGGCCAAATCCAAGTGCGAGCTCACCGGTGCCGCCGGGGTGGCGCTGCGCCCCTACGAAGTGCCGCCGGTGGGGACCGAACCGGAACTCGACCGCACCCTGCTCCTCACCGCCGAGTGCGTCGAAATGCTCGAGCATCCCCGCCGCCTGGCCGGCCGCGGCTGGCAGTGCTTGGCGGAAGCCGTCTGGAGCGAGATGCCCGCGGTGCAGGTGGTCGCCTGGCGGATGCTCCACGAACTGGCCAAGCGCGAGGACTGGGCCCGCGAGGCGCTCGATGAAGTCTTCCTGGACCCCGAGGTCGAGGACTGGGCCAAAGCCTCGGTGCTGTAAGCCATGCTCCTCTGGGATTCAAAATGCTGCCGCGGCCAGGATTGCCCGTTTCCACCCGCAACTTCGCCCGCGCAAGCCGGTTGAATGAGCCATGCTGAGCGCCGCAGCCACCGCGCGACCCGTTTTCCGACCGATGGAGAATCCACCCACGCCCCTTCACTCCGCGGAGACCGCCTTGGACTTCGCGCTGATGGAGCGCATCGGCGCCGGCGACCACGCGGCGTTCCGGCAACTGGTGGAAATCCATCAGAATGCGGTCATCGGCACCGTCGCCAAGATGTTAGGAAATCCGAACGACGCCGAGGACATCGCCCAACAGGTGTTTCTGCGCATCTGGCGCAACGCCAAGCGCTACCGCCCGGACGCCAAATTCACCACCTACATCTTCACCATCACGCGCAACCTGGTGTTCAATGAAACCCGCCGCCGCAGCCGCAAAAAGGAAGTCTCCGCCGATGAACGCCAGGAAAATTCCAACCAGCTGCTCGCCGATCGCCCGGACCGCCAACCCGATGCCGAGCTGCTGCAGGGTGAACTCCAACAGGCGGTCGATGCCGCCATCGCCGCGCTGCCCGAAACCCAACGCCTGGCAGTGGTGCTGCGGCGCTACGAGCAGCTGTCCTACGAGGAAATCGCCAAGGTGCTCGAACTCTCCGTCTCCGCGGTCAAGAGCCTGCTGTTCCGGGCCCGCAGCTCGCTGCGCGAGGCGCTGAGCGGGTATTTGGAGGACTGATTTGCGGATTGCCAAGCGCCCCGCCCGCGACTAGTCTCCCTCCCCGCAGCCGCCCAATCCGGGACTGCGCGCCGAATCATCTCTTCACCACCGTGGGATTTTTGGATGCCATCAAACGCTGGCGCTTGGCCCAAATGGGCCTCTCGTCGGGCAAAAAACGCCGCGTTCACCATGAACACCCGGTCGTCCAAATCTTGGAGGACAGCGTCTGGGTGAAGTTCTCGCTCTACGCCACCTTCACCGTCATCTGCGCCGTGATGGTGCTGCGCTCCGCCCCCGGCACCTCGTTTGCCGAGGATCCGCTCAAAGGCACGCTCTACGGCTTCATCGTCGCGGTCACCGCGGTGGTGATGTTCCACGTCAGCCTGCAATCCTCCTGCCGCCGCAACAGCCGGGTCGTGCTGGTGCTCGGCGGCCTCATCGGCCATCTGGTCTTGGTCAAAGTGGCGATGCGGCTGGTGGACGCGCAATACCTCCCCGAGGTATACCGGTTTCTCGTCGTCCCCTTCGCGCTGGCCCCGATGCTCCACGCGGTCTTGTTAGGCCGGGCGGTCGGGGCGTTTTCCGCGGTCTTTGTCACCTTGATCGGCTGCCTGTTCGTCCCGCAGGGCGAGGCCCTGGGCTACATGATCCTGAGCTTGTGCGGCGGCATGACCAGCGTCCTGCTCGCCCACCAGGTGCGCAAGCGGCTGCAACTCCTGCAAGCGGGCATCTCCGCCGGAGCGGTGACGCTGCTGCTCGCGCTGCTGCTGGGACGGCTGGACATCCCGTCGTGCTTCGGCCCCAACGCCGTGGATCACCTGCAACTGCTGGCCACCGGCGGTGCCGCCGCCTTCGGCACCGGGGTGCTCACCGCACTGCTCATCAGCGGCCTGCTGCCGCTCTTTGAAGGCCTGTTCCGCCTCACCACCGACATCAGCTGGCTGGAACTCAGTGATTTGAACCACAAACTGCTGCGCCAAATGCAGCTGGAGGCCCCTGGCACCTTCCACCACAGCCTGGTCGTCGCCGCCCTGGCCGAAGCCGCCGCCGAAAAAATCGGTGCCAACGCCCCGATGTGCCGGGTCTGCGCGTATTTCCATGACGTCGGCAAACTGACCAAGCCCGGCTATTTCATCGAAAATCAGCACGACGGGGTGGAGAACCCGCACGACGCGCTGACGCCCACCATGAGCGCGCTGATCATCATCGCTCACGTCAAGGATGGGGTTGATTTGGCCGTCAAACACCAACTCAACCCCCGCATCATCGACGTGATCCAGGAACATCACGCCGATTCCCTGGTCTTTTTCTTCTACCGCCGCGCCCAGGATCAGCAAAAACTCGAACTCGAAAAAGTCGACCGCCGGCTCGGCAATCCAGAGGACCTGCCGACCGTCGACGAGAAAAGCTTCCGCTACCCGGGGCCACTGCCCAGCACCCGTGAGAGCGGCATCATCGCGCTGGCGGATTCAGTCGAAAGCGCGTCGCGCACCCTCAAAAATCCGACCACGGCCCGGATCCGCACGCTGGTGGAAGACCTCGTCCGGGCGCGCATCCATGACGGCCAACTCGACAATTGCCCACTGACGCTGCGGGAGTTAGCCATCATCAAGGACAGCTTTGGCACCACCCTGCGCAGCATGTTGCACAGCCGCATCGACTATCCCAAGGACGAGGACCGCCCGTCCGCGACGGGCCGGCGCGCGACACCCACCCGCGACACCTCTTACGGTGAGCGGGTCATTCCCATGCCCAAAAGCGCGTCCGGTCGCTAACCCCCCACCCTTTCCCATGTCGCCCGAAGTCATCATTGGCAACTATCAGACCAGCGCCGAGATTCCGGAATGCTGGCTCACCGCCCTGGAGAATGTCGCGCAACAGGCGGTCGACCTGGCGCTCGCCCACGCCGCCTGCGAGGACTCGCCACTCCGCCATCTGGCGACCCTGGAAGTCGCGCTGGTGGACGATCCCACCAGCGACCGCGTCCACCGCGATTTCATGAATCTGGAAGGTCCCACTGATGTGATCACCTTTCACCACGGCGAAATCGTCATCGGCGCGGAGGTCGCCTGGCGCCAGGCGGCGGAATACGCCGAGCCGTTCGCCCGCGAGATCCTGCGCTATTTCATCCACGGCCTGCTGCACCTCGCCGGCCACGAGGACGCGCTGCCCGCCGAGAGGGCCGCGATGGAGGCCGCCCAGGAAACCATCGTCGCACAATTATGGTCCCCTGAGTTGCAAGTTCGCATCAACCTATAACGTATCCGCCACCAACCTATTACGCATCCTCACCCATGAACCGTCGCTCCTTTCTCATGACCACCGGCCAATCCGTCGCCCTCACTGCCGCCGCCGCCTCGCTGGCCACGCGCCTCGATGCGGCCGACGCCGCCGCCCCGGGCACCCGCATCAACCACTCGGTGTGCAAATGGTGTTACGGCAGCATCCCGCTCGAAGACCTCTGCGCCGCCGGCAAGGACATGGGCCTCAAGTCCATCGAATTGCTGATGCCGCCGGAATTCGCCACCCTGCAAAAATACGGCCTCACCTGCGCCATGGTCTCCTACCCCAAAGGCAAGACCGCCGCCGGCGTGGACGTCGGCGGCATCGCCAAAGCCTTCAACCGCCTCGAACACCACGACGCGCTGGTCGCCGCCTACGAACCCCACCTCGCCGCCTCCGCCGCGGTCGGCGCCAAACAAGTGATCTGCTTCTCCGGCAACCGCGACGGCATGGATGACGCCCAGGGCCTCGCCAACTGCGCCACCGGCCTCAAACGCCTGCTGCCGCTGGCGGAAAAACTCGGCATCAAACTCGTCATGGAGTTGCTCAACAGCAAGGTCAACCACAAGGACTACATGTGCGACTACAGCCACTGGGGCGTGGAACTCTGCAAGCAGCTCGACAGCGCCAGCTTCGGCCTGCTGTATGATATCTATCACATGCAAATCATGGAGGGCAACGTCATCGCCACCATCCGCGACAACCACCGCTGGTTCGCCCACTACCACACCGGCGGCGTTCCCGGCCGCAACGAGATCGACGACACCCAGGAGTTATACTATCCGGCCATCATGCGCGCCATCGCCGACACCGGCTATCAGGGCTACGTCGGCCAGGAGTTCATGCCCAAGCGCCCCGACAAGATCGCCAGTCTCAAGCAGGCCGTCGCCATCTGCAGCGTGTGACGCGGCTACCGCGCCTGATAGATCACCTGCTGCAGGTAGAGCCCGCCGGCGGGGGCGCAGTTGGGAGCCTTGCCGCGCGGCAGGCCGGGGGGCTGGTCAAGCAGGGCGGCGAGGTCGTCGAGGCGCAGGCGGCCGTGGGCGGCATGAACGGCGGCACCGGTGAGCAGGCGGCACATCTTGTAGAGAAACCCGTCGCCGACCCAGGTGATGCGGTAGCCATCAGCGAGGGTTTCCAGGTCGGCGCGGCGCAGCGTGCGCAACCAATCCATGTCCGGCAGCTCGTTGCCGCGGTAGGCGGCGAAGGCATGGAAATCATGCCGCCCGGTGAACACGGCCAGCGCCCGCTCCAACAACCCGGCGTCCGCCAACCGCGGCAGGTGCCAGGCCAGCCCGGCCTTGAGCGGCGGCAGAACGGCGGCCGTGCACAGGTCGTAGTGATAGATCTTGCCGGTCGCGGAGAAGCGGCTGTGGAAGTCCGCGTCCACTTCCTCGCAGGCGAGGATGCGGATGGTGGCGGGGAGCTTGCAATTGAGCGCCGGCACCCAGTTGCGGGGCTGCATCGAACTCGCGGGCGGCGCGTCGAAATGCGCGATCTGGCCGAGCGCGTGGACCCCGGTGTCGGTGCGGCCGGAGCCATGGAGCGTGAGCGGTTGCTTGGCCACTGCCGCCAGCGCCTGCTGGACGAAATCCTGCACTGTCTGGCCACAGGCCTGCATCTGCCAGCCGTGATACGGGCGTCCGTCATAGGCGATGGTGAGTTTGAGGCGCATCCCGCGGTTTTTTTCAAGCAATGACAGTCACCCGCGCGGCACAAGCCGAAATTTTTAGCGAGAGAGTTTCGCCGCCCGCGACGTAGTGTCCCGCGTATGAAACCGCTGCTCATTCTCGGACTCAGCGCACTCACCGCCACCGCCGGGGATCTGCCCGGCTGGAACCTCGTATGGGGCGACGAATTCGACCACCCGGGCCAGCCCGACCCAGCGAAATGGAGCTATGAAACCGGCTTGGTCCGCAACCACGAGCAACAATTCTACACCGACAATCGCCGCGAGAACGCCCGCGTGGAGGACGGCAAACTGATCCTGGAGGCCAGGAAGGAACCCATGGGCGGCGGCCAATTCACCTCCGCCAGCGTGATTTCCCGCGGCCACGCCGCCTGGACCTACGGCCGGATCGAAGTGAAGGCGAAGTTACCCGCCGCCCGCGGCACCTGGCCGGCGATCTGGCTGCTGCCCAACGATATCAGCACCGTCCCTTGGCCGCGCTGCGGGGAAATCGACCTCATGGAGCACGTCGGCCATGATCCGGGCCGCGTCCATGGCACGCTGCATTGCGAAGCCTTCAACCACGTCAAACACACCCAGCGCGGTGCCATTCAGTCAGTGCCCACGGCCAGCAGCGAGTTCCATCTCTATGCCATGGACTGGTCCGCCGAGCGCATCGTGATGCAAATCGATGGTGCCAGCTACGCCACCTTTGAGCGCAAACCCGGCGACACGCCGGCGGAATGGCCGTTCAACAAGCCGTTCTACCTGATTCTGAACCTCGCCATCGGCGGCGGCTGGGGCGGCCAGCAGGGTGTCGATGACAGCGCGTTCCCCCAGCGCATGGAGGTGGATTACGTGCGCGTCTACCAGAAAAAATAGCCTCAATCCTCCGCTGCGGACGCCAGCTGCATGGCCGCCTCAAGGGCTTTGACCCGCTCGATGAGCTTGGGCAGGCGGCGCACATGGGCGCGCAGCTTCATCTCCTCGCGGAACGGCTGGGCCGGAAGGCCGGAATACACCTGGCCCCCGGCGAGATTGGTGGTCACACCGGCGCGGCCGGTGAGCGTGGCATGATCGCCGATTGTGACATGACCGACGGTGGCCGCCTGGCCGGCCATCGTGACATAGTCGCCGAGACGGGTGCTGCCGGAGATGCCGACCAGCGCCACAATCAGGCAGTGCTTGCCGATCACGCTGTTGTGGCCGATCTGGACCAAATTGTCGATTTTGGTGCCCTCGCCAATCACCGTCTTGCCGAAGCGGGCGCGGTCGATGGTGGTGTTGGCACCGATCTCGACGTCATCGCCGATCTCGACGATGCCAACCTGGTCGATTTTGACGTGGCGGCCGCCCTCAAGCTGATAGCCGTAGCCATCCGACCCGATGACCGCGCCGGGCTGCAGCACGACCCGCTCGCCTAACAAACAACGCTCGCGCACCGTCACATTGGCCATCAGGTGGCAGTCGCGCCCGATGCGCGCGTTCTCGCCGACCACGCTGTTAGGCCCGATGACCGAGCCGTCGCCCACGACGGCACCCGCCATGATGACGGCACCGGCATGCACACAGACCTTGTCAGGATCCAGGATGGCGGTGGGGTCCACCGCGGCTTGCGGGTGGATGCCCGGGGTAAACCTGCGGCTGGCGGCGGCAAAATGCCGGACAACCACCGAGAAGGCGAGTGTCGGGTTGTCCACCGCAATCAAGGCGGCACCCGCCGGCCCGTCGCCCACCCCGCGCGGCACGATCACCGCGGCGGCCTGGGTGAGCAGAAATTGACTGTGATACTTCTCGTTGCCCAGGAAGCTGACATCACCGGGCCCGGCCAGATCGAGCGAATCCATCCCGGTGATGGACAAGTCGAGCCCACCCCGGACGATGTCACCATCGACCCAGCGCGCGAGCTCGGATAGCGTGAGAATCAATGCCAACGTGGAAATTGGCTGGATTACTTCTCGGCCCCGCCGGCAGGTGCGGGTTGCGGAATTTCCGGTTTGGCATCGCCTTCGGTCGGCAGCGAACCGGCCGGCGCGTCCTTGTTGAGCGACTTGAGCAAGCCGGCGGTGATGTCGGTGGCGTCCTTGGTGTAAAGCAGGAATGGCACCTGCGAGGTGCTGAGTCCCGATTTGTCGAAGACGTAGTCGAAGTTGTCGACCTTGGCCTGTTCTTCGACGAGCTTGCGGATTTCCTCAAGGATGCCCTTCATGCGCTGCACCATTTTCTCGTTGAGGGCTTGGTTGCGGCGTTGGAGGAATTCGCGGCGCTCGCGATCCAGGGCGATGCCTTCCTGCTGCTGGCCTTGCCAATCCTTGAACAGCGTTTGTTTCTTCGAGTCGTTGATCGCGGGATCCTCGAGCTGCTTGCGCAGGTTGCCGAGGTTTTCCTCGAGGTCGCGGATCCGGGCGAGGCGCTCGTTGTTGTCCTTTTGGATCCGGGCCCGCTCGACATTGATCTGTTTCTGCGCCTCGTTGGTGCGGTAATACTGCTTGAACAGCTCCTGCATATCCACCGTGGCGATGTTGAGTTTGCCATCTTGCGCGGCCGGAGCAACGGCGATGAGGGATGCCGCCAGAGCGGTGCTGAGAAAACGACGGATGAGTGTCATTGGTTGATGAGTTGAGGTTGGGAAAGCGGCTATCGGGGCGCAAGCTGACGGCAAAACCCCCGCCCGTCAAGGCTCATCCCAACGACAGACGATTTGCGAGGCGTCCTCGATGGGGCTTGTCTCGAGCCACCTTGGCGTTTGACCGTCCGGTTGCGGGCAGCTAGGGTGCGCCGCGATGACGATTGACCAATACGCGAACCGCTTTGTGTGCGACCTGGTGGCCTACGAGCCCGGCAAGCCGATCGATGAAACCGCCCGCGAGCTCGGAATCGATCCGGCGCTGATCGTCAAGGTGGCCTCCAACGAGAACCCGCTCGGGCCGTCGCCGCTGGCCAAAGTGGCGATGCGCGCCGCCCTCGAGGAGGCACACATTTATCCGGATGGCGGCGGTTACCGGCTGCGCACCGGGATCGCGGAGGAGCTGGGCCTGGACCGCGCCAACGTGGTGCTCGGCGGCGGTTCCAACGAGATCATCGAATTGCTCTGCCACACGTTTCTCAACCCGCAGGCGGAATTGATCGCCGCGGAGCACGCCTTTGTGGTTTACAAACTGATGGCCACCCTGTTCGGGGCGAAATACGTCGAAGTGCCCGATCCGGGCTTCATCCACGACCTGGACGCGATGGCCGACGCGATCACGCCCGCCACGCGCTTGGTGTTCATCGCCAACCCGAACAACCCGACCGGCACCATGGTCGACCAGGCAGCCATCGACCGCTTCATGGACCGGCTCCCGCCGCACGTGATCGCGGTGTTCGACGAGGCCTATATCGAGTTTCCCGAGGCCGCGCCCGACACGCTGCGTTATGTGCGCGAAGGCCGCAACGTCTGCGTGCTGCGCACCTTCTCGAAAATCCACGGCCTGGCAGCGCTGCGGGTCGGCTACGGCCTGACCCCCGCTCCCCTCGCCGGATTGCTGCAAAAGGCCCGCCAGCCGTTCAACGTCAATGCCATCGCCCAGGCCGGCGCATTGGCCGCCCTGGCCGACAAGGAGCACACCCGCAATACCTGGAAAAACAACCGCGCGGGCATGACTTTCTACGAGCAGGCGTTGCGCGACCGCGGCCTGGAATACGTGCCCAGCCACGCGAATTTCCTGCTGGTCAAAACCGGCGGCGGCGACCGCGTCTTCCACGCCATGCTCCAGCAGGGCGTCATTGTCCGCGCGATGAGTTCCTACAAACTGCCCGAGTGGATCCGCATCTCCATCGGCACCCCGCCCCAAAACCAGCGCTGCCTGGCAGTGCTCGATGCCGTGCTGGCCACGGCCTAACGGGTAATCCCGGGACGGAAAATGGAAACGTCATGCCAGCTTTTTTGAACCACTGATTGAACTGATTTGTCACAACCGAGCGAAGCGAGATGGCCGAAGGCAAATTTCACTGAAAGAATCAAATCGATCTATCAGCCTACAAAGGAAAATGGAAACCACGGATTAAACGGATTTAATTTTCCTATTTAGGATCCGTGGCTGGTTCACCTTTTAGGTGGCGAGACCGAAGTTGCAACCTATTAACAATCAGTTCAATCAGT
>JBAXBG010000027.1:0-23638 GCA_037142115.1 Verrucomicrobiota bacterium | reverse complement strand
CCCCGGAACGCCGATTCCAGCGTAAGTAGTCCCGCCTTCAGGCGGACTCTGAATCCACCACCGCCCCATTCGGGACAAGCCCTCTGAGCCCTCACTTCACGGGCTGAAGAAACCGCCTGAAGGCGGTACTACATACCTCCCCCGGAACGCCGATTCCAGCGTAAGTAGTCCCGCCTTCAGGCGGACTCTGAATCAACCTCGTCCGTCCCAAATAAGTCATAATTGAGCGCCATTCGGCACCGAACATTTGTCTTCCAACCCACGAATCACAATCCTCATGAAACCCGTCTCATTGCCCCAGCCGTCGTGCGGCAAATCCCTCGCGGCGGGCGCGCTGATCTGTGCCCTTGCCGCACCCGCGTGGGCCGAAACTGTCTCACCTTCATCCCCGGTGAAGAATCCGCCATCCGCCCAAGCGCTTGATTTGCGTGCCGACTACCAAAAGAACCCGCTTTAATCGGCCTTCGACATCGCCAGCCTGCAGACGTATCCAAGCTGGGGGGTCATGCTCGCCAAGGGCGCGACGACCGGCTGGGAACAATGGAACGGGTATGAAAACTGGTACCACATCCACGCCAGCTTCCTCTCGCTGGATAGTTGGTTCTAACAGGGAATCGCCGGAATCCGCCCGGACGAATCCGCGCCGGGGTTCAGGAAAATCCTCATCAAACCGGCCATCGTGGGAGACATCACCTGGGCCAAGGCGACCTATCAATCCATCCACGGTCCCATCGTCAGCCACTGGAAACTCGACGGCGCACGTCTCAAGATGAACGTCACCATCCCCGCCAACACCACCGCGATCATCCATGTGCCCGGGGACAAAGGCACCATCCAGGAAAGCGGCCAACCCGCGGCCCATGCGCCGGGAGTCAAATTCCTGCGTGTCGAGGGCGACCGCGCGCTCTACGAGGTCGGCTCTGGCGCCTACACGTTCGAATCCACGCTCCCTCGATCCTAGCCTGAGGAAGCCAAGTCGCCAGCGGGGTATTTATACTAACATAAAATCGACACCCTTTGGCGGGACAACCAAGGGGCAGTCGCTTCGTCTCCGCGACAATCCCAGGTCCGATCAGACATCGGAGCGCGAGTCTCCAGACTCGCGCTCCAGCTCGCATTCTTTGGCCGCCCTACCTCTAGCGAGTCTGGAGACTCGCGGTCCTCGCCCGTGCCACCCATCCTTCGCGCCCTCGTGGCCGGCGGTATCACCACGCGATGCGGGCCACCCCACAAAATCGATTGGTTGAAATGCTGACCCGCCCCTGGAGACTACGCCACGGTATCGCCTTCGCGGATGAAAGAACGGTGATTCGAGGGAGTATTGCAATCTCGCCGACACCCCAATCCAAGTATTACCCTGATGAATATCCACTCTTTGATGGTTCTTTTCACCCTGGCCTTGGTACCATTGCAGGCGCGCGCTGGGACGACTCCGCCCCCGGAAATCGTGCAGGCACAGGCGTGGTCGGAACGGGCGTTTGGCGCGGCAGCAACCAGCGCCCCGGGGACCGCCGCACCGGATGTCATTTCGTCCGGAGTGCCCTTTTCATTTGTCTATGGGGGCGCAGCCTCGGCCGGTTTGTTGAAAGATTGGCAGATGAACGTAGAAACCGGGAAGTCGGTCGGCGGCAAACAACAGCGGGCGGTCACTTACACCGATCCCAAGACGGGGCTGGAGCTGCGCTGTGAGGTGACCCGCTTTGTCGATTCTCCGGCGGTCGAGTGGGTTCTGTATGCCACTAACAAAGGCAAGGTCGACACCCCCATGTTGGAGAAATTCCTGCCGCTGAATCTCGGTCTCAAGGTGCCAGAAGGGGAGCTGATCTTGCACCATTCCCAAGGCAGCATGAATGGTCCACTCGATTTCCTGCCGGAGGATCAAGTCGTGGGGGCCAACGCAGGGATTGATCTGGCTCCGTTCGGCGGGCGATCCTCGGATGGCCGCATGCCGTTCTTTAACCTGGAATACGCGGGCGGCGGAGTGCTCGGCGCGATCGGCTGGACGGGACAGTGGGCATTCCATCTGCAGCGGGACAAAAGGGAGGTCCAGCTGCAGGCGGGACAACAAACGGTTCACCTGAAACTTCATCCGGGCGAAACCATCCGCTCGCCGCGGATTCTGCTGGTTTTCTGGCACGGCAAGGACTCGCTTCGCGGCCACAATCTATTGCGCCAATTGCTGCTCGCTCACTACGTGCCGCGGATCCATGGCGAGATCGCCCTGCCCCCGACGGCGCTCAACACGTGGTTTGCTTATGCCAGTGGCAACCGGGTCAATGAGGAAAATCAAAAAGCGACAATCCCCATCGCCGCCAGGGCGGGGTGCGAGGCATTTTGGGTGGATGCCGGGTGGTTTGAGGGCGGCTGGCCTGCCGGTGCGGGCAGTTGGGTTCCCAAGCCGGAGGCATTTCCCAACGGCCTCAAACCGGTTAGCGAGGAGGCGCATCGCAACGGGATGAAATTTGTGCTGTGGTTTGAGCCGGAACGCGTCACGCCTAGCAGCCGCGTGGCAAAAGAGCACCCGGAGTGGGTGTTGCACTCATCGGCCAAGAGTAGGGCAGAACAAGGCGACCTCTACAACCTGGCGGATCCGGCGGCGCGGGCGTGGCTGACCGATTACCTTTCCAAGTGCATCGGCGATTGGGGGATCGACGTGTTTCGCAACGACTTCAACATCGACCCGCTGCGGTTCTGGCAGGCAGCCGATGCGCCGGACCGGCAAGGGATCACTGAAAACCGCTATGTTCTCGGCCTCTATGCCATGTGGGATGAACTGCGCTCCCGGCACCCCGGACTGACGATCGACAACTGCGCCAGCGGCGGCCGGCGCTTGGATCTGGAGATGCTCAGCCGAAGTTATCCGCTGTGGCAAAGCGACACGCAATGTTGCCAAAAGCCGCTGCCGGTCCAGGATCAGGTGCAAAATGCGGGATTGGATTTGTATGTGCCGCTGCATTCCGGCGGGGTGTGGGCGTTTGATCCATATCATTTCCGCAGCATCGCGAGTACCGGAGTGGTTTGTGCGGACATTTCCAAGGATCAGGACAAGCTGCCATTGGTCTGCAAGATGATCGATGAACTCAAATCGCTGCGCCCCCTCACCCTGGGCGACTACTACCCGCTGGCGGAAATCAACACAAGCCACCAATCCTGGAGTATCTCGCAACACGACCGTCCAGATCTGGGCCAAGGCTATCTCCTGGCATTCCGCCGCGAGCGATCCCCTTATCCTTCGGCGCAGGTCACCTTGCGCGGGCTGGACGCCAAGGCGGATTACCTGCTGACCAACGCCGACACGCAGGAAAAGAAGACCGTCGCCGGAGCGGCCCTCGCCCGGGAGTTCACCCTTGCGATCCCAGAACCTGCCACGAGTTTGTTGCTGATCTATCAAAAAATCACGCCTAGGTGAAACATTGGGTCGATAGCGCGCGTAAGCATATCTCTTTGCACGCACCATCGCATCCATAAGCAAAATCATGATGCCCAAAGCGTGCAAACGGGCAATGCCACGTCCCATTGAAAAGTCACCATGTACCCCGTCTCATTACCCCTGCTGTCGCGTCGCCCATCCAATACTCTAATGAAGCGAGTGGTTTTTATGATCGCGATAGTCGCAGCAGCAGCGGCTGGCGCGGGCCACGGCGCGGAACCATTGCCGCGCCCCACCGGCACGATCACCCCGGCGACGCTGGTCAGCGACGCGCAATACCAATGGCTGACCGAAAAGGCCCGGCTGACCATGGGCGCGGCGCGCGCCCAAATGGACGACGCCGCCGCCACCTGGATCTACAGCCCCGGCGGTTATGGCAAACGCTGCTGGCCGCGCGACTGCTACTACATCGTGCACGGCGCGCCCCAGTTCGTCCCGCCCGATGAAATCCGCGCCATCGTGCGCCTGCTGCTCCACTGGCAGCGGCCCGACGGGATGGTGCCCAAGCATTTCTCCGGCGGGGGAGGGGACTTCGTCTGCTGGGGGCCGCCGCCCGAGGCTGACAGCGCGCAGTTCGCCGTGCTGCTGGCCGACGAATACTCTCAGCGCTCTGGCGACACCCGGTTTGTGGCGGAAACCCTCCCCGCGCTCAAGCGGGCGATGGACTCGATGCCGCGCAATGAACAGGGCCTGAGCTGGATCGATCCCGCCCATCCCCACACCGCCTACGGCTTCACCGACCAGGTCGCCAAGACCGGCACCGAACTCTTCAGCTCACTGCTCTATTGGGAAGCCGCGCGCCAACTGGCCGCGATGGCCACCGCCGTGGGCGAGAAGGAAATCGCGCAAGAGATGCTGGCGCGCGCCAGGCTGATCGAAAAAAATCTAGCCACCCTGTGGGATGACAAGGCCGGGATGTATCTGGCCGCCAGCCAGGACTGCCGCCAGATCGACATCTGGGGCAGCGCCTATGCGGTTTACATCGGGTTCCCGGATCCGGGCAAGAACGACCGGATCTGCCGCTACCTCGTTGAAAATTACCCGAAAATCGTTTATGCCGGCCAGGTCCGCCACCTGCCCGGCGGCGAGTATTGGCAGAAAACCAGCCAGCCGATCCCCCAGGATACCTACCAGAACGGTGCCTATTGGGGCACCGCCAGTGGCTGGGTCGCCTACGCCATCGCCCGGGTCGACCCCGCGCTGGCTTCCAACATGCTCGGCGACATGATCGACTACTACCGCCGCTACGACGCGTTCGAGTGCGTCAACGCCAAGGGACAGCAAAAGATCGCCGGTTACGGCGCCAGCGTCGCCAACCCGCTCGCCGCGATCCGCCGGATGCGCGATCTAACGTGTTCGGCGGGCCCGGTGGAGCGGCTCGCCCCGGCCGCCAAAGCGGAGCTCTGCCAGAAACTCGCGGCGATTTCCCTGCCCCAGTGCTCGGTTCAGTTTCACTGCGCGGACCCGGCGCTGAACCAATTGATGACCAAAGCCGAGGGGCTGGCCGCGGCGAACATCGTGCAGTTCGCACCCACCCTGCCGGCGCTCATCGAGGGCGGCGGCTATTCCAGCGTCTACACCGAGACCCAGCCGATGGGCGGCGAGATGTATGCCAAACGCAACCCGCGCGTGGCCCTCAACAACCAGCTCCTGTTCATGCTTTGCCAACGCGCCGACGGCCGCCTGCCGGGCCGCGTGATCTCGCTCGCCCACGGCAAAGCCGGCGATTGGAAAAACGATCCGGTCTATCAGTATAGCTCGGGCGAATGGGAGTCGCTGGGGCTGTTGGCGGACTACGGCCAGCTGCAAGGCAACGCCCTGCCGTATCCGGCGTTCAAAATGTATTACCTGGCGGGCAAACCCGCGGGCTACCTGAAATTGTTAGCCGAAAGCCTCGAGGACTTCGACGCATACCTCTGGCGGACCCGCGACCCGGACGGCGAGGGGGTGCTCCAATCGTGGTGCGTCTGGGACACCGGCGAGGACAACTGCCACCGCTTCGGCGGGTCCCCCAACCGCTGGCCCCACGACTACCCGCCCGCCGGCGCACACACGCCCAAGCAGTCCGATCCGGGCGACCGCGAATGTTACTACCAATGGTGCACGGCGCGCGAACTATCCGAAAAAATCCAGGTGCCGCTGCGCTCGATGGACATGATGGCCTACTCGTATGAAAACCGGATGACGCGCGCGCTCATCTCCGAGGAACTGGGGGACGGTCAGGCCGGCCTCTGGCGCGGGCGGGCGGAGGATGTCCGGCGCGCCCTGCAACAACACCTCTGGCGCCCGGAGAAAGGCGCCGCCTACGACAAGGACCGCAACAACCAGTGGCTGGAAACCCTCGTCCATAACAACTTGCGCTGCATGTATTACGGGGTGTTCAGCCAGCAGATGGCGGACGAATTCATCCGCCGCCACCTGCTCAACCCGCAGGAATTCCTCACCCCCGTGCCGCTGCCCTCGATCGCCGCCAACGACCCCCTGTTCTGCAACATCGCCGATAACAACTGGAGCGGCCAGCCACAGGGGCTGACCTGGCAGCGGGCGATCCGCGCGCTGGAGAACTACGGCCGCTACGCGGAGCTGACGATGTTCGGGCGCACCTACCTGAAAGTGCTCAAGACCGCGGGCGTGCTGACCCAGCAGTTCGACCCGTTCGACGCCGCCAATCCCGCCAAGGACAACAAGGGCCGCGACGGCTACGGACCCACCGTCCTGGGGTTCATGGAATACGTCTCGCGGATGTTCGGGGTCTATCTGGAACGCGACCACGTCTACTGGTCGGGGCTCGCCGATGGCGGGGCCGCCGAATACACCCAGCACTTCGGCGACCGGGCGTTCGCCTTGCGCAACGACGGCCGCTCCTTCACCGCCTCGCTCAACGGCGCGCCGCTTTTCACCTGCTCGGACGGGGTGCGCGTCCACACCGACCTGCACGGCCGCCCGCTCGAGATCATCGGCATCGACACCGTGCCCCATGCGATTACATTCCGGGCGGGATCCACCCGCCATGCCATCGACGTGCAGCCCAATCAGATCTGGTCGCTGGCTAACGGCCAGGCGGTTTTGATAGAGAACTCCAGGACCAGCCTGGTGGATTGCAAGAACGACAAGTAACAAGCAAATGAAAATCACAACTCTTATTTCGGCGGCCATGGCGATCATGGCGGGAACATGCGTCGCCGCCGGCGAAGTCATCATCCAAAACGGCGATTCCATCGCCTTCATGGGTGACTCGCTCACCCAGTTGGGCAATCTCCAGAAACCCAACGGCTATGTGAACCTGGTCATCGAGGGACTCCAGGCCGCGGGCGTCACCGCGACGCCGATTCCCGCCGGGGTCGGCGGCAACACGACGCGCGACATGCTGGCCCGCCTGGACAAGGACGTGATCGCCAAAAAGCCGACCTGGATGACCCTGAACAGCGGCATCAACGACACTCCCCGGATGGACCTCGAAGAGTTCCGGGCGAATCTCACCCGGATCGTCGACCAAGCCACCGCGGCCGGAATCAAAGTGGTCCTCCTCACCACGACCATCGGGGCCGGGGAAAACCTCGAGTCTACCGAGACCCTCAAGCGCGGGACATTTGCCGAAGCCTTCAGACAGCTCGGCCGGGAGCGCAACCTGCGCGTCGTGGATCTGAACACCGTGATGGCCCGGGAACTCACCGAACGCCAAAAGGACGGCGTGAAAGGCCTGAAACTCACCTATGACGGAACCCACCTCAACGGCCTGGGCAACCAGATCGTCGCCGCGGAAATCCTCCGCACCTTTGGAGTGCCCGAGCCGCAGGTCGCGGCCTTGCGCACCCGCTGGAATGATTATCCCTTCGCGGTGGGCATGCCGGAACTCTCGGTCAACGCCGCGATCCGCCTCAAAGCCCTGGCCGACAAGAACGGCAAAACCCTCGAGGAGCAGGTCTCCGCGGTGCTAACGAACAGCCCGCCGCTGGCCGGCCAGCCGCGGCCCGCCGGCAAACTCAAGGTCATGCAATGCTGGGATGACAGCCTGACGACCGACATCCCGATGATCGAGCTGCTCAAAAAGCACCACGCCAAAGCGACCTTCAACCTGATTCCCATGAAGGAGCGGCGCAGCTTCGTGGTCAAAAAACTCAAACCGGACAAGGACACCGCGTTTTCCTTCATGCCGGCCGGCACCCAGGACGGATTCAAGGTGGAGCACCTTGCAAGTTCGGAGATGAAGGCGGTCTATCAGGGATTCACCGTCGCCGCCCATTGCGGCTTTTCCAATGCCGATACCCCTGAGGCCGCCGAACCCCGCCGGCGCGTCCTGATGGAGACCCTGGCATGGATCAGGAGCGAGTTCGGCCAGGACCAGGTGGGCTTTGTTTACCCCGGCGGCGGCTATAACGATACCGTGATGCAAGCGGTGCAGGATGCGGGATACCTCTACGGCCGGACCACCAAGTCGGCCGCCGCGCCGTTCCCGCTCGATCATCCGATGGAGTTGCGCACCAGCTGCAAGTGGGATAGCGCGGAATTCTGGCAGCGTTATGAGGACGCCAAGCGCCATGGCGGCAGGTTCTACTTCTGGGGGCACTCCTGTGAACTGGGCAACGACCCAAACCTGTGGGCCAAGCTGGAAGCCATCTACGCGCGGATCTCCGCCGACCCCGACGCCGAATGGATCGACCCCATCGATCTGTTCAAACCCGTGGCAACAGCCACTCACACGACACCAACCGTTCAAGTCAACAGCGGGCTGATTTCCGGGCAAACCAATGCCACCGGAGAGATCCGTGCCTTCAAGGGCATTCCTTTTGCCGCCCCGCCAGTGGGCAACCTGCGCTGGCAGGAACCACAACCGGTCACCCGATGGAGCGGTGTCAAAGCTTGCGATGCCTTTGCGGCCAGCCCCATGCAGGGCAGTCCCGCCAACTTCGGCCCGTGGACGGCGGAATTTCTGATTCCAAAAGAACCTATCAGCGAGGATTGTTTATACTTGAATGTTTGGACAGGAGCCAAAACACCGAACGAAAAACGACCGGTCATCGTTTTCATACACGGCGGCGGATTTAACAGCGGCGGCGCGGCCGTTCCAATCTACGACGGCGAGGCCATGGCCAAGAAGGGCATTGTGTTTGTCAGCTTGAATTACCGTCTCGGCATCTTCGGGTTTTTCGCGCATCCCGAACTCACGCGCGAATCGCCGCATCAGGCTTCGGGCAATTATGGCTTGCTGGACCAGATCGCGGGATTGAAATGGGTGCGGCAAAACATCGCTGCGTTTGGCGGAGACCCGAACAAGGTCACCGTGGCGGGACAATCGGCTGGCTCATGGAGCGTGAACTGCCTGGTCGCATCCCCGCTTTGCAAGGGACTTTTCATCAACGCCATTGCAGAAAGCGGTGCCCTGCTCATCGGATCCAGAAAAATCACCACCACCCTAGGGCAGGCGCAAGACGCAGGCGCGATGACGGGAGAATCGGTTGCGGCGTTGAGATCTATCCCGGCGGCCAGCCTGATGGGAAGACCCTATGCATACCGTGTGATCATCGATGGATATGTGTTGCCCGCTGGCATCAAGGATATTTTCGACGCGGGCAAACAGAACGATGTGGCGTTGCTGACCGGATGGAATGAGGATGACGGCGTCGCATACGGCAAAGCAAAAACAGCGCCGCAATTCAAAACGCAGGCTGAACAAAAATACGGGCCAAATGCGGCCAGATTCCTGGAATTATACCCTGCCAACACGGATGAGGAGGCCGCCGCCGCGCAAGCCAATCTATCAAGGGATGAGACGTTCGGCTTCGAGACCTATACTTGGGCGAACATCCAGGCGCGAACAAGCCAGCACAAGGTCTATCTCTACCGCTTCACCCGCAAGCTGCCGGCAACCGGCGATCAGGTGAAATACGGCGCATTCCATACCAGCGAGGTCGCGTATGCATATGACAATTTGCGGTTTATCAACCGTTGTCCGTGGGAGCCCGTCGATCACCGGTTGGCTGAAATCATGTCAACCTACTGGGCCAACTTTGCAGCCACCGGCGACCCGAACGGACATGGCCTGCCGGAGTGGCCGGCATACAACACCAAGGACAACCCCACCATGATATTGGGTGAAACCCCACAAGCCAAACCTTTACCCGGCAAGGATGGCCTGGAATTCTTAATTGAACGCAAGTAGGACGAATATGAAAATACAAACTATTATTACGACATCCATCGCTCTCATGATGGGAACAGGCTTTGCGCCAGGAGAAGTCGCAATCAAGGACGGGGATAAAATCGCGGTCTTGTCAGGCCAGTCGTTTGAAACCTACGGTTGGGGTCCCGGCGGTTACATGCACCTGCTGGCGGATGAACTCGGCAAGGCCGGCGCCAGAAATGCCCTCACCATCCTGCTCGACGGCCAGACCACCGGCCAATTGCTCGAGCGGGTTGACCGCGAGGTGATCGCCAACAAGCCGGTCTATGCGCTGCTCATCCCCGGCACCCGCGACTACAACCCCTTCGCCCAGAAATCCGTGGACGCGGCGTTCACCGCCAACCTGCAAGCCATCATAGGCAAACTCCAGGCGGCCCACATCAAGACCGTGCTGGTGACCAGCTATGCGTCTAACAGCAACCTGGCGTTTGCCGCCAACCCGAATGTCGCCGAACACAACGACGCCATCCGCGCGCTGGCCAAGGAGCACGGGCTGGCGCTCATCGATTTCGTCAAGGTGGTGGATGCCGAACCGAAAATCGTCCCGTTCGATGGCAGCCTCACGGCCAAGGCCGTGGTGCACCAGATGTTGGCCGGCGAAGTGCTGCGCACCCTGGGGGTTGGCGACCCGCAAGTCGCCGCCTGCCGCAAGGCGTGGCTGGACATCCCGGGAGCCATCCAGTTGCCCCCGTCGGTTTCTGTTAACACCTATGCCAAACTCCAGGCGGCCGCCCAGGCCTCCGGCAAGGATCTGGCAAGTTACATGACCGCGGTGCTGCAAACAATCCCGGCTGAGTGATTCTCCGGGTGAGGGGGTCTGGGGAAGCCTGTTTTTCAGCCATCCCCAAGCCCCGGTCTGTCGGATATCGGCGGCGCAGGGAGTCGGTCGCGCCGTGATGCTCCACGTCCCCGCTCCCATTGCTCTCCCGCCGCGGCTCGGCCGTCGATCATACGATCTGTCTTGACCCCGGGCGGAAATGCCGGACGTTCGGGGCATGAACCCCGCCAGTCCGCCACCGCAGGGGATCGACAAATACGACGCGCCCTCGCTGCTCGAAGGCCAGGGGCAGCGGCGCTTTCACGCGATGATCAAGCCCGGGGGATCCGCCTGCAACCTCGACTGCAGTTATTGTTTCTATCTGAGCAAGGAAACCCTGCCTAACGGACCGGGCGCGGGCCGGATGTCCGACGAGATCCTGGAGCGCTTCATCCAGCAATACATTGCCGGGGTGACCGGGCCGGAAGTGGTGTTTTCCTGGCAGGGCGGCGAGCCGACGCTGATGGGCCTGGACTTTTTCCGCAAGGTGGTGGCGCTCGAGCAGAAACATGCCAAGCCCGGCCAGCGGATTGAAAACGACCTGCAGACCAACGGCACGCTCATCGACGACGAGTGGTGCGCGTTTCTCAAACAGAACCGGTTTCTGGTGGGCCTGAGCATCGACGGCCCGCGCGAGCTCCACGACCAATACCGCGTCACCAAGGGTGGCCGGCCCACCTTCGACAAGGTGTTCAACGCGGTGAAACTCTTCCAGCGCCACGGGGTGCCGTTCAACACGCTGACCTGCGTCAACCGCCACAACGCCCGGCGGCCGCTGGATGTTTACCGCTTTCTCAAGAACGAGGTCGGGTCCACCTACATGCAGTTCATCCCGATCGTCGAATACAAGGGGTTCGAGAAGACCGCCCCGCACCACTGGGACCACGCCGCCCTGCCCAGGGACGGGTCCCCGGAGAGCCGTCCCGGCCACCCCGATTCGATCGTGACCGACTGGTCGGTGGACCCGGATGACTGGGGGTATTTCCTGTGCTCGGTGTTCGACCGCTGGCACACCAACGACGTCGGCAAGATCCTGGTCAACCACTTCGAGACGCTGGTCTCCCAGCACATGGGCCTGGGCTCGCAGATCTGCATTTACGGCGAATTCTGCGGCAAGGGCGTGGCCCTCGAACATGACGGCAGCGTGTATGCGTGCGACCACTACGTCTATCCGGAATATCGGATCGGCAACATCCGTGACAGCGCGCTCGACCGCCAGGTGTTTTCCCGCGCCCAGGTGAAGTTCGGCTACGCCAAGAACGAGACGCTGCCGGAGTATTGCCGGCAATGCGCCTATCTAACTGACTGCTGGGGCGAGTGCCCGAAGAACCGCATCATCCGCACCGCGGCGGGCGAGCCCGGCCTCAATTATCTCTGCGCCGGCTTCAAAAAATTCTTCGGCCACGCGATTCCCGCGGTCGACCGCCTGGTGGCGGGCCTGCGCCAGAACCCCAACCCGCCGCGGCGGCGGATGTGAGCCTTGCGAGGCACTTGGCCGATTGGCTACGGAGCGTGGGTTGGTGCCCGCCCGGTCTGGCCGGTTGGAGTCAGCGCTGCATGGTGCGCCAAAGTGATTCCTCCGTCCACACTCAGGGCGCAGCGCGGGTGGCTTGGCCGGGTGCGCCGCTCACCCGAGCACGGATTCCAGCGGCAAGTCGGTGTCAAAGCCGTGGTCGAGGAGCCATTCCTGGTTGTAGAGTTGCGCGGCATACTTCAAGCCGGAATCACACAGGATCGTGACGATGGTCAGGCCCGGGCCGTGCTCGCGGGCATGGCGCACGGCGGCCCCGAGATTGATCCCGCTGGAAAGGCCGAGGCAGAGCCCCTCACCTAGCAGTTGATGGATGATCGTGAGCGCGGTTTGATCCGCGATGCGGTAGGCGGCATCCGTTTGGAAGCCCTCCAGGTTGCGCGTGATCCGGCCCTGGCCGATGCCCTCGGCAAATGAGTCGCCGTCGTCGTGATCCAGGTTGCCATGGGTGAACCACGACCAGATCGCGGCACCGTAGGGGTCGGCGCACACCGCGGCGATGGCGGGGTTTTGGGATTTCAGAAACTGGGAGGTGCCGACCAGGGTGCCGCCGGTGCCCACCGAAGCGACGAAGGCGTCCACCGTGCCGCCGGTTTGCTGCCAGATTTCCGGGCCGGTGCTGTGGAAATGCGCCTCGCGGTTGGCGGTGTTGTCGA
Organism: Verrucomicrobiota bacterium; assembly: GCA_037142115.1. Classification (GTDB taxonomy): domain Bacteria; phylum Verrucomicrobiota; class Verrucomicrobiia; order Verrucomicrobiales; family Akkermansiaceae; genus Luteolibacter. The sequence goes on along the minus strand of JBAXBG010000027.1, from coordinate 11,023 downwards.
ATTGGTTCGCCCAGAACCAGCCGTTCTTGGCGGCCAGATCGCGGGCGATGTGGTTGTAGTTCCCCGGGTCGGAATAGGGTTTGGCCGGCACGGTGATGACGTCGGCGCCGAGCGTTTCGAGAATCCGGATCTTTTCCGGCGCCTGGGTGTCGGGAATGACGATCACCGTGTCGTGGCCGCGGGCCCTGCCGATGACGGTGAGTCCAATGCCGGTGTTGCCGGCGGTGCCCTCGACGATGGTTTGCCCGGGGCGCAACACGCCATCCTCCTCGGCCCGGGTGATGATCCCCCACGCGGCGCGGTCCTTGACCGAGCCGCCCGGGTTCATGAACTCCGCCTTGCCGAGGATCTCGCAGCCGGTCAGTTCGGACAGGCGCTTGAGCCGGATCAGCGGGGTGTGGCCGACGTGGCGGTCAAGGGTTTGATAGATTGGGCGGGTGGGCATGGCTGCTGGGGTGCGGGGTGGCTTCAAATCGACCAATCGAGCTCGGAGGACAAGCGGTCGGGCTTGGTCAGGATCGCGAGGCTTTTCTCCTCGTAAATGACCAGCGTGTCGGGTGGAATGCTGTGCATCAGGAACACGTTCGCCCCGATGGTGGTGTTCGAGCCGATGGTGGTGTCCCCGCCCAGAATCGTGGAGTTCGGATAGACGGTGACGTTGTCGCCGAGGTTGGGGTGGCGCTTGAGGCCCTTGATGACATGACCGGCCCCGTCCTTGACGAAGGTCCGCGCGCCGAGGGTGACGCCGTGATAGATCTTGCAATGGTTGCCGATCTTGCAGGTCTCGCCGATGACCACGCCGGTGCCGTGGTCGATGAAGAAGTGGGCGCCGATGCTCGCCCCGGGGTGGATGTCGATGCCGGTGCGGCTGTGCGCCCATTCGGTCATCATGCGCGGGATCATCGGGGCCCCGGCGCGATAGAGCCGGTGGGCGAGGCGCTGGATGGAAATCGCCTCGATGAAGGGATAGGACAGGATGATTTCCTCATGGCTGCGGGCCGAGGGATCGTTGTTGTAGGCCGACTCGATGTCGGTGACGAGCACCTCGCGGACGAGGTGGAGGGCCTGGCAGAATTTGCGGATGATGGGGGTGGTTTTGCCGGTGGGTCGCTTGGCATTGCCGATGCGCACGCTTTTGCGGACCTGGTCTTCCAGGCGGATGATCACGTCGGTGAGGCGGCGTGAGGTCAACTCGGCGAGCGAGCCGCCGGGCACCACGTCGTTGTCATGAAAGCCCGGGAACAGCAGCTGCAGAAGCTTCTCACAGATTTCGCCCACCGCGTGCTTGGACGGCAGGTTGTGCGCGTCGCCGTGATTGAGGCCGCCGAAATTCTGGTAGGAGGCCAGCATCTTGGTGACCACCTCGTCGTATTGATGGGTCTCGGCCGGCTCGTAGGCTGTCAGTGGGGTGGGATGTTTGTTCATGCCGGATGGAGAGGCGCTCAGCGTCGGGTCAGGTGGTGGAGGGCCTGGACCAGGGCGTCGACTTCCGCGTGCGTGTTGTAGAAGGCGAGTGACGGGCGCACGGTGCTTTCCAAGCCGAAATGCCGCAGGGCGGGCATTGCGCAATGGTGGCCGGCGCGCACCGCGATGCCGTGGTGGTCGAGGTGTTTGGCGATCCGGTCGTTGTGGAGGCCGGGAATGACGAAGCTCAGGACGCTGGCCTTGTTGCGGGCGGTGCCGATGGGGCGGATTCCGCGAACCGTGGCCATGGCGGCGGTGGCGTATTCCAGCAGCGAGTGCTCGTAGGCGGCGATGGCGGGGATGCCGATGCCGAACAGATAATCGATGGCCGCGCCCAGGCCGACCACTCCGGCGATGTCGGGCGTGCCGGCTTCGAACTTTTCCGGGGCGTTGTTGTAGACGGTTTTTTCGAACCTGACGTCGCGGATCATGTGGCCGCCGCCCTGCCAGGGCGGCATCGACTCTAGCAGATGCGCCTTGCCGTAGAGGGCGCCGATGCCGGTGGGTCCGAAAACCTTGTGGCCGGAGAACACGAAGAAATCGGCATCCATGGCCTGCACGTTGACGGGCAGGTGGGGGGTGGATTGGGCGCCGTCGACGAGCACCGGGACGCCGTAACCGTGGGCCATGGCGATGATCTGTTCGACCGGATTGAGGGTGCCCAGGGCGTTGGAAACCTGGGTGACGGCAACGATCTTGGTGCGGGCGTTGAACAACTTTGGCACCTCTTCCAGGATCAGTTCGCCGCGGTCATTGGCCGGAATCACGCGGATTTTGGCCCCGGTTTGTTCCGCCAGGAGTTGCCAGGGCACGATGTTGGCGTGGTGCTCTAACACGCTCAGGATGATCTCGTCGTCGGGCCCGATGTGCTGTTTGCCATAACTCTGGGCCACCAGATTGATCGCCTCGGTGGTGCCTCGCACGAACACAATCTCCTTGGCGTCGCCCGCCCCGAGAAATTGCCGGACTTTTTCCCGCCCGGCCTCGAACAAGTCGGTCGAGCGCGCCGCCAGGGTGTGGGCGGCGCGGTGGATGTTCGAGTTGTCGCGGCCGTAGAAACTCGCGGTCGCGTCCAGCACGCTCTGCGGCTTGTGGGTGGTGGCGGCATTGTCCAGCCAGATGAGCGGATGGCCGTTGACGCGCTGGTGCAGGGCCGGGAAATCCTTGCGCACGCCCTCCACATCGAACGCGCCGGACGGCACCGCGATCGGGGAGGGGAGCGGGCCGGCAAGCCGGGCGGGATCTAACTGACTAACGGACTCGACCCCCTTGAGGAAATAGAACTCCGGTTCGGCGGCGGAGGTCCCGCCGGGAAGCGCCAGGGCCGAGCCCGCTCCCGCCTGGGAGGGGCGCGGGGCAAACGCCTTGGAGCAGAAGTAAGGCTCGCCGAATTCATGGGATTCGCTGGAACCTGGAATGTGGCTGCCCTGCGGCGTGGCGCTACCGGGCACCGCCTGGTCCGCTTCCGCGCTCACCACCTGCGGGTGCACCGGCGGCGGGGCGTCCTGCGCGTGGGTGGACGGAAATCCGCCTGATAGATCGAGCGGGTTGGCTTTGCCGGCGGGCGCGGCCGGGGCGCCGGGCAGCTGCCCGGGAACGCCCGCCACGGTGGTCGGCGGCGTGACCGGAGCTTCGGGCGCCGCCGGGGTCCGATTTTGCCCGCTGGCGAAAAATTCGTTGGCGAGGTGTGAGATCAGGTCCGTGCCCAGAGGGTCGCCCGCGCCCGGTTCGGCATGCGGATGCGTGCCGGGATCGAGGCGCGACTCAGACATATTCGTGATAGTGGTTGACCGAAACGTCATCGAGGCGGGCCAGGGCGTCGTCGCCAAGCTTGGCCACCGAGAAGTAGCGGGTGACCAGATGCGAGGCGATCGAGTGCTCATTGGTGCCCATGTAGCGCACCGACAGGCCGGCTTCGATCTCGCCGGTGACGCCGGCTTTTTGCAGGCCGACGATGCCGCGCTGTTGTTCGCCCACGCGCAGCAGCAGGATGCTGGTCTTGCCGTTGGCATCGATGGCCAGCTTGCTGCTGGGAATCAGCGGGATGCCGCGCCAGGTGACGAAGGGCGAGCCGAAGAGCGTGACGGTGGGCGGCGGCACACCGCGGCGGGTGGCTTCCCGGCCAAAGGCGGCGATGGCGTGGGGGTGGGCGAGAAAGAAGGCGGGCTTTTTCCACACCAGCTTGATGAGCTCGTCCAGATCGTCAGGGGTGGGCGTGCCCTTGCGCGTTTGGATCGTCTGGGCTGGCGCGACCACGTTGAGCAGGCCGAACTCCGCGTGGTTGATCAGTTCGGATTCCTCGCGCTCTTTCACCGCCTCCACGGTCAGGCGCACCTGCTCGCGCAGGCGACAATGACGACAGCGCCTCCTGGTGTCGGGTCGGCGGATGTTGGTCTAACAAACAGGGGGGCGGCTCGCGTGAGCTGGCCCGGACAGCCAAGCTGTCGATGGCGGGAAACTGAGTCATTCCGGACGACGCTGTCAACCAGAAATCCCCGGTTCGGGTTCCGTTTCAGAGAAATGAAAAAAAACGGTTGATCAAAGCATACCGCGCTTATAGGGTTTAAATAAGTCTGCGCGGCGTGGGATCAACTTCTGGACCGAGCGGGCGCTCATCGATTAACCATCAACTTGCTAACTACCAATGAAATACACCGATAATTTGAAGCATCGTTCCGGGCTCACGTCCCAACTTGTGATCGCCGGTCTGGCCGTGCTGACCGCCGTGCCCGGTTATGCGACCGACGGCTATTTTGACTATGGCTACGGGGTGAAAGCCAAGGGGATCGGCGGGGCAGGGGTGGCGTTTCCGCAGGACGCGCTGGCCCCGGCGACCAACCCGGCGGGCGCGGCCTTTCTGGACGATCAGCTGGATTTCGGGCTGTCGTATTTCCGGCCCAACCGATCGGCGGACTTCAATGGCGGGCATTTCGAGGGCAACGGCAAAGAGAATTTCTTCATCCCTGAAATCGGTGCCAAATACTCGCTGACCTCGGACCTGTCCTTGGCGCTGGCGGTGTATGGCAACGGCGGGATGAACACCGATTATGCGGCACCGCTCTTTGACACCGCGTACCCGGGGACCCCGTCCAATGCGGGCATCAATCTGGAGCAGCTCTTCATCGCGCCGACCCTGGCCTACAAGGTTGCGGAAGGTCATGCCTTCGGGGTCTCCCCGATCTTCGCCTATCAACGGTTCAAGGCCACCGGCCTGGAGGAATTCGGGGTGGCCAGCGCCGGCAACGACGAATCCTACGGCGGCGGGGTGCGCGTCGGTTATACCGGCGTGCTCACCGACTGGCTGAGCGTGGGCGCGACCTACCAGAGCCGGATCTACGCCAGCCGCTTCGACAAGTATTCCGGGCTGTTTGCCGGGCAAGGCGACTTCGACATCCCGTCCAACTTCGCGCTGGGTTTTGCCGTCCATCCGATCAAGCCGCTGACCTTCGCCTTCGATGTGGAACGCATCCTTTACAGCCAGGTGAATTCCGTGGGCAACCTGCTCACTCCCGCCAACAGCCAAAGCCTGGGCGCGGACAGCGGTCCGGGCTTCGGCTGGAAAGATGTGACCGCCATCAAAACCGGCATCGCCTACGAGGTGACCGACACCCTGACGTTGCGCGTCGGCTACAACTACAGCACCCAACCGATCCGGGACAGCCAGACCTACTTCAACATCCTCGCTCCGGGGGTGGTCCAGCACCACGCGACGGCCGGGGTGACGTGGAAGTTCCGTGAGAATTGGGACCTGTCGGCCTTCTACGCCCACGCCTTTGAGCAGAAGGTGTCGGGCGACGGCCCACCCTTCGGCGTGGCGGATCTGGCGATGAAGCAGGACTCCTTCGGCCTCAGCGTCGGCTGGCAGTTCTAACCAGGCAAGCGCCCCATCCCATCACCGCCATGTCCCATCAAACCATTGCACCCGCCGAGGCGGCCGCCGCCGCCGCCAGCGGCCACGGCATCCTGCTGGACGTCCGGACGCCCGCGGAATTCCGCGAAGTCCACGCCCAGGGAGCGATCCTGCTGCCGCTCGATATCCTGAGCGCGCTGCGCGTCGAGGAAGCGCGCGCCGCCAACCCCGGGCCGGTCTATCTGCTCTGCGCCTCGGGAATCCGCGCCGTCAAGGCGGCCGAACTCCTTCAGCGCGCCGGTTTCGACGACCTGCGCCTGGTCGAGGGCGGCACCCACGCCTGGATCGCCGCCCAACTGCCGGTGGTGCGCGGGCGCAAGACCATCTCCCTCGAGCGCCAGGTCAGGATTGGCGCGGGGCTGTTGGTGTTGACGGGCACCAGCCTCGGCTGGTTTGTCAATTCCGGCTTCTTCCTCCTCGCCGGATTTGTCGGCGCCGGCCTGGTTTTCGCCGGCATCACCGACATCTGCGGCCTGGCCATCGCGCTCGCCAAGGCACCCTGGAACCGCAGCGGCAAGGACTTCCGCACGGTCCCATCCTGAGCGGCGTTTCTGCCGAGCCAATCCCCGCCACCTGCTGGTGCCCGCCCGCGCCAATAGGGGCGGGGATCTTTTTTGCGGCTCCTCGCCCTACAGGTCTTCGCTGCGATCCATCAGATCGAAGGCACCTGCCGCGAAATCGCGCCAGTCGCTCCAGCCCGTGTCCTGGGTGAAGCGCACGCGGCAGTGCCATCCCATTTTTCCAGCGGACGTCAAAGCCGCCGATGGCCGGCGGCTAGATGGTGGTTGGAATTGCGGTTGTGGGGCTTGCCGGGCATTCGGTGCGCTCTTGTTCTGCTCTTCGATTTCTGATCGTGAGCATGCCAGTGATGCTAATTCCCAGTGCTACTAGAGAACCCGGCTCTGGGACCGGTGAAACATGGGTGGCAAACGCGAAATCCGCGCTGGGACTCACCCTGAATCCCGATGAAAATAGCGATCCGCCTGAATACGGATTGGTGCTGCTATACCAATAATTGTTGTATCCGGATGCTCCGGATGTTGGGGTGCTCACAGTAAAGGCAAGCGGGGATCCTGGTGCCTGAGCCACTGGAGAAACCAAGTCGAAATACACCCACCCACCTGAGGCAGGCAAATTCGCCTTCAATAAACTCGCCGTTCCCACCACATCCTTCAGGCCCGATGCTCCAGAGGTCAAGGTGTAGATTGTTACCGTTGTGTCCGCACCGGATCCGCCCTTGGTAATATACAAGCTCACGCCTTCCAAATATCCGTTGATCGTCGGGGTGAATATCTGACCGGTTCCGTCACCATAGTCCGCAAAGGATGGTCCCGAGGGCTGGGACACATCAACGACGATGGAGGCCGCGGTTGCGCAGCTTGCAGAGACTATTGCCAGAGCTGGGATCATGCGCTTCATCTTCATTTCCTGCAGAACGATTAGTCCTGCCGCCGGGTCATGGCAGGGCGGTTGGGATTGATTTTGTATAGCGATTGCCGGGCGGCAGCGACTACTTGTTCTGCATCGATTGTGTTAGGCGTGGAGTGCGCTCAGTACAGCTTGCGGATCACGCTCTACGACTCTCAATAAAGCCTTGGCCGGCCCCTCCGGTTCCCTTCTCCCTTGTTCCCAGTTCTGGAGCGTCCTGATGCTGACACCAATCATCTGCGAAAAGTCAGTTTGAGTCAGTCCAATACGTTCCCTGAGCTCTTTCACATTTGGATCGGTAAGCGTGGTCTTCCGGTGCGCAAGCGTCTCCCCACGCATAATGGTTCCCATCTGTTTCACGCTCTTCAATAGCTTCTGAAAATCGTCATCGTTCATTGGTGTATTCCTCCAAGAGTTCTCTGATTACCTTCAATTGAGTCGGCGTCAGATCAGTTTGTTTGTTCTTCGGGTAGGCCGTCAGCATAAACGCGGTGTCACCGTGCCACAGGTAGTAAATGACACGAATCCCGCCGCGCTTGCCCCGACCTGATCCAGCCCATCTTAACTTCCTTAGCCCTCCCGACCCCTGGATGAGATCGCCTTGGTGGGGTTGGTGAAGAACGTAGAGTTGGAGCTGTCGCTGATCCTCCGGCGACAAAAGATCGTCGATCTGGTGCGAAAAGATTGGCGATTCGATGATCTGGAGGATCACGTGGCGAAGAATACTCCATTGGCGGACTACGTCAATGGAGTATTTTGCGGAAATTCTACGCCACGACGACCTGCGGTTTGCCGTGGTTTATTATTGCAGAACAGTGTAATTAGTTCGGTCGGAGGATGGCAGAATTCGGCATGGCTTGGCAAGCCCTGAATCTGATAGGTCGGCAACCGGCTGGCAGTCTACGAGTTGGGGCGTCTTGCGGGTGCCGGGTGGTTCGGCCTGGGGCGGCCGACTGGGGTCCGACCGGGAGGGGGGCGGCCCGGGTTCGCCCCCTCAATAAGGGGTGATGATCACCGAGGGTGAATGGCTTGCAAGAAGCGCGCGGTCATTTTGGCGAGCGGCGCGCGATTTTTTTTTCACTTGAGGCGGCATGGGATCGGGGGTGTTTGACCTGATCGAAGTGGACCTCGCCAACGCGCGCGAGTCGCAGGAAGCCGGACGGCTTTATGCGGCGGCCCTCGCGGCGGCGCGGGCATTGTTGGTCGTGCAGCGGGCGCAGCCGAAAAGCGACGTGGAGGTGTTTGCGTTGTTCCAAACCCATTTCATCGCAGCCGGATTGGTGGACGGGGCGCTCGCTCCGGTCATCGCGGCGGGCGCCCGGGCCGCTGCCGGGGGGCATCCGGCGGAGCAATTTGCCGGCGCACCCGCCGATGTGGCGGCGCTGGTGGCGGCAGTGCGACTGTTGCACGAAAGCCTGGATTCCTCGCTGCGCTTCAAGACCGAGGCGAAATAATATTCTCAAGCGCACCCATCAAAAACCAGTTCCGCCATGCCCGACCATACCCTGCGCGTCTATGATTCCGTATTGGAAATGCTTTCCAACGTCGACAATCCAACCCCGATCGTGCGACTTCAGCGGGTGGTGCCCTTCAAACACACCAACGTTTACGCCAAGTTGGAATGGTTGAACCCCTTCGGCTCCGTCAAAGACCGGGTGGCGGCCAATCTGGTGGCCGATGCCGAGAACCGGGGGGAACATCTGGAGAATCTTGTCGAGCCGACCTCCGGCAATACAGGCATGGGTTTGGCAATGATCTCTAACGCCCGCCGTTACCGCTTTACGGCAACCCTGTCGAACGAAATCCCGCTGGAAAAACGTTCGGCTTTGCGCCTGTTTGGCACCCACCTTGTCGAACTGAAGGATGATCTCTGCCCGATGCCAGGACAACCCGAAGGAGCCATGTCCGTGGCCGCCGAAATGGGTCAACAGCCCGGGTGGAAATCGTTGAATCAATATCAGAACCCTGCCAATCCTGATGCGCATTTCCGCACGACCGGACCGGAAATCTGGCGGCAGACGGGTGGGTTGCGGCCCAACTGCCTGTGGTGCGAGGCCGCAAAACCATCTCCATCGAGCGCCAGGTCAGGATCGACGCCGGGCTGTTAGTGCTGGCCGGCACCAGCCTCGGATGGTGGGTCAACCCCGGCTTTTTCATCCTCGCCGCATTTGTCGGCGCCGGCTTGGTTTTCGCCGGCATCACCGACATCTGCGGCCTGGCCATCGTGCTCGCCAAGGCACCCTGGAACCGCAGCGGCAAGCAATTGTGCGCGGGTTCATCCTGAGTCCGCGACCGGAGCGCGCACTTTGTTGCAGCATGATGTTTATGGTCGATGCGCACTTGCCGCCCAGCCTGCGTGCTGTGTTTAAGGCAGCAGGACATGTGGCCATTCACAGGCTGGAAGAGATGAAGAGGTTGTCGAGGTGCCGAAGGACAAAATCAGAATTCAATTTCTTATCCTTTCTTTTATCTGCGTAAATCCTGTTCATCTGTGGTTTGATTCTGTCCTGGGATTTCCTGCTTCTTAAAAACTTTGCGGCTTTGCGGCTTTGCGCGATATAACTCTTAATTGGATTGAATGGATGAGTAGCAGGGTCGTCTTTTGTCAAAGGTACCGGGGCGTGAAGATTTTCTCGCGCAAAGGCGCAAAGACGCAAAGGAAGATGGGATTCAGGGTGGGTTGGGATATGCTTGATGTCTTGGCCTGAAAAACTTTGATTCTGATTCTGAAAAACTTTGCGTCTTTGCGGCTTTGCGCGAGATAACTCTTAATGGAGCGGGAGCAGGGTCGTCTGTTGACACGGGTGCCGGCGTGTGAAGATGTTCTCGCGCAAAGGCGCAAAGGCGCAAAGGAAGATTGGATTCAGAATGGGTTGGGCTATCCCAGGATGCGCCGTTGTCACCGCGGTGCGCGGTTGGAGCCCGGTGATCTGGAGGGATTGCGCCCGGGAGTGGACAAACGCCTGCACTGCTGGCGACTCCGGCTCGGCGGTGTAGAGCTTGAGCAGCAGCCCCGTGTCGTAGTAGCCATTCATCGGCTGCCGCGCGATTCTTCCAGCAGTTCGCTGGAACTCGTTCCGCTCCACCCGGCCTGCCAGACATTGCGGGCGCGTGCCACGAAATCGGGCAACTCGATCACTGGCGGCACTGCCGGTGGCAACAAGCGCGCCACCAGTTTTTTGTGTCGCGTGATCCCCACCTCGTGGCCGGCAGCAACCTCCCGCAGCACCAGCGCAAGGTTGTGCTGGGTTTCCATGATCGAGAAGGTCTTCATAACGCATGAAATTAACGCATAACCCGATTGCGTCAAGTTTTTTAGCGATGTTTGAAATTGCACAGATCCCTCTACATCGCGTCTAGCAATTTCATTTGCCTCATTATTTGGAATCAACTGTCAGGATGGGCAGGGCACCCGGTCCCCCTTGGATTTCAAGCTGCGCCCCTGCGGCGGCGCACGAGCAGCGCGGAGGCGGCCAGCGCGCCGAGGGTCAGCGTGGTGGACGCCTCGGGCGCGGCAAAGCTCACTGACCAGCTGGTGAGCTGCATGGTGGCACCGGTTTCCATGTCGGCGATGAAGCAATACCATGTGCCATTGGGATCGCCGTTGACGATGCTGGAGAGCGTGGCGGCGGCGCGCGCGCTGGCATCCGTCACGGTGTCGGGATCGGCCAGCCGGCGGTCCGGCTGCCAGCTGCCGGTGAGTGCGCCGCCGGTGCCGAGTTGGTACGATTGCGATTGATAGGTGTGGATGTCATGGGCGGCGTCGTCGCTCAGGACGATGTTCAAGCCGGCGTCATCGTAACCGGAAAGCATCAGGTCGCTGCGCCCGGGGCGGTTGAGCAGCACCGTCATGGTGTAGGAGCCGTCGGGCGCTTGGTGCGCCAGATAGGCATACAGGTCACCGACAAACCCGCCGTAGCCGGTGCCTTGGACGTCCAACGCCACGCTCACGGCATAGGCGGTGCCGGTGTCCAGCCCGGTGACCGTCACGGCGCGCAAAATGCCCGACGCGTCGTGGTCGGGGATGGCCAGCGGCGACGCCAGGCCGGAGTCGGGAAACACCAAGGCGCCAGAGGCACCCGTGGTGAGCGTCAAGACCAGGGAGAGTTGTTGGATGGGGTTCATGAGGGTAAGTGTGCCGGGGTTGTCCTGGATGGTAAAATGATGACCACTGATTTCACTGATTTTACTGATGATTAAGAAGTTGCAGGAGTCCTGCGA
>JBAXBG010000026.1:0-24366 GCA_037142115.1 Verrucomicrobiota bacterium | reverse complement strand
CAGTCCTTCAATCGAGCCATGAGATAGCGTTCGAGCGGTTTCATAAAAGCAAGGCGGGCGGGTGGAGAGGTCCAGCCCTGACAGCAGGCGCTGGTAGGCGGATCGCCCGTCGATAGCAACGTGCAATCTCGGCAAGATCCATCGAGGTCGCGCGGTAGGTCCGTGTAGCCACGGGCCGAGCCGTTAGCAGCCCGGCAAAATTTCGGGTTTTTGGAAGCGCGTCTCGACAAGCGAGCGGGGGCGTGGCTCAAATCCGGCCAGTGGTGCAACGATTTGTCAAATCCGAGGTTGGTGCGGCAGTTCTGTGGGTGCTGGGTTCGCTGCTGCTGGCAGCGGTGATTTCGCCGTGGGTCTACCGTGGCGGCAAAGATTTGGCCGCGCTGGCGGAGGCGCAGGATCTCCCGGCCTTGGGGGAATGGCTGGGGGCGGCCTGTGGGCGCGCCCAGTTCGGTCGGTTTTTCGACCGGTCGTTGATCTTCAGCACTTTGCTGCTGCTGCCGCTGGTGTTTCGTCGGATCAGGGGGCTGCGGATGGCGGCGGGGAGTGTTCCGGTGAAGCTGTGGGAGAGAGTGTCCCACAAGGTCGCCGCGACTCAGCTGATAGTCGGCGGTCTCATCGCGGTGGCCACGCTATGTTTCCTCGGGGCCGTGCTCGCGGTCGCTGGAGCCTTTGCACCCAGCGCCGCTGTGCCCGCATTCGGCAAGTTGTTGGCGAGCGTGCTGGTTCCGGCGGCGGCGGCGTCGTTGCTGGAAGAATGGCTGTTCCGCGGCTTGTTGTTAGGTTTATGGCTGCGCTTTGGGCGACCGGCGGCGGCGTGCTTGGGGTCTTCATTGTTGTTTGCGATGCTGCACTTCCTGAAACTGCCGGAAGGCACGCGCATCGCGGATCCCGCGCATGTGCTCGCGGGCTTCGAGTTTCTGGGCAACATTCTGCTGCATGTCACGGATCCGCGCTTTTTCGTGACGGACTTTGCCACCCTGCTGGCGGGCGGGATGCTGCTCGCCTGGGCGCGGGTGCGCACTGGAGCCTTGTGGTTTTCGATCGGCCTGCACGCCGGTTGGATTCTGGTTTTCAAAGGCCACAACTTGTTCTATCAGAGTGTGCCGGGCTGGCCGTTGCGGCCGTGGGGAGTGGGGGACAACTTGCGCTCCGGGGCGTTTCCGCTGCTCACGCTGGGCCTCACCGCGCTGATCTGTCACGTGGTTTGGCGGCATCTGGCGGCGGGGCGCGGCGACCTAACCCCTCATCACGGTAACGACCCAGACCTGGCAGAAGCCGGCGTGGCGGAGGGTTTTGGCGCACTCATGGACGGTGGAGCCGGTGGTGAGCACATCGTCGATGAGCACCGCGCCGGGAGGTGAGTCCTTGATCCAGCGGCGGCCTTGGCGGGTGAGGGCGAAAGCGCCGCGAAGGTTGGCCATGCGTTGTTGGCGGCTGAGCCGCGTTTGGGTTTCGGTCGAGCGGGTCCGGCGCAGCGCGCGGAGCATCGGCATGCCGAGGACTGCGGCGAGGACCCGGGCGATTTCCTCGGCTTGGTTGAAATGGCGGTGACGCAGGCGGTGGCGGTGGAGCGGCACCGGCACCAGCGGCCAGGCTTCGTCGAGCGCCTGCGCCAAGCGCGGATCGGCGAAAGACTCACGGGCAAGGCGGCCCAACTCCCCGGCCAGGTGGATTTGGCGGCGGTATTTGAGCCGGTGGATCAACTCCAGGGTGCGGGGGTCGCGCACGGTGGCGGGGCGGGCGAACCCGAAGGCAAAGGCGAGATCGTGGCAATTCGGGCAGGCAAACGGCCCGGTGATTTGTCCGTGGAACATCTCCCCGCACACTTGGCAAAATGGCGCGGCCAGGCGTGGCAAATCGGCACGGCAGTCCGGACACAACGATTGGCCGCAGGTGAGGGCAATGCCGCAGAGGGCGCAGTCCGGGGGATAGAGCAGGTCCAGGGCGCGTGCGGCCGCGTGCCGCCAACCGCGTGGTTCAGGTGCGGGCGGGGGGTTCATGGTGAGACGGGTTGGCGGTCAGATAATGGGTCAGCCAGCCAGCCAGCAGCAGCCCGGCCAACGGCGTCAGGGTTGCTGACAGAACGGGCCCCTGGGTACCCGAAGTGGCGGGCATGGCGTGCGCGAACAGCCAGCCGGCGTGCAAGCCGCCGGGCAGCCACAGCGAGGCCGTCCGCCAGCGCGCGTAGGCCAACAGGCCGCCGAGAGCTAACAGCGGCGCGAACTGGCCGCAGAGGCCCGGCCAGGCAGCGAAGCGCCAAGCAGCCAGGCGCAGCATTTCGAAGCCTGTGCCCGCTGCTTCAGGATCGGCAACGGTCTCGCCGGGCACCGGCATGGCCATAAGCACCAGCGCGAACAACAGCGCGCTCATCACCAGTGCGGCGGCAGGACGCATGGCGTTCAGGAAGACCCCCAGCGCGACCCCCCGGAAGAAGACCTCCAGCACCGCTGCCAACCCCAGCGATCCCGCCATGGTGACAAGGATCGCCGCTGCCAGACCCCCGTGGGGATGGTGCGGCAGGCAGGCTCCAACCGGGCCCCACACCACCGCCGGCGCGAGCCAGAGCCCCGCGACCCACAAGAATCCCGCTCCGGCCTGCCTCAGGCCCTGCGGGTTTTGACGCAAAGGCTGGCCCCGCGTCGTCAGCCCCGCGCCATCCAAAAAGCGCAAGCGCCACGATTGCGGGTCCGGCTCCGCCCGGTGTCGGGCATGCAGCCACTCCCGCCACGGGAACCACAGGACCACCGCCGCCAGCACCAGCCCGGCCGCATAAAATTGCGGGAAATCCGCCCCCCGGCACACACCCGCCAGGCCGTTCAGCGGCGCGTTCGTGATTTTGTTAGAAGAGACTTCGGCCAGCGCCTTGCCCGCGTTGTAGAGCAGCGGCGAGATCCACGCGCCCAGCGCCAGCGCCGCCGCCGGGTAAAGCCAGACCTTCCAGACATCGCTGCAGGCGGGGTTGCGCATGCCCTGACTGTGCCAACTCCCGGCCGGAATGAAAGCCCGTGCATGACGATTTTGCGGAGTTGCTCCCGCCCGTCCGCTCCGCTAGGATCCGCCCATGACCCGCACCGAACCGGTAGGACGCATCCGCTGCCAATGGGGCGAAAGCCCGATTTGGTGGCAGGGCGCGCTTTATTTTGTCGATATCGCCGGGCAGCGCGTCCACCGCTACGATCCTGCCGACGGCAGTGAACGTGCGTGGGATGTCGGGCAGCGCGTCGGCACGGTGGTGCCGCGCGCCAGCGGCGGGCTGGTCATCGCCGGCGACCACGGGTTGTTCTTTCTCGACGAGGACAGCGGGGCGCTCACTCCGATTGCCGATCCCGAGCGCGACTTGCCGGGCAACCGCTTCAACGACGGCAAATGCTCGCCCGACGGGCGCTTCTTTGCCGGGACCATGAGCATGACACGCCAACCCGGCGCAGCCACGCTCTATCGGCTGGATCCCGACCTTAGCGTCCACCCAGCCTTCGGGCCGGTCACCACATCCAATGGCATCGTCTGGTCGGTCGATGGCCAAACCGTTTACTACATCGACACCCCGCGCCGCGAGGTGCTCGCCTTCGATTACGTCGACGGCCAGCTGCTCAACCCGCGCGGGGTGATAGACACTGGCCACATCGAGGCCTCGCCGGACGGGATGACCATCGACTCGAACGGCCACCTGTGGATTGCGTTCTGCCATGGGGGCTGCGTCTCATGTTTTGATCCGGCCAACGGCAATGAACTCCACCGGATCGCCCTGCCGTGTCTGGAAACCACCGCTTGTGCCTTCGGCGGGCCGGATCTGGCGGATCTGTTCGTGACCACCGGGGTCCACAAAACCGCCAAAGAGGAGCACGCCGGTCGCCTGTTTGTCATCCGCGGCCTGCAAGTCACGGGCCTGCCGACGCAGGCGTTCGGGGGGTGAAGTCGGCGCGTTCGTCAGAACGCGTCCCTGCGCCGCGTGCGGTTACCCGCACGCCTACCTGACGGCGCGGCCGGCCCGCCGCCCTACCGGATGGCGGTTTTGCGTTTTGGCAGGAACGGCTGCACGAGGGTTTCCTCGAAATCGAAGATCTCGGAGAAATCCTCGGGTCGGTCGGAATCCTGTTTGCCGAAGACCTGTTCGTCGATGAGCTGGAACACCATGTCGCCGACATCCTGGCATTTGCGCACTCCCCATTCGTTCATCAGGGTGGAGGCCATCGGTCCGAATTGCTCGAGCGAGAAATCGCGGAATCCTTCCAGCAATTCCGGGCCGCTGACATGGCGGGCCTGTCCGGCGTTGCCCTCGGCGATGCGCTTGAGGGTGAAGTCCAGCGCGTCTTTGAGAAAGAAGTAAGCATGCGGATCAAAGCGCTTGTCGCGTTTTAAAATCGCAACCACGGATTGTTCGAATTGCATGGCTTGCACTGAAGACAAATTGCAGCAGCAACAGCGGTCTGTCAAAGCGGTTAGACGGGGGGCGACGCGTCCTCGTCCCGCAGCCCGGGAAGGGGCCTCCCAATGCTTGCTGCCGCCGCACGGTCAGCGGCGCTTGGCCGCGGGTTGGTGCGGGGTGCGCTTGGCCGGAAGCGCGGCCTTCTTGGCCTCCATCTCGCGGGTGCGTTTCCGCCAGTCGCGGCGCGGCGATTTTTCGCCGGGTGCGGGTGCGGGAATCGGGGCGTGGTAGTTGAAGTCACGCAATCGCTTGCGGGGGAGGCGCTGGCCGATGAACAGCTCAAGCAAGTCGAGCAGGTTGAGATCTTGTTTCGGGACGAAGCTGATGGCATCGCCTTGCGACTCCGCCCGGCCGGTGCGGCCGATGCGATGGACGTAGTCTTCGGGATTGACGGGGAAATCATAGTTCACGACATGGGTGACGCCGTCGATATCGATGCCCCGCGCCACGATGTCGGTGGCCACAAGAACCTGGGCCTTGCCATCTTTGAAATCCTGGAGTGCCTGCAACCGTTGTTCCTGGGAGCGGCTGGAGTGCAACTTGGCGACTTTCACCTGGGCAATCCTGAGGAAATTGGTGAGGCGATCCGCGCCGTCCTTCATCCGGGCGAAAACCAGAACCCGTCGGAATTCTGGCTGGCGGAGCAATTCGAGCAACAGGGCGTTTTTCAAGTGGGTCGGCACCTCATAGACGCACTGGACCACGGTATCCGCGGGGTTCGAGCGTTTGCCAATCTGGACCGTCTTGGGCTGATATTGAAACCGGCGCGCCAGCGACTCAACCTCTTTGGACAGGGTGGCCGAAAACATCAGGGTTTGCCGCCGTTTTGGCACCGTGCTGACGATCGCCTCGATGTCATGCAGGAACCCCATGTGCAGCATCCGGTCCGCCTCATCCAGGACCAACATTTCCAGCAAACTGAAATCGAGTTTTTGGCGGCCGAGCAGGTCGAGCAAGCGCCCGGGGGTGGCGACCACCATATCGACCCCATGGCGCAAGGCTTTGATTTGAGCGTCTTCCTCGACGCCCCCGTAGATGGCGGCGACGCGAATCGGGAGGCCCTGACCGTAAGCCCGGATGTTTTCCATGATTTGGACGGCCAATTCCCGGGTGGGGGCCAGGATGAGAGACCTGATGCCGTGCCGTTGGCCTTGGCTCTGGGACAGGCGGTGAAGCATCGGCAGCACGAAGGCTGCGGTCTTGCCGGTGCCGGTCTGGGCGATCGCGATCACGTCGAGTCCCGCCATCACCTTGGGAATGGCCGCAGCCTGCACCGCAGTCGGCCGGGTGTAACCGGCATGTTGAATGGCGCGGAGAATTCCAGGCTCGAAGCCAAAGTTGCTGAAGGGCATGCATGGACCCTAGGCCGCCGATGCCACGGTGGCACGGAATTAATATCAATGGCAGCAGACGGAAATTTCCAAGGTGGTGCGGCCTCGATGAGGCCGCAGTTGCCGAGCGAACCAAGGCTCGTCCGCAGAATATCCGCCAGGCCTAGCCCAGGCCGGTTTGGGGCGGACTGGGTGGCTTCCGAGTCCGCCTGAAGGCGGGACTACCTACGCTGGAATCAACGTTCTTAGGGAGGTAGGTAGTGCCGCCTTCAGGCGGAATCTTCAGCCCGTGAAGTGAGCGCCATTCGAGTCGGCTACTCCGCGCTCCGGCCGGTGTCGGGCAGGACGACGCGGAAGCCGAGGTCGCGACGGCGCAGCGAGCGGTTGTCGGTCCATTCGCGGGTCAGGGCGTTGCTGCCGGGTTTGAGGAACGAGCCGCCGACGATCACCCACTGGCGTTCGCCTAACGGGTTGGCGGGATTGACCGTCGGGCGGCGCGTCCACTCGCAGACCGAGCCGGCCATGCCGACCAGGCCGTTGGGCGTGTGGTCGGGGGTGGCGGAGGTGACCGGAACCCACTCCGCAGGCTTGAGGGCGGTGGGGTTGGCGAGGCCTTGGCGGAGGGCGGCGAACCATTCTTCCTGGGTGGCGAGGCGGACCTGTTTCCACTCCGCATAGGCGGTGCCATCCCACCAGTCGACGCCGACCACTGGGCAATCGAGAGTCACCGGGGCAGCGTGCCAGGTGCCGTTGGCTTTGGCGGCGGCGAGCAGGGACGGCCACTCGTCGGGCAGGTGCGAGGTTTTTTCCGGCGGCTGGTTTTCGTGATCGAAGGTGCGCTCGCGGTGATCCTTGGCGAGGGTGTCCAAGGTTTCGAGGAATTCGGCGTATTGCCCGATGGTCACTTCATGGGCACCTATTCTGTAGGCTTTCAGTTCTTCCGCGGGGCCATCCGGCGTCGGGTGCGGGCCGGCGGGAATGAGCACCGGCGCGGGCAGCTGCGCGCGGAGATGGGCGGATGACGACTGCGGGTGATGGCGCAAGAACCAGGTGAGAGCGCCAATCACAGCCACCAGCGCGAGGGCCGCCAGGATGGCTACGGGTGGTTTCAGCCGCGAAGTCGCGCCGGGGGAGGTCGGGGCCGGGGGCAGTGGCGTGGCGAGTTGTTGTTCGATTTGCGCGCAGATCTCACGCACTTGGTCCCAGGTCAGCGGGACGGCCAGGCCTTCGCCGCGCATCCAGCCGAGCAGGGTGAGCAGGCGGGTGGTGCCGGGCTGACCTTCGGCGACGAGGGCCGGCAGGGTTTGGCCGAGGTGAACGATATCGCGTGCGGTTTGTTCCGGCGCGCGGGTCCCGGCAATGGCGAGGTTGTCGAGGCGGAGAACCCCCTGGTCGTCGAGGTGGAGGTGCCGCAAGCCCAGCGGCGAAGTGGCTTGGCCGAGGGTTTCCTGTTGGAGGTGGGCTTCGGCCACGCGGCGCAGCAGGTGGGTCAGGCGGGCGGGTGGGAACGGCTCGGTGGCCCGGATGCGCTCGGTCAGGGTGGTGCCGGGCAGCAGTTCGTGGGCGAAGTAACAGAGCCCGGGCTCCGCCACCGCCTCATAGACCGAACCGATCAAGGGGTGTTCGACGGCGGCTTTGGCGCGGACGTCTGCCAGGAACGCATCCCGTTGGTGGGCCTGCTCGGCCCGCAGTTCATCCACCAGCACGCGGCGTGACACCGAGACCTGCTCGGCCAGCCAGGTGCGGGTTAGCGGAGTTTCAGCGAGTTGCTCGATGAGGCGGTATTCCCCGAGGCTGCGGTTTTGGGAAGCGGGGTTCATGGAATGGTTGATACGCGGCAAGAGTGGGTGCTTATTTCGCCGGCAGCGCGGGCAGCAGCGGCATGGCGGGATCAAAGTCGGGCGGCAGTTGGTCCTGGAATTCCGGGCGGCGGGTGTCGCCCGGTCCGGCGGCGGGGGCCCGCGCCATGCGCGCGGCCAAGTCGCGCGGCCAGGCTTGGACGTCGAGCACCACCTCCTTGTAGAGCAGCGAGACGACCTGGCCGTAGTAGCTGCGCCCGCCAAACAGATGCTCGGTTTGGGTGTCCTGGGGTGGAATCGTGTAAGTCATGCGCAGGCTTTCCTCGCCGTTGGCCCAGTCGAAGGGCAGCGTGGTCCACTGTTCGGTGACCCAGGACTTATCCTCTAACTGGATGATCTCGCCCTGGGAGCTGCGGTTGAAAAAAACCACGGACACCGCGAGTTGGGCGACATCGACCTCCTCGGTTGGACCTTTTTGGACGGGAATGCTCAGGATCACCCGTTGGCCACCGTCCTGGTGCGGATTGTTGAAAATGCGGACTTGGCCGAGCGACAGCTTGCCGAGCATATCGGTGGGTTGGGCGAAACCATCGCGGAGTTTGGCGGCGGCCTTTTCATAGAGTGCGCCTGCGCCCGAGACGCCCATTTGAAAGACTTTTTCGTAGTGAGCGGAGGCGGTGTCGAACACCCCCATCTGCTCGTGGACGAGGCCGAGCTCGTAGTGCACGTTGGGGTCTTCGGGTGCCTGTGCCAGCGCTTCCTCGAGTTTCACAATCGCCCGGCCCATGTCCCCGGCGACGCGGGCGACGCGGGCATCGTTGACCAAGCGCTCGGCCCGTGGCGAGGCAATCTGCGGCGTGACCACCGGCATCGGTGCGGGCAGCGGTGCGGGTACCGGCGGGCGGGAAACCACTGCCGGCGCGGCGGGCTGGCTGGGCGCGGCGGGCACCTGCACGTAAATGGTCTTGGGGACCTCCCGTTCGACCACGCGGATTTGCCGGGATTGGTCGAAACGGGTGGCCAGCGCCAAGCCGGCCACTAACAACTGCAGCAAGGCCATCAAGCCCATGATCCAGCACGCGACCGTGAACACGGGCAGTGGCGTGCCCGGTAAAGGTTGTGGCCTGGCGGAAACCATGCGCGGAAGATGCCTCGCGGCCCACCCGCTGTCAATCCGGTGGCGCGCATGGGTAATTTCCGCACCGGCACGCCGCCGTTGCCGAAAGACCGTTTTTCGTTTATATCCTGCGCGACGATGAATTCCTGCGCGCCATTGAGCTACTGCCCGGACCTGCTCCACTACTCCCGCCGCCTGACCCGCGAGGTGAAAATCGGCCGGGTCGGGATCGGGGCGGACCATCCGATTCGCGTCCAATCGATGATCACGGCCGACACCCGTGACACCGCAGCCTGCGTCGCGGAGGTGCTCGGCTTGGCCGACGTCGGCTGTGAGATTGTCCGGATCACCGCCCAGACCAAGGTGTATGCGGCCAATTTGGCCAACATCGCCCGCGAGCTGCGCGCCGCCGGGTGCCAAGTGCCGCTGGTGGCTGATATCCATTTCAAACCGGACGCCGCCCTCGAAGCCGCCAAGTGGGTCGACAAAGTCCGCATCAATCCCGGCAATTTTGTCGACAGCAAGAAGTTCGCCATCCGCGAATACAGCGATGACCAATACCAGGACGAACTGACGCGCATCCGCGAGGATTTTTCGCCGCTGGTTCGGTTCTGCCGGGAGCACGGCCGCGCGATGCGCATCGGCACCAATCACGGGTCGCTCTCCGACCGGATCATGAACCGCTATGGCGACACCCCGTTGGGGATGGTCGAAAGCGCGCTGGAATTCGCCCGCATCGCCCGCGATCACGACTACCATGCGCTGGTGTTTTCCATGAAGGCGTCCAACCCCAAGGTGATGATCGAGGCCTATCGCCTGCTCGTCGCCCGCCTGCTCGCCGAAGGCCCGGACTGGAACTATCCGATCCACCTCGGCGTGACCGAGGCCGGCGACGGCGAGGACGGCCGGATCAAAAGCGCCATCGGCATCGGCTCGCTTCTAGCAGACGGAATCGGCGACACCATCCGCGTCTCGCTCACCGAGGACTCGGTGCATGAAATCCCGGTGGCCCAGGCACTGGTGGCGAAATACAACCGTGGCTGCGGCGTGGTGGCTGAGGCGTCTCGCCTCAGGCCGTCCCAAGGGGCGTCCCGCCCCGATCTTCAAGATGATGCCAGCTCAATCCACCTGAATTGGGACCAACTTGAACAGCGGGACTCATCGTATCTGCCTCACTGGCGGATTGCGGGAGCCACCTACGCGGTCACCTTCCACCTGAAGGATTCGATTCCGTCCTCAGCGTTGGACGATTATCACCGGCGCAAGAAAATCCTCGCTGCCCGCTTGCAGGAGCTGGCGTCCCAAGGCGGATCCCGCAGTTCGCTTGAAGCACTCGTCTCGATCCGTTCTGAAATCGCCGGCTTTCAAGAGTCTTTCCTTGATGCTGCTCTGAATGAATCCCACGGGGAGTGCCTGCTCGATCGCCCGCAAATCGGCGATCTGGTGGAGCATGCGCTCAAACATTTCGAGGGCGAGCGCTACGTCTTGTTCGCCTGGTCGGTGATGCCCAATCATGTGCATGCGGTGCTTCGTCCCGAGGAAGGGTGGAATTTGGACTCCATTGTTCAATCATGGAAATCCTTCACCGCGAAGCAGGCCAACGGGGTGCTGGGTCGGCATGGAGCCTTCTGGCAGGAGGAATACTATGATCATGTCGTTAGGGATGCGGACGATTTCCTTCATCAGGTGCGCTATGCGTTGGATAACCCGCAGAAAGGACACGCTTCGGCTCGATGGACGGGCTCGCGATATGGAGCCACTTGGGCCGAGATCCCCGGAGCGGGACGCTCCGGGGGCGGCCTGGAGCAGGATGCTCCAGCCACCTTGCCAGCCACCTTCATCCCCTCTTACGATCCGTTTGGCTACGAGCGGCGGCGCAGTTCCGCCATGACGGTCATGGGCCACGCGCTGGGCGGCGACCACAGCGTGCGGGTGTTCACACCCCAGGACCGCTGGAACGCGCTGGCCCACCGGTTTTCCGCGCTCGGGGATTTCAAGCCGGAGGTCATCGTCGAGAAATCCGCGGTGGTGGCCGTCGACCCGCGCGATTTTGCCGCAGTGGCCGCGCTCAACGCGCGCGCCGAGCCCTGCCTGGTCACGGTGGCCGACGGCACCGGGCTGGAGG
The DNA here is from genome assembly GCA_037142115.1 of Verrucomicrobiota bacterium. GTDB lineage: Bacteria > Verrucomicrobiota > Verrucomicrobiia > Verrucomicrobiales > Akkermansiaceae > Luteolibacter. The sequence continues at coordinate 13,568 of JBAXBG010000026.1, read as the reverse complement.
TGATCGCGGCGTTCCGCTTGTTAGCCGCGCGGCTGGACGCGCGCCACCCGCTGCTGCTCAAGGACACGCTGCGCTGCGACGGCCAACCGGATGCGGCGGACGCCCTTCTAACCGCCGCGCAAACCCTCGGCTCGCTGCTGTGCGACGGCCTCGGCGACGCGGTGCTGGTCCGGGGCGAGGAGTCGCCCGCGGCCTCGCTGCGCCTCGCTTATAACATCCTGCAGGCCGCCGGCACCCGGATTTTCAAGACCGACTACGTGGCCTGCCCGAGTTGCGGGCGCACGCTTTTCAACCTCCAGGCCACGACCCAGAAAATCCGTGCCGCCACCGGCCATCTCAAGGGCGTGCGCATCGCCATCATGGGCTGCATCGTCAACGGCCCCGGCGAAATGGCCGACGCCGACTTCGGCTATGTCGGCGGCGCTCCTAACAAAATCAACCTCTACGTCGGCAAGACCGCGGTGAAGTTCAACATTCCCGCCGACGAGGCGGTGGCGCGCCTGATCGACCTGATCCGCGAGCATGGCAAATGGGTGGACGCCCCGGCCCTAACCCCCATCCCCGCCTGACCCCATGGCTGATTCCGACACGCTCACCAAAACCCGCGACGCCACCGCGCTCGACGTGCCGTGGAATGTCGTGGTCCACGACGATCCCGTGAATCTGATGGGCTACGTCACCTGGGTGCTGATGAAAATCTTCGGCTACGACGAGAAGCGGGCCGCCGGCCTGATGCTGCAGGTCCACCAACTCGGGCGCTCGATCGTGTGGACCGGCCAGCGTGAGAAAGCCGAGTTTTACGTCCAGCAGCTTCAGGCCCACCTATTGCAAACCTCGCTCGAAAAAGCCGCATGAAAATCACCCCGACACGTGGCGGCGGGCTGCGCATCGACGCCGAGGAGCCTGGCGATTGGCTGTTGCTCAAGGGCATCGCTCACGACGCCGTCTCGGGGGATGAGAAGCCCGCCCGGCGCTTGGGCCAGCTCATCACCGATGAAGAGGTCGCGGCGGATTGGCGGGATTATGTGATGCCCGACCTCGAAGCGGGATTTGTCGCGGACGTGCTCCACGTCACCACCGCCATCGCCGCCGCCCGCTTTGAAGCCGGCGATGGACCCGGCCCGTTGTGGATCACCCGCGAGGATGCGTTCCCGTGGTATGGCACGCTCAACCAGGCGCGCCTCGCGCTCGAAGAACGCTTCCATTTCGGCGGGCACGAATCCGTGGATCCGGCGGACCTGCTGCCGGTCCCCCGCGCCGCGTTCTTGCGCTCGCATCTCTATTGCGCGATCCAGAGCTTGTTGCTCGAGCATGCGCTGTGACGCCCGCAACTGCGGGACGGACCGCGAGTTTCCAACTCGCATGCACCGGTGGAGCAACGCTATGAGCGACCAAGGACCGCGAGTCTCCAGACTCGCGCCGCTACACATCGCATAGGCTGGCGAGTCTGGAGACTCGCGGTCCACGGTGGCTTAGCGCATCGCCATGCGCCCGAGATCCGGGCAGAGCCGCTGGATGTTGGTGAGCATCTGGCGGCAGTGGTTGAAACTGGTGCGTGGCTTGAGCAGCTCGGCGCTGCGCGGGAACGACCCCCACTGGACGACGGTGATCTCCACGGTGCGCTTGCCCCACAGATTCATGATCTCCTTGTTCGGCTTGTAGATGTCGATGGTGCCGGTGCCGGTGAGGGCGGAGCCGTAATCGTCCACCACATAGAGATAGGGCAGGCCCTTGATCCGGAAGGTGGTGCCCACCGGATAGAACGACCAGTCCGCCGCCGCGCTGCGCACGCGGTTGGTGTAACGCAGGGTCGTGCCGGTGGCGTTCTGGTCCCGATAAATCAGGTGATCGTTCTCGGTGCAGGTGTAGGCCGTGGTGCGCACGATCCGGGTCCGCTCGCTGAAGGCATAGACCGGCATCGCGTGCTTGTCGCGCGGCTTGTTGACGGCGTTGGCGATCGCGGCGGCCGAGGGACCGGGCAGGGCGAATTGCTCGTTGCTGGCATAACCGAACGCACCGAGAGCCGATTTTGGAAGAATCGCCAGCCCGGAGCTCCCACAATTGGTGAGGAGCGCCGCCACGAGGGCCAGGGAGGTGAGGGAAACGAGGCGGAAAAACATGCGGTAGGGGTCGTAAGTGGCGGAAGGGGGTGGGCGCGGCTTGGCAGGGAAATGCAAATTCCGTGCCATGCAATAGGGTGTTTACCCCATCACCGCAAACGGAAAATGCTCTGGTTAGACGATTTTCACCGGCGCGACACTGCAAATCAATGAGTTACGATATTCCGGCAGCGGTGCCTGGCACCGGCAAATCATACAATGTAATTACATTCATGGGGGAGGTCCTGTGGTGGGGCGGGCCTGCGGTCTGGTAAAGGACTCGACGCCCGAGGTGAAGTCAGATTAGCCTGCCGCGCATGAAACCGCGATTTTCGCCACCACACGGAGCCCAAGGCAAGCAGGCTCGTGAGAACCGCCACGTCCAGGTGGTGGAAAAAATCACCCCGGCGCTCGACGAGGATGACGTGCTGGCGATCGTCGCCACTCACGCCACGCCCTTGGTGCTGATTCTGGATTGCGTGCAGGACCCGCACAACCTCGGGGCGATCCTGCGCACGGCCGACGCCGCGGGCGTGCATGTCGTGGTGGCACCCAAGGACAAGGCGGTGGGCATCACCGAAACCGTGCGGCGGGTCTCGGTGGGGGCGGCGGATCATGTGCCCTTCGCGCAGGTGACCAACCTCGCCCGGACCATGGAAAAGCTCAAAGCCGCCGGCCTGTGGCTGGTGGGCACCTCCGACCACGCCACCGCCAAATCGATTTACGATCTGGATCTCAAGGGCCCGCTCGGGCTGGTGATGGGTGCCGAGGAAAAAGGCCTGCGCCGCCTCACCGAGGAAAATTGCGACTTTCTCGCGTCCATTCCGATGGCGGGCAAGGTCGAGTGTTTGAACGTGTCGGTGGCCACCGGGGTGTGCCTGTTCGAGGCCCTGCGCCAACGCCGGATCGGATTATGAACGAGCCGGTCCGCATTCTATCCGATCTGCACCTCGGCCACAAGGTGTCGCGGATCGAACGCGTGGAGGCGCTGCGCCCACTCATCGCCGGCGCGGGCACGGTGGTGTTCAACGGCGACACCTGGCAGGAACTGGCCCAGCCGTTCCGCCAGCGTTCGGCAGTCATGCTCGCGGAACTCCACGCACTCTGCGCCGAAGAGGGCGCGGCCACCGTTTTTCTCTCAGGCAACCACGACCCCGGCTGGCCCGGCCCCGGCTGGCTCGAACTGGCGGGCGGGCGCATCCTCATCACTCACGGCGACGCGTTGTTATACGATGGTTCGCCCTGGAAGCGCGAAATCCTCCATTGCAGCGAGCAAGTCAAGGATCTGTGGCGGCAATACCCCACTGCCGGGCACGATGCCGAAGAGCGCCTGCGCCTCGCCCGGGCGATCGCCCGCACCTTGTGTTCGGTGGAATTCACCCGCAGCCGACATTCGATCCTGCGGGCCTTGGACGCCTTGCTGCCCCCGCGCCGCGCGGTCAAAATGCTCCAGGCTTGGTTCACCCAGGCCGCCAGTGGCGCGCGGTTTTGCGACCGCTATTTTCCGCGGGCCGAGGCGCTCATCATCGGCCATTTCCACCGCAATGGCTGCTGGGTCAAAAACCGCCGCCTGATCATCAATACCGGCTCGTTCACCAACCCGGGCCGCGCCCACTGGGTCGAATGGAGCAACGGCTCCCTGAACCGCGGCCAAATCAACGAGTCCCCGGAGGCCTGCCGCCTCGGCCGCACCCTCGGCACGTGGCGGTTTGATTGACCCACCCGCCACCTTGCGGCGGTTCAGCTGGTGAGTCATTCGCCCCAATGCTGGATGCGGCCGCATCAAGCATTGGTAAGAGGCGGTCCATGGCTTGCAGATTCTCCGTCCGCCTGTGCCTGGGCCCGTGAAGCGTGTGGCTTCTTTGGAAGATGACACCGGCTCGGTGAGTAATCCTGCCATGTATAAACTTTTGCTCGCGGCCCTGGTGCTGGTCCCGCTGACTGGGTTCCACGCCACGGCGGCCGATGGTTGGATGCCGCTCGACCTGCGCGCGGTGAAGGTCGGCGGCGAGATCGGCCGACGCATCGACATCACGCTCACCGACAACCTGCTCAAACTCGACGTTGACCGGGACTTCCTGCCACCGTTTCAGGTGAAAGACGGCAAGCAGACTTATATGGGTTTGGGCAAACTCATCGATTCGGCGGTGCTGCTCGCGGCCTATTCCGGTGATCCGCGGGCACTCGCACTCAAACAGCACCTGGTCGATGAAACTCTCAAATCCCAGGAAGCGGATGGCTACATCGGCGTTTTTCCCGCGCCACGGCGGATCAAGAGCCTGTGGGATGTCCATGAGATGGGCTATGTCATTTGGGGGCTGTTGAGCGATTACCGGCATTTTGGCGAGCAACGCTCACTCGCCGCGGCCCGCAAGGCGGCGGATTATCTGGTGAACAACTGGGCAGTGTTGCCGGCGCAGTGGGACTATAATGTCGCACCGCACGTCGCGTTCATCGGGATCGAGCGCACGATGCTCGCCCTGCACCGCGCCACGGGCAACCCGGCCTATCTGGATTTCTGCGTGCAAACCCGGGCGCTGCCAGCCTGGGATCTGGCCATCGTGATGGGCCGCCGCAAGGGGATCGAAGGGCATGTCTATGCGTTCATGGCGCGCTGCCTGGCCCAGCTCGAATTGAACGACCTAGGCCCCGATCCCCACCTAACATCCCAGACGGAGCGGGCCCTCGATTTCATGACGCGCCATGACGGCATGCTCATTACCGGCAGTGCCGGCCAGAGCGAAATCTGGACCAACGATCAGGACGGCAGGGGGGAGGCGGGTGAAACCTGTGCCCTCGCCTACCAGCTGCGGGTGTATGATCATCTGCTGCGCGCCCGGGGCGACGCCAGGATGGGCGACCTGATGGAGCGGACTCTCTATAACGCGCTCTTCGCGTCGCAGTCGCCGGACGGCCGCCGCTTGCGTTACTTCGCGCCGCTGGAAGGAGACCGCGCGTATTGGCAAACCGACACCTATTGCTGTCCGTGCAATTTCCGGCGGATTATTGCCGAGTTGCCGCTCATGGTTTTCTATCGGGCTCAGGACGGGCTCGCCGTCAACCTCTATACCTCGGCGCAGGCCAAACTCACCGTCGGGCAGGGGGTGCCGCTCTCGATCCGGCAGGAAACCCGCTATCCCACTTCCGGGACGGTGAGCCTCGTGCTCGAGCCGGCCGCGCCCGTGACGTTCCCGCTCAAGTTGCGCATCCCCGCATGGGCAGCGGGGGTGTCGGTCACGCTCAACGGCGCGGCCGTTCCCGGCGAAATCAAACCGGGTGCCTTCTATGAAATCAGGCGCGAATGGCACTCCGGTGACCGGGTGGTGCTCGATCTGCCGATGAAGTGGCGGTTGGTGAAAGGTCGGCAACGTCAGGCCGGGCGCGTGGCCGTGATGCGCGGACCGCAGGTGTTTTGTCTCAATCCCGCCCGCAACCCGCAGCTCGCCAACCTCGACGGGATCGATCTCGGCTATCTCGCGCTCAACCCGGCGTCGCTGGCCGACCCGGTCGCCGACCCGGCGGTGCGGCCTGACGGCATCGGCTGCCGCATCCAGGCCTGGAAACCGGGCATGAGCTTGTCGCTGAAGACCGACTACCCACTCACCTTGAGTGAATTTCCAGATCCCGATGGCAAGGCGACCTATTTTCGGCTGCGCGACAGCAGTGTCGCGGTGGACGATGAGTTGCTGTCTGGAACCCCGACGGATTGATCACCCTCCCGGCACCAACTGCCGCGCCAGGATCGCCAACTTGCGGATTTTGGAGACGCGGTAGCGGCGGTCAAACACCCGGAAGCCGTCGCGGCGCATTTGGTCCAGCAGATGGTGATAGATCGCGGCCATGATCCGGGCCGGGGCCAGCGCGCGCCGGTCGGCCATCGGCAGAGCGGCGGCCGCCTCGCGGAAAAACCCCTCGGCGCGGTCCGCCTCGAAGGCCATCAGCGCCAGAAACCGCTCGTCGCGCACCCGGGCAGCCAAGTCCTGTTCGGTGTAGTGGAAGCGGGCGAGGTCCTCCAGCGGCAGATAGATGCGGCCGCCGTTGTCATGGTCCTCGCGCAGGTCGCGCAGGATGTTAGTGAGTTGCAGGGCGCGCCCGAGCGCCACCGCGTAGCGTTCGGAGTCCGGGTGTTGGCAGCCGAACAGCCGGATCGAGACCAGCCCGACCACGCAGGCGACCTGCCACACGTATCCTGCCAGCTCGTCCCAGGTTTGGAACCGTTGCGGCTGCAGGTCCCGCTGGCAGCCCTCGATGATTTCTAACAACAACGAGGCGGGAATGCCGCGCCGCTCGCGCAGGTCGAGCACCTGTTGCTGGAGGGTGGTGGGGTTGGCAAAGCCGTGGCGCAGCCCGTCCCGCCAGGCGGCCAGATCCCGCGACCGCTGCTCCGCCGGGATGCCGGGCGCGTCGGCCAGATCGTCGAGCGTGCGGCACAACGCATAGAACACCACCATGTCGGCGCGCTGCTGGCGCGGCAGGATGCGCAGCGCGAAGGCGAGATTGGATTGTGCGCGGCGGGTGATTTCCGAGGCGTCGGGCACTGTGTTAGTGGATGAATCCCCAATGGCCGGTGGTCACCGGCCACAGCGCGAAGAGCGCAGGCCCCACCAGATTGAACTCCTTGACCGCACCCCAATAGCGCGAGTCCAGCGAGTTGCCGGTGTTGTCGCCCAGCGCGGCGTATTCGCGCATCCCCGGCCGGGCCACCGCCGCCAGCTTGAACGAATCGCCCGGTTTGGCCAAATACTGCGAGATCGGCTTGTCGCGGTGCAGGGCCTCGCGCGGATCGGCCAGGCCGTAGCCGTTAGGGTTGATCGAATACGCGCCTTCACCGCGGATCACCCGCTGGATTCCCCATTCCTTGGCGATCTTGCCATCGATGAACAAATTGGGCGATTCGATGGTGAGGGTGTCGCCGGGCACGCCGCACAGGCGTTTGATGTAGTGCGAGCCGGCGGCCTGGTCGCCGCTGCGTTCGTGGATGCCGCGGATGCCGATGGTGTCGAACACGAAGACCTCGCCGCGCACCGGCTTGCGGAAATGATAGGAAAACTTGTCGACCAACACCAGGTCCCCGGAATCGATCGTGCCCTCGCACAGCACCGTGCCCTTGGCGAGCAGGCCGCCGTTGCGGTTGGCCGCCTGGAGGGCCGCGCGCAGGCCGATTTCATAACAGGGGTTGCGCGGCGCCGGCAATTGCAGCGGCGCGGAATCGGTGAAGTGGATCTCACCGCAGCTGAAAAAGTGCAGCATCTGGGTGTCGCGGATGTCGTAATCCATCTGGCCGCCCGGCCCGCGGGCCACCAGCGCCAGGTGCCGGTCCTGATCGTTGACCACGCGCACATAGGTCCGGCCGCGCAGGACTTTTTCCAACATGCGTTGCGGGAAGCTTGGCCATTGGGCCTCGGGCAGGGTCTTGCCGATGATGCCGTTGAGGGTTGGCTGCATCGAACCGGTCGGAATCCGGAACGGCTGCAGGTAATACGCGCGCAACCCGAGCGCGATGACGATGGCCACGAACATCACTTCGACGTTCTCCTCCAGCCAACCGATCGGCTTGTCCGCCGGCAGCGCATTCTCACAGACCGCGCGGATCTGTTTGGACGCCTCGTCCACCCGGGCGCGCTCGCCCGATTTGATCGCCGTGAGCAGATCCACCCGCCGCGATTCAATTTCGGCCACCCGTTCCGGCGTGAGCAGGTCGCGTTTGTAATGCACGAACTTGCGCGCGCCCTTGACCAGGTGCAGGGCTTCGGTTTTCCACTTCGGCGTGAACATGGCGCAAACACTCGCGGCACTTCCCGTCAACTGCAAGCGTGGAGTCAGGGGCCGCCACGGCGGTTCACCGACTGGACGGCTCGATGGGGCAGGAACGTCTCATCCCATCCTGCCGTCGTGCGACGACACCCCTCCCCCAGCATCCGAGTCACGCCTGCCGGTCCCGCTTCACCGATTATTGATGCGGCCGCATCAATAATCGGGAGTTGCGCTTGCTAGAGAGTGTTGTCGAGAACAGCGCGTGGCGTTGGGACTTCCACGGAGGACTCAGTTGGCGGGCGGCGGTTCTTCCTGGCCGTCCGGCGCGGCGGGCGGCGGATCCTGCGGCGGTTCGCCATTGCCAGCGGCTCCTTCGGGAGGAGGTGGCGGGCCCTGCGGGTGGAGTTCCTCGGGTGACAGTTCGCCATCGCCGTTGGTGTCGAGCTGTTTGAGTGATTCGGGGGCGTTCTTGAGTTCTTCGGCGGAGATCGTGCCGTTCTGGTCGGTGTCGAGCGCCGCGATCACCGGCGGTGCCGGCGGGCGGCTGGGCGGTGGGCCTTGGGGGTCCGTCCCGGCGGCGTCCTTGCCTTCGGGGCGTGGCGGACGCATCTCGTCCTGGGTGATTTTGCCGTCGCTGTTTTGGTCGAGTTTGGCGAGGGCGGCGCTGGCATTCTGGATTTCTTCAGCGGAGAGCACGCCGTCGCGGTTGGTGTCGAAGACCGCCAGCAACAGCGGCGGGTGGGGTGGCGGGGGCGGCGGGCGGTGAGCCGGCGCTTGCTGGGCGGCGGTGATCGAACCCGTGAGCAGGGCAAACAGCAGTGGGATGGAGGTGGTTTTCATGACTTGCTTTGGTTGGAGTGGCTTCCATTTCGTCGGAAACCATCGCCATGAAACCCGATGATTGTGTGCTGCGTGTGTGGCGCGGCCGGCGAAATTGTTAAGTTGTTGTAAATCCCGTGTCCGCGGCAAGCCGGCCAGCATCGCCACGGCCGGCTTGAAATCACGGCCATTCCACGGCCACCACATCGAGCGAGTCGGTGCGCAGGCCCGCGGGCACGTCGATCACCCAATCGCTGCCAGTGACGGTTGGCGGAATCTCCTTGCCTGAGGCCAGCATCACGACCCGCTTCGGCTTGCCCGTTCCTTTCAACACGATCGGTCCAGCCACCGGCGGCACGTCGCGGTTGTTAGGAACCAGATAGACAGACCAGGTTTTGCCTCGCACGCTGACCGGCACGTTGCAGGTGCCGGGGTAGGGCCCGGCCGTCACTCCCTGGAGCGCCGCGCCATGGTTGGCTCGCCACGCCTTCAGGTCCGCCATGTGCGCGTAAAAGCAGTCCGGCATCTCGCCGTCCGGCCGCGGGCCGTAATTGGCCAGCACATTGCCACCCCACCCGCGCACCAGCGCCAGATGCGACAACAAGACCGCCGCCGAACTGCAATGCTCGGGTTGGGTGTAGCCCCAGGCCCCCATCATGCTGAAGCAGTGCTCCCAGGTGCCCTGGGGTCGCTCCTTTGGCAACTGGCACTCGTAGGGGCCGGTTCTCACATCGCCGGTGCCATGTTGCCGGTCGTTGACGATGATCCCCGGTTGCAGCGCGCGGATCTCCGCGATGGATAGAACGTCCTTGCCCGCGCTGCCGTCGAACCACAGGTAATCCACCTGGCCGTAGCGGGTGAGCAGCTCGCGGAGTTGGCCGTTGACGTAGGCCACGTATTTCGCCTCGTAGTCGGCGGGCTTGGGCGGCAACTGGCCGATCGGTTCGTGATTCAACCCGAGGTGCGGCGATTCCGGGGTGCCCTTGGTATTATAACCCCACGAGCGGTAGGCGCGTTCGTAATGCCAGTCCGGCGGGGAATAATAGAACCCCACCCGTAGCCCGGTCTTCCGGCACGCGGCCACGTATTCCCCTACCAGGTCGCGGCCCCCCATGAAGTTCTTGGTGCTGAAGTCGCCGAAGTCGCTGGGCCACAGCGCGAAGCCCTCGTGATGCCGCGTGGTCAGCACGGCATACCCGAAGCCGGCCTCCTTGGCCGCCTGCAGCCATTTTTCCGGATGGTAGTTGGCGGGCTGGAACCGCTCCGCCAGCGCGAAATACTCGCTGGGTTTGAGCTTGTTTTGGTTGTTAGAACCCTTGTCCCACGGCGTGTCCTTCATCATGCTCCACGACAAATCATGATGTCCGCCCAGCGAGGCCAAGCCCCAGTGGATGAACATGCCGAGTCCGGCCTGCGGGAACCAGTGGTCGCTGGCGAGCGCGACCGGTGGTGACCCGCCATCCTGGCCGGCTACCCCGATGAGCGAGTGCTGGCTGTCCGCCGAGGACTTGCCCGCCTCGTCAGCCGCCGCCAGCCCCGCACATAACAGTGTCATGACCCACGGGCCGATGCGTTCAACAAGTTTCATTTGGATAGATTGGGTGACCCGGGGGCCATCCCCGGGCGATTCGCGTTCGATGGCCACCCCACGATACGTGCTTGCGGCGGCCGTCTTTCACCGGCCGACCTGCCGCGCGCATCCCGTCGCGCGGCGGCAGCCAATGGGTTGACTCCTGCCAAGTTGCGTGACATTTTTCCCGTCATCACACACCCCACTCCTCATGTCCCTGACCCTCAAGCCAAAGTCCGCCTGCGCCTTCGATCAGATTTCGCTGGGCGAAGTCATGCTCCGCCTCGATCCCGGTGAAGGCCGGATCCGCACCGCCCGCAGCTTCACCGCCTGGGAAGGCGGCGGCGAATACAACACCTCGCGCGGCCTGCGGAAATGCTTCGGCCTCAAAACCGCCGTGGTCACCGCCTTCGTCGACAACGAGGTCGGCCATCTGATCGAAGACTTCATCATGCAGGGCGGGGTGGCCACCGACTTCATCCAGTGGCGCGCCGACGACGGCATCGGCCGCAATGTTAGAAACGGGCTGAATTTCACCGAACGCGGCTTCGGCATCCGGGGCGCCGTCGGCAATCCCGACCGTGGCAACACCGCCGCCTCCAAGCTCAAGCCCGGCGACATCGACTGGGATCACCTGTTCGGCACGCTCGGCGTGCGCTGGTTCCACACCGGCGGAATCTATGCCGCGCTGTCGGAAACCACTGCCGCGCTCACCGTGGAAGCAGTCAAGGCCGCTAACAAACACGGCACCGTGGTTTCTTATGACCTCAACTACCGGCCGTCGCTGTGGAAAACCATCGGCGGCCTGGCCAAGGCCCAGGAAGTCAACCGCGAGATCGCCCGCTACGTCGATGTCATGATCGGCAACGAGGAGGACTTCACCGCCTCGCTCGGCTTCGAAGTCGAAGGCGTGGACCACAACCTCTCGACCATCGAGACCGACGCCTTCAAGCGCATGATCGAATCCGCAGTGAAGGAATTCCCGAACTTCAAGGTCGCCGCCACCACCCTGCGCGGCGTCATCACCGCCACCGTCAACGATTGGTCCGCCATCCTCTGGCACGCCGGCCAGTTCCACGAAAGCCGCAAGTATCCCGGCTTGGAAATCCTCGACCGCGTCGGCGGCGGCGATTCGTTCGCGTCCGGCGTGCAGTTCGGATTCCTCGAATTCAACGACGCCCAGCAGGCCGTCGAATACGGCGCCGCTCACGGCGCGCTCGCCTCGACCACGCCCGGCGACACCTCGATGGCCACCCGCAAGGAGGTCGAGAAACAACTCGCCGGCGGCGGCGCGCGGGTCGTGCGCTAAGTCGCGCCTATCCACTGCCTCGCCATGACGTTGCTCGAACGCTTTCTTGATCCCTCGACGGTCTCGTTGAAAATCTGCGGCGTGACCACCCGTGACGATGCGGTGCGGCTGGTGGCGCTCGGAGTGGACGCGCTGGGAGTGAACTTCTGGCCGCGCTCGCAACGTTACCTCGCGCCGGAACTCGCCGGCTGGCTGCGTGAGCTCGCGGGGAAAATCCTGCGGGTCGGCGTGTTTGTCAACGAGCCTGCCGCGTTGCCGCTGCGCCTGATCCGCGCCGGGCTGTTGGATGTGGTGCAACTCCACGGCGACGAGACCCCGGAGGAGGCCGCGACCTATCAGGACGGCGGGGTGCCCTTTTTCAAGGCGATCGGGGTCAAGACCCTGGCCGACCTCGAGCGCGCGGCGGAGTATGGCGCGCAGGCGATCCTGCTCGATGCGCACGCGCCGGGCGTCTATGGCGGCACCGGCCGGACGTTTGATTGGCACTCCGCCCGCGCGTTCAAGTCCCGCCATCCGCAATTGCCGGTGATTCTAGCAGGCGGGATCGTGCCGGCCAACGCCGCCCTGGCCGCCGCCGCGGTCCGGCCCGCCGCCCTGGATGTGGCCTCGGGTGCGGAACTCGCGCCCGGCCGCAAGGATTTCGACAAAGTCGCCGCCCTGCTCGCCGCCTTGCACTCCTGACCGTCATGCTCATCGATTCCCATTGCCATCTCGCATCCCATCGCTATCCGGCGCTGGAAATCCCCGAGCTGCTGGAGCGCGCCCGCGTCGCCGGCGTCAGCCGCATGGTCACGCTGGCCACCAGCCTCGAGGATTTGCCCGCCAACCTGGCCCTCGCCGACAACCCGCTCATTCATGCCTGCATCGGCATCCATCCGTGCGATGTCCAGCACGCGCCGCCCGACGCCGTCGAGCAGCTGGCCGCCTTCACCGCCGACCCTCGGGTGTGCGCGATCGGCGAGACCGGGCTGGATTACTATCACCCCGCGCCCGACGGCTGGGAGGAGTCCGCCTTGCGCGAATGCCAGCGCGCCAGCCTGCGCCGGCATTTCGAGCTCGCCAGCGCGGCGGGGCTCAACCTGGTCATGCACACCCGCGATCTAACGGGTCGGGCCTCGTTTGAGGATGCGCTGGCCATCTACCGGGATTTCCACACCTCGGTGCGCGCCGTGTTCCATTGTTTCAGCGGGCCGTGGGAAAACGCCAAACGGGTGATCGATCTCGGCGGGCTGGTGTCGTTCGGCGGTGTCGCCACCTTCAACAACGCCCGCAAAGTCCGTGACACGGCCGGCAAATGTCCGGCGGGATCGTTTCTGTTGGAAACCGACGCGCCCTATCTCGCGCCCGAACCGCACCGCGGCCTGCGCAACGAGCCGGCCTTCGTTCGCGACACCGCGCAGTTCCTCGCGGAGCTGCGCGGCGAGCCGTTGGAAGCGCTGGCGCAACACACCGGACAAACCGCCGCCGCCTTTTTCCGCTTCCGCTCCGGTTCCGATTGAATAAATCGGGGGTCCGGTCACGTTTCATCCAGCGGGCGGGCACAAGCCGCCCGCGTTCCATCCTCCGCCACCCCGTCCCGCTCACCCACTCCCACCATGACCGCCACCCGCCTCCTCACCCCGTCCTTGCTGGCCCTCGCGCTGGCGTCCTGCGCCTCGCACCCGGCCCGCGAATACGACACTCTAACCGCCGCCGGTCCGCCCGCGGTGGCGCTGGTCAAGCCGCCGGCACCCTCCAACCCGGTCTATGACACGCCGGCCGCCTATGAGGAAGGCGCGGCCACCACCCCCGCGCCGGCACCAGCCTTGGCCGGCGCCCTGGCCGCGGCCCCCGCGCCGGCCGCCTCGTCTAACGGAGCCGCCATCATCCACACCGTGGTCAAGGGCGACACGCTCTCGGGCATCAGCAAGAAATACCGGATCCCGGCCGCGACGATCAAGCAGGCCAACCGCATGACCAACGATGTGGTGGTGCTCGGCCGCAAAATGGTCATTCCCCCGCAGTGAGCCGCCATCCC
>JBAXBG010000025.1:0-25507 GCA_037142115.1 Verrucomicrobiota bacterium | reverse complement strand
CGATTCCAAAACGCAGAGACGCATCCAGTGCTCGCTCCCGTTCCAGACATTTTGGACCTGTTGCGGGCGCGATTTCCTAAGTCGGGACCATCCTGATCTTTTTGGATTTCCATTCAAGAATCCGGTCGTTTCTCCTGCTAGAAAATTCAATCAAGATTGAATTCAGGACTCACGAGGAGGCTTTCGATCCTTTTTCTGGAGATCTCACAGTACTCAGGCTTCAGTTCAATGCCGACCCATTTGCGGCCCGCTTCCTCGGCTGCGGCAGCCGTGGTGCCACTGCCCAGAAACGGATCTAGCACGGCATCGCCCTTGCGGCTGCCCGAGAGAATGAGTTGATTGATCAGAGCAACGGGTTTTTGCGAGGGATGGCCGATTTTCTCCTTCGAGGATCCCTTCAGGGATGGGACGCGGATAATATTGGTAGCATACTTGCCTTTTCGGAGGTGGAGCTCCCGGGCATCCATATCCTTGTAGCGCTTGTCTTTCAGATAGGACTGGATTTTGTCCTCCTCGTAGGTAATGCGCACGGCATCCTTGTCGAAATAGGGTTTTGCATTCGCCACCTGACGAAGAGCCAGGATCATTTCATATTGAGGAGTGAACGAGTCATACCGTTCATTGTATCCCACAGCACGGTCCCAAACGATCATGTCATGAAATTGCATCTCTTTGGCCAGCATCGAGCAGGCGTGCAGCCAAACATGTTCCCTTTTGCCAAGTTGCCCGAAAATATACAGCAGGCCGTCGGGCCGCAGCACTCGTTTGCATTCATGAACCCATTTAAGCATCCAGGCCAAATAGTCATCAGGCGAACTCCAGGTGTTGTCCCAAGACTCGTCCAACAGCACTTGAAAGTAGGGCGGATCGGCAATGATCAACTGAAACTGATTGGCGGCAAGCGTGGGCAGCACATCAAGGACGTCGCCCGTGATGATTTTCCCGTGACCCAGCGATTCCGAGTTTGAGGAAGGTGCGCGATACATGGATCGATCTTCCATTATCATTGCGCTAGGGCAACCAATATCCGCAGGGCGGCCAATATTTTTCCGGCCGTGATCGGCAAAATTTTGGAGATCCTCTTTTTGGATCAGATGATCACGGCCATGTTTTTCCGCAGCCAATCGGCCGTCCTGAATGAGTTTCCGCACGCGTGCCTTGCTGACCGCAAGAAAGCTGGCGGCCTCGGCCGTGGTCAAAATATTGTCCATGCGCAACTCTTTGTCTCATTTAGGGAGCACGAGCAAGCGCAAGATGTCGCAGACCCCGCCAATCCCGTCCGCCGCCCGCATAAAAAACCGCGGAAATCTCCAGTGAGAGGGTTCGTTATTCAAAAAATTCCGAGTTTTGCCGAAATGATCCGAGGTCCAGCCTCCAAAACCCTGCAAACTTCAAAAATCAAATCGTTGACGCACAGTGATTTGCATCGAATTCCGCCCTCCCCTATTTTTTTCTTGTATCAGGGTGTATCTGAGTGTATTTCCAACCTACAAATAACGCAGGAGATCATCCCGAGGCACCGTGAGCACCACCGACCAACCCTACAAGGGATTTAATCCCTACAAGATGGACCCGAAATTCCGGGTATCCATCCCGCCGGCATGGCGGCCGGTGGCGGGAGAGTCGTTGTTTCTGATGTTTGGGAAGGAACATGAGTTGCCAGTCGTGAAAGTGCTCAGCCAGGCGGCCTACAATGACAAGGTGGAGCGCATCCAAGCTAGCGACAAATCGCCGCGGGAGAAGGACAAATTTCTGGGACGTCTGGCGATGCTGAGCCGCGAGGCGACCCTCAACGACCAAGGCAAGCTGCTGGTTCCCAAGGACTTGAGCGAGCCGGCCGGGATCCTGGCAGAGAGCGACGTGGTGCTGGCAGGCCGCGGCAACTTTTTTCAAATCTGGAGCAAAGCGAACTTTGCCACGGTGTTGGACCGCGAGAGCGGCGAGGAACTCGACGACGACCTCGGCATTTTCTAACCCGATCCTTCCATTTCACCCATGTGGTTCACCCCATCAACACTGGCACCAGGAGCGGCCCGCACAGCAGCGGTCGCCAGCCGGGCGTGCGGATGGCACCCATTTTCATATCGATGCGCGGCCTCCCTCGGGACAGGGACCCGCGCGTCGTTCCAAACGGACGTCCGCACCGCGCCTGGCTGGTTGTCGGTGCGGCGTCCGATGGTTTTCATGGCCGGGCGCAAGCGGTCTCTCGGGACAGAGCTGCGGGTGCCCTTTGAAACGATGGTCCGCGCGGCTTCCGGCTGGTTGTCGGCGCGGACCTCGCGAATTTTCCCTACCCAACAGGACCGCGCGCTCGGGACAGCACACGGTCTTGCGAAGTCCACGGGTTCCTGCGCCGCGCCTGGCTGGTTGTCGGCGCAGGAACCTGCGGATACTCCTGCCGCCGCGGCGGCGGGCGGGACCTATCACGTGCCGGTGTTTCCGGCGGAGATCGCCGCGTGGATGGACGCGGGACCGGACCAGCTGATCCTCGATGGCACGCTGGGCGGCGGCGGCCACAGTGAGATTTTCCTACAGGCGGGTGCCCGGGTGTTGGGCATCGACCGCGATCCTGAGGCCTTGGCGCATGCCCGGGTCCGGCTGGCAGGGTTCGGCGCGCGCTTTGCCACCTGGGAGGGCAATTTTTCACGGCTGCGGGAAATTCCCGAGATCGCGCAGGGGGAACGGGCCGACGGCCTGCTGCTGGATCTCGGGGTTTCCTCCCGCCAGCTCGATTCGCCCGCCCGCGGGTTTTCGTTCATGCGCGACGGTCCGCTGGACATGCGGATGGGGCCATCCAGCCCGCAGACTGCGGCGGAGGTCGTCAACCACTGGGCCGAGGCGGACCTGGTGCGGGTGCTGTTTGAATTTGGCGAGGAGCCCAAGGCGCGGCGGATCGCCGCGGCCATCGTCAAGCAACGCTTGATCCGGCCGTTTGCCACTACCAGCGAGCTGGCCACCTGCATTGAAACCACGGTGGGCCGCCACGGCCGGACCCATCCGGCGACGCGCTCGTTCCAGGCAATCCGGATGGCGGTCAACGAGGAGTTGGAATCGCTCGCCGCGGCGCTGGCGATGGTGCCCTCGGTGCTCAAACCAGGCGGGCGCTTGTTGATCATCACCTTCCACAGCCTGGAGGACCGGCTGGTCAAACGGTTTCTGCGCCACCGCTCGGCAGCGTTGCTCGATGATCCCGGATGGCCCGAACCCCGGCCCAATCCGGACTGTCAGTTCCAACTTCTCGCCCGCAAGGCGATCACTCCGGGAGCCGCTGAAATCTCCCTCAACCCGCGAGCCCGCAGCGCCAAACTGCGGGTGGCACGTCTCCTCGATCCCCAGCCATGAACCGTCGCCGCAACCAGCCCCGCACCTCCGGCTTCCCCATTTTCGCCCTGCTCATCGGAGCCGCGATCATCGCCGCCGGCGGCATCCTCCACAGCTTCTACAAAAACAGCCAAATCAAGATCACCCGCCAAATCGACGCCATCGAGCGCCACATCGAACATGACCGGTTGGACATCCGCACCACCGAGATGCGCATGGATCAACTCCTCAACCGCTTCGTGATCCGCAAGCAACTCGAGGACAACCGATCGACCATGCGCCCCATCGCCCTCGCCTTCGTGGAAGAGATCGATCCAGCGCCGACCAACCGGCGGAGCGTCGCTTCTGCTGCTCCCTAGCCCGTGTCCTCATCGTTTCAGACCCGCTGCATCATTCTGTGCTCGATCCTGGTGATCGGGCTCAGTGTGCTTTCGGGGAGGTTGGTCCAGATCCAACTGGTGGACCGCCACCGCTATGCGGAAAGCTCGCGCAAGGCGTTTCACCGGGTGGAGAAGTTGCCGGCGCTGCGCGGCATGATTGTGGACCGCCGCGAGGAGCCGCTGGCGAAAAGCATTCCGGTGTCCACTGTGTTCGTGGACAAGAACCACCTGCAGGATCCCAAGCTGGCGAGCTACGGGCTGGCCTATCAGGAAGCCAGCGCCGAACCGGGGTGGAACCAACTCGATCTCGCCAGCCAGCGCAAACACATCAATGGCCTGCGCGGCGAAATCCTCGCCCGCGACTCCGCCGAATCCATCGTCGCCAAACACCTGGCCTATGCCGTGAGCGTGCTGGCCCGCCCGCTCGGCATGCGCCACGAGCAACTCCGCGATAAAATCGAATCCAGCAAAAGCAAATGGCTGCCCATCGCCAAAGACCTGCCCGAAGACGTGGCCGACAGTCTGCGCGAGACGATCGAAAGCCACCTGATCCAAGGGTTCGAGTTCCAAAACTCGATCAAGCGTTGGTATACCGCGCCCAACCTGGCCACCCACCTCATCGGCTTCACCGGCGAGGTCGAGGAAACCAACGACCAGGGCAATCCCGAGACCCGGGTGTTAGGCCGCTTCGGGGTCGAGGCGTCGATGGAGTCGTATCTGGCCGGGCGCAACGGCTGGCGCGAACATTTCCGCGATGCTCACGGGCTGGTGGTGCCGGGCAACTCCGCCAGCCTGCTGCCGCCGCGCGCCGGACTCAACGTCAAGCTCACCATCGACATGGGCCTGCAGGCCATCGTCGAGGAGGAAATGGACGCCAACCTGCAGGAATTCGAGTCAACCTGCGGCGCGGTGATTCTGATGGATCCAAAAAACGGCGAGATCCTGGCGATGGCGAGCCGACCGGCCTTCGATTTGAACCACAAGGAGGAAGTGGCGACCAAAGGCTTCAATTTTGCGATTCAGGCGATTTACGAGCCGGGTTCGACCTTCAAGATCGTGGCGACCTCGGGCGTGATCAACGATGGTCTGGCCACCCCCTTCACGACGGTGTTCTGCAACAACGGGCGTTTCGTCGAAGGCAACATCAATGTCCCGGACCACCACCCGTATGGCGACCTCACGCTGGAGGGCGTGCTGATCAAATCCAGCAACATCGGTGCCTACAAGTTCGCCCGCAAGCTCGGACCCAAACGGTTTTTTGACTACGCCCACGGCTTTGGCTTCGGCCACAAGACGGGCGTGCTGCTCAGCGGGGAAAGCACCGGCATCGCGCGCAACACCAACAACGCGATCGACTTTTCGCGCGACTCCTATGGCTACGCGCTCAACGTGACGCCGCTGCAGATGGCCTGCGCCTACTCGGCCATCGCCGGCGAGGGCAAGCTCCTCAAGCCCAAGATCATCAAGAGCCTGGTGGCCAACGATGGCACGGTGGTGGAAACCTATCCGACCGAAGTGGTTTCCCAGGCGATCAAGCCGGAGACCGCGCGCAAGATGCGCGAGGCCCTGCAGAAAGTCACCGAGCCCGGCGGCACCGCCACCCAGGGCGCGGTGCCGGGCTACAAGGTCGCGGGCAAGACCGGCACCGCCAGGCGCATCAGCCCGGGCGGTCACGGCTATTCTGCTAACAGTTACGTCGTTTCCTTCGTCGGGATGCTGCCGGCGCAGAACCCGGCCTTTGTCTGCGTGGTGGTCATTGACGACCCTCGCACCAACAAGGTCACGCGCTACGGCGGCACCATCGCCGCGCCCGCGTTCGGGCGTATCGCGGCGCGGGCCGCGGCCTACATGAATTTGCCTCCCACCGAACCGATCACCGCTCGCGCCATTGCCACCACTACCGACCCATGATTTTACGTGATCTCATCGCCTGTCTGACCCGGGTCACGACTGCCGGCCCGCTGGACACCGAGGTCGCCGTCCTCACAGCATCGTCGCGTCAGGTGGTGCCCGGGGCGCTGTTTGCCGCGATCCGCGGCACGGTGAGCGACGGCCACCGGTTCCTGGGCGAGGCGCTGGCGGCCGGAGCGCGGGTGATCCTGGCGGAATCCGCGCCACCGGCTGATCTGGACCCGGCGCTCACCTGGCTGCATGTGCCCGACAGCCGGGCGGCACTCGCCGCGCTGGCATCGACCCTGGCGGGCGACCCGTGGCGGGAGTTGGCGGTGGCGGGAGTCACCGGCACCAACGGCAAGACCACCACCGCGTTTCTCATCCATCACGTGATGAAAACCGTGTGGCACCGCGCCGGACTGTCAGGCACCATCGTCGTCGATGACGGGGAGACCGTCGAGCCCGCGCGCCACACCACGCCCGGCTCGATCGAACTCACCGAGCTGCTAGGCCGGATGCGCGACCACGGCTGCCGCGGGGTGGCGCTGGAGGTGTCGTCGCACGGCATCCACCAGCAACGCGCCGCCGCGATCGGCTTTGACGCGTGCGTGTTCACCAACCTGACCCAGGACCACCTCGATTACCACGGCACGCTGGACGCTTACTATCAGGCGAAGGCGGAGTGGTTTCTGGCGTTGGCGGCCGACCCGCACGGCAAGAAGCCGGTGGCCGTGATCAACACCGACGATGCCTACGGCGTGGAGCTGGCGGCCTCCTTGGACAAGAAGCTGCCGGTGGTGAAGTTCGGGTTCGGGGTGCACTGCGACTTCCGGGCTAACAATTTCCGCCAGAACCCGCGCGGCATGGAGTTTGAGCTCGCCGCCAAGGGCAAAACCTACCTGGTGCGCGCGCCGCTCATCGGGCGCTTCAACGCATACAACCTGCTCGCGGCGCTGGCTGCGGCCAACGCCTGCGGGATCCGCCCGCGGCAAGCGGTGGCGGCGCTGGCCAGCGCGCCGCAAGTGCCCGGCCGGATGGAAAACGTGGGCAATGCCGGCGGGGCCACGGTGTTCGTGGATTACGCGCACACCCCCGACGCGCTGGAAAATGCCTGCCGCACGCTCAAGGAACTCGACCCGCGCCGGCTGATCACGGTGTTCGGCTGTGGCGGCGACCGCGACCAGGGCAAGCGCCCGCTGATGGCCGCCGCCGCCGCCCGCCACAGCGATGCCTGCGTGATCACTTCCGACAATCCACGCTCGGAAGACCCGCTGGCCATCATCCGCGAGATCGAAGCCGGCATGGGCCGCCACGGCCACCTCAGCATCCCCGACCGGGCCGAGGCGATTGCCTACGCCGTGAAAAACGCCCTCTCCGGCGACATCATCTTGATCGCCGGCAAAGGCCACGAAACCACCCAACAATTCGCCGATCACACGCTCGACTTCGATGACCGCAAGCACGCGGCCAAGGCGCTGCGCGACCGATCCCAAGTCATTTCCGACAGCCGATGCAACCCCTAACCGCACAGCAAATTGCGGACCTCCTCGGCGTGACCGTCGCGGCGGGGCGCACGGACGCGCTCGCGTTCGGGGGGGTAGCCACGGATACCCGCACGTTGCCGCAGGGGGCGGTGTTTTTCGCGTTGCGCGGGGAGAACTTTGACGGCGATGCCTTTGCCGGAGCGGCGTTTGCCGCCGGGGCGGCGGTGGTGGTGGTGCACCACTGGACCGGGGGTGAGATTCCGGCGGATGGCGCGGTGATCGTGGTGGTCGACACCCTGCTGGCCTTGCAGCAGCTGGCGGTTTGCTGGCGCAAGCAACTCAACCTGCCGGTGGTGGCGATCACCGGCTCCAACGGCAAAACCAGCACCAAGGATTTCACCGCGGCGGTGCTCGCCCGCAAATTTCAGGTCAGTGCCACGCGCGGCAACCTCAACAACCACATCGGGGTGCCGCTGAGCGTGCTGGCCACCACCCCGCAGCACACCGCCGCCGTCTGGGAGATGGGCATGAATCATCCCGGCGAACTCGCCCCCCTGTGTGCCATCACCCGCCCGAAATTCGGCATCATCACCAACATCGGCAGTGCCCACATCGAGTATTTCGGATCGCGCGATGCCATCGCCGAGGAAAAATCCACGCTCGCCCGCGCGCTGCCCGAGGATGGCATGTTGTTCCTGCCGGTGACCTGCGATTACCACGAATACCTGCGCCAGCGGACCAAGGCCACCCTGATCCCGGTGGGCAATGGCCGCGGCCTGGTCCGCGCCGAAGACCTGTGCTTCGAGGCCGAGCGCACCCGTTTCACCCTCGCCATCGAAGGCGAGGAGAAAGCCGCCGTCATCCTGCCGGTGCTCGGCCGCCATATGGTGACCAACGCCCTGTTAGCTGCCGGCGCGGGCTGGAAACTCGGCATTTCGCCCCATGAAATCGCCGCCGGACTGTCCGCCGCCCAGCTCACGGGCGGCCGCTTGCAGCGCTACACCTGGCAGGGCATCACGATCATCGACGACACCTACAACGCCAATCCCGAGTCGATGGCCGCCGCCATCGAGACCCTGGCCGACACTCCGGTGCCCAACGGCGCGCGCCGGTTCATGGTGATGGGCCGCATGGGAGAACTCGGGACGCACGGCCCGGACGCCCACCGCCACGTCGGCCAACTCGCCGTGCAGCGCCAGCTCACGGTGGTGGCCGTGGGCGAGGGCAGCGAAGGCATCGCCCTGGGTGCGCGCCAGGCACGCCATTTTCCGGTCCTTGAGGATGCAGCCAAGTGGCTGGCCAGCGAGGTAAAACCCGGCGATGTGGTGTTGCTCAAAGGCAGCCGCTCCGCCACCCTCGAACGTGTCATGAACTCCGCCTTCCCCCGCACCTAATGCTGCCCGCACTTTACGACTTCTGGCTTCAGGCCTTCGACGCCGAGAAAGCGACCGGCCACCACGGTTGGGCGCACACCTGTTCGTTTCTCAATCTTTTTCAATACATCACGTTCCGCGCTGCCAGCGCCGGGTTGCTTGCGTTCCTGTTGTCCCTGCTCATCGGCCCGCGGGTGATCCGCAAATTGATCTCGCTGAAAGTCGGCCAACCGATCCGCACCGCGGCGGAAGTGCACAAGCTCGCCGAGCTCCATGGCGGCAAGATCGGCACCCCGACGATGGGCGGGGTGCTGATTCTGGGCACCGTGCTGGTGTCGATCCTGGTCTGCTCGCGCCCGCTCAACCCGTTTGTCGCCGTCTGCGCCTGCACCATGGCTGCCTGCGGGCTGCTCGGCCTGTGCGACGATTATCGCAAGGTGAAGGAAAAAAAATCCAACGGGTTGAGTAGCCGGACCAAGTTGTTCTGGCAGATTTTCATCGCCCTGATCGCGGCAGCCTTCATTTTTTACAAGCCGGAGATTTCGGGGATTGGGGCGACTCCGGCGCAAATCGCCGCGGGGGAGGCCGGCTTCTGCCTGGGCAAGAACAACCCGATCGGGATCGGTGCGATCTGCTTTCCGCTGTTCAAGGTCCCGCTGATCAATCTCCACCTGCTAGTGATCCCGTTTTTCGCGCTGATCATTGTCGGCTGCTCCAACGCGGTGAACCTCACTGACGGCCTGGACGGCCTGGCCACCGGCTGCACCATCAGCGCGGCGCTGTCCTACTCGCTGTTAGCCTATTTTGCCGGGCACTACTTCATGGCCGTCGAGTATCTGGTCATTCCGCACAATCTTTACATCGGCGAGCTGGCGGTGTTCCTGATGGCGCTGGCTGGCGCATGCTTCGGGTTCCTGTGGTTCAACTGCCACCCGGCCAAGGTGTTCATGGGCGACACCGGCTCGCTGGCCATCGGCGGGGCGCTGGGCACCGCGGCCATTTGCACCAAACAGGAACTGCTGCTCGTCATCATCGGCGGCGTGTTCGTGATGGAAGCGATGTCGGTGATCCTGCAGGTCGGCAGCTTCAAACTGCGCAAACAACGGATCTTCAAAATGTCACCCATCCACCACCATTTCGAGCTGCTCGGCTGGCATGAAAGCCAGGTGATCGTGCGCTTCTGGATCCTCTCGATCATGCTCGCCTTGTTCGGCCTGGCCATCCTCAAAATCGCCTGATGCTCCCATGAACCTAACCGGCAAACACATCGCCATCCTCGGCGTCGGCCGCAGCGGCCGCGCCGCCGCCCGCCTCGCGCTGCGCGAGGGCGCGCGGGTCTCGGCCTGGGATCAGGCCGACGCGGAGGCGTTTGCGGACATGCCGCCGGGCGTGGAGATCCACCCCAACGCCACCGCCGCACAGGGCGCGGAATGCGCGGCGGATTGCCTGGTGGTGAGTCCGGGCATCGACACCTACGGCCCCTACGTCGCGGCGTTCGCGCGCCACGCCGGCGAGGTCATTGGCGAGGTCGAGCTGGCGGCCCGCTTCTATCAGGGGAAAATCATCGGCATCACCGGCACCAACGGCAAGACCACCACCACCGAATTGGTGGCACTCATCCTCGCCCACGCCGGCCTGGGCGGCACGCCCTGCGGCAACTACGGCACGCCGTTTGCGGAAGTGGTCTGCCAGGCAACTCCGCCCGCCGCGGTGGCCCTGGAGCTCAGCTCGTTCCAGCTCGAAACCATCCGCTCGCTCCATCCGGTGGTGGCCGTCTGGCTCAACTTCGCCCCCGACCACATGGACCGCTATCCGAGCGTGGCGGCCTACCGCGCCGCCAAACTGCGGATTTTCGACCACCAGGACGTGACCGACACAGCGGTGGTTCGCAGCGGCGAGGACCTGCCACCGCTAGCAGCGCGGGTCGTGACGTTCTCCACCACCGATCTGGAGGCGGACTGGTTTTCCGACGGCCACACCGTCAGCCACGCCGGAGCAACCTGGTTTGACATGGATCAGGACACGCTGCTGCGCGGCCTGCACAACGCGGAAAACCTGATGGCCGCGCTGGCGGCCGGCCAGGCCCTGGGGATTTCCGCCGGCCAGATGCGCGCCGCCCTCCACGGCTATGCTCCCCCGCCCCACCGCTGCGAACTCATCCGCACGCTCGACGGGGTGGAATATTTGAACGACTCCAAGGCCACCAATCTGCACGCCTTGGAAAGCGCGCTGCGCTCGCAGACCCGGCCGGTGGTGTTGATTGCCGGCGGCAAGGATAAGGGCCTCGATTATGCGCCGGTGGTGCCGCTGTTGCAGGAGAAGGCCCTGGCCACGGTGACCTTCGGCCAGATCGCCAGACCCTTGGCCGCCTTGTTCGCGATGGCCGTGCCCAGCACCTCGGTGGCTACCCTAACCGACGCCGTGGCAGCCGCCCGCAGCCTGGCCCCCCAGGGATCGGTCATCCTGTTCTCCCCGGGCACCTCGTCGTTCGACCAGTTTTCCGGCTATGAACAACGCGGCAACTCGTTCCGCGACCTCGTCCACCAACTTGCCTGACCTCCATCACCCCATGAAATTCCAAACACTCCCCGTCAAACGCCGCCCGGCATCCAAAGGAATTTTCCGCCGCCTCAGCGCCGTCACCCGCAGCCGCAAACAACGCGTCGCCGCCGCCAGCGCCGCCGACCTGGAGGAGGACGACGGCGGGTCGATCATCTCCCGCGCGCTGATCATCATCTTTCTCTTCCATATCGTCGTCATCGGCTTGATTTTCATTCATCAACATTTCCTCGACGGCCGCCCGGCGGAAAATTCCGAGGTCGCCAAAACCGGCACCGCGGAAGTCACGGTCACCGCCGCGGCCGTGGCTCCCCCCGCCGAGTCCGCGGCTCTCCCATCCAAAGAGCAGCCCTACATCGTCAAAGCCGGCGACAGTTATGCCCGGATCGCCACCTCCGCCGGAGTGGATGAAAATGCCCTGCGCCTGCTCAACAAGCATGTGGACATCAGCCCCGGCTTGATCCTCAAAATCCCGCCGCCACCAACCGCCGCCTCGGCCGCGCCGGTCATCGCCATCCACACCCCAACCCCGCCCGACCGTGACCGCGGCCTGGTGGATGCCGCACCCGTGGATGTGAGCGGCGCGCCCAAAGCACACCTGGTCCGCGCCACCGGGTCCCCCGACCATGCCGCCGCCGCCCCGCTGGCCGGCACCGGCAAATCCTATGTCGTGCAGCAGGGCGACAGCATCTGGCGCATCGCCCATCGCAGCAAGGTCAGCCAGGACGTCCTGCTCCGCGCCAACGGCATCAGCGACGCGCGCAAAATCAAACCCGGCATGAAACTGACCATCCCTCAGAAAGAAAATTCAAAACTCTAAGCATTAAGCACTAAGTATTAAGCATTAAGCATTAAATTCTAAACTGAAGAAAAGAGATTCGCCGCGCATCCACCTCTCCTCTTCGTTTAGAATTTAGAATTCAGAATTTAAGATTTCACTCTTCATATGACTCGTCATTGCTCCACCATCCTGTGTGCCGCGGTCGCCGCGCTGGTCGCCCTCGGGCTGATCATGCTGACCAGCACGGGCACCTGGGTGCGGGGGATGGATGATCCCTATCATTTCCTGACCCGCCAGGCGCTGTTTGTGGGGATCGGCCTGGCGGCGGCGTTCGGGGCCTCGCTGTTGCCGGTGGAGCAGTATCGCAAGTATGCGCCGTGGCTGTTCGTGGCGGCCTGCGTGCTGTTGGTTTGCTGTTTTGTGCCGGGCGTCAAGGTGGAGATTTACGGCTCCAAGCGCTGGATTCACCTGCCCGGGCTGCCGCAGTTCCAACCCTCGGAGCTGGCCAAAATCGCCGCGGTCATCGGTTTGGGCGCGTGGTTTGCGCGCTGGCAAACCGAGGTCCTAACGTTCTGGCGGGGATTTGTCGTGCCGGGCCTGATCGCCGGAATTCCGATCCTGCTCATCGCCGCGGAAGTCGATCTGGGCACCGCCCTGGCACTGGCTGTGGCCGTGAGCGCGATCATGTTCTGCGTGGGAACCCGGCTGCTTTACGCCGTGCCCGCCGCCGGCAGCGTGCTGACCGCCGTCGGTTGGTACGTCGCGCACAATGCCAACCGCATGGAGCGCATCACGGCGTGGCGGGATCTGGACAACCCGATCTATCAGCTCGACCGCGGCATGCAGCAGTGGCGCTCGCTGCTCGCCCTGGGCAACGGCGGTCCGTGGGGCGTGGGCCTCGGCAATGGCGTGGAAAAGTTCGGGACGCTCACCTTCGCCCACATTGATTTCATTTTCCCGGTGGTGGGTGAGGAGTTGGGGCTGCCGGTGACGCTCGGGGTGGTGCTCTGTTATGTGCTGATCGCGGTGGCGGGCTGTGGCATCGCGCTCCAGGCGAACAACGTCTTCAACCGCTGTTGCGCGCTGGGTCTCACCTGCGTGATCGTGGTGCCCGCCATGCTCAACATCGCCGTGGCCACCGCCCTGCTCCCCAACACCGGCCTGCCACTGCCCTTCATCAGCTTCGGCGGCACCAGCATGGTCTTCGCCCTGGTCGCCGTCGGCATGCTGGTGGGCATCCACCGCCGGTCCCACGCCCGGGTCGCCGAGGAATTCCCGCTGACCCGCCAGACCCGCTACGCGGTGCGCTTGTGAGGTAGCGGGGGCGCGGTGCTTCGACTTTCGGGTGCCGCGCGCTCAAGGAAGGGCGATATCCGATCGCCCATGCCCATGTGGGGGCCAGGCCTAGCGGATCCGCACTCTTCCCTGACTTGCCATGGGCCTCGGCGGACGGATTCCGCCGCTCCTTGGAATTCAGCCCAAGAACCCCACGTTCCTCGGGAGGATAACTTAGGCTTGCGCGGCCTAGCAACTTTGTCACAATCATTGCCAATGATCCGCAAATCCTTCTTCCTTATCCCTCTGGCCGCCGCGTTCTGTGGTCAGGCGCTCGCGACCGAACCGGCCTTCACCCTCCACGACAACGACACCTGGGTGATGGCGGGTGACAGCATCACCGCCCAGCGCCTGCACAGCAATTACATCGAGGCCTTCTACCGGACCCGCCACCCCCAGTGGCATCTGCATTTCCGCAATTCCGGGATCGGCGGCAACCGGACCGCCAGCATCCTGGAGCGCTTCGACTATGACGTGGCGGCGTGGAAGCCGACCCACGTGAGCATCGAGTTGGGAATGAACGACGTGGGCGTCCCCAACCCCGACAGCCCGGACGCCGCCGCCGGATATCTGGCCGGGATGAAAAAGCTGGCCGATCAAATCCGTGCCCTGCCGGCGCAACCGCTGTTCATCTCGTCGAGTCCGGTCAACGACGGCAGCCTGATGGACGCATGGTCGTCCGTGCGTTGCCGCACCATCCACCCTTTTACCGTGGCGCTGGTGGAGCTGGGCAAAAAAGACAACGTCCAGGTGGTCGACCAATACCATCCCCTGATCCAGCTCTGGGGTGCCAACAAAATCCTGGAGGATGCCGGCAACCTCGCCGCCCATGCCCGCGAGTTGAAACCGGAGAACCAGGTTCCCGATCTCAAAACGCTGCAGGCGTTTGCCAAAGCATGGGTCGGCAAACCCAGCGGCATTTCCCTCGGCGGTGATGCCGTTCATCCCGGACCGGTCGGCCAGTACACGATGGCCGCCACCATCCTGACGGCACTCAAGGTGGATCGCGACGTGAGTTGCGCCACCCTCAAGCCCGACGGCACCGTGGTCGCTGCCAACCACTGCCAAATCACCGAGGTCGTGGCCAAAAACGGCAAGCTGTCATTCACCCGCCTCGACGAGCGTTCCCCGTGGCCCTTGTTGCCAGCCGCCGCCACCGCCCTGACGCTCATGCCCGAGATCGCCGAACTCTCTCGCTACACGCTGACCATCCCGGGCTTGCCCGCCGGCCAATACCGCGTGGCCATGAACGACAAGCCAGTCGCCACTCTGAGTCACAAGGTGCTCGCCACCGGCTGGAACATGAGCGGTATCGTCGAGGGCCCCCTCGGCGAACGCGCCACCAGGATTTTGGATCTCATCAACCAGCTGCAACTGCCGCTCAACAGCGCCTGGCGCGTAGCCAGCAAACAGAAAAACCCGGCCACGCTCGCCGCCGCCCAGCAGGCCATCGACGAGTGCGAAGCCAAGGTGCAAGCCGCCTGCCAGCCCGAGGCGATCCGCTTCGACATCGAGCTGGTGAAATGACCGCCTAACCAATCCGCCGCAGCGCGGGATACAATTGGCGGTATTTGGCGAACTGCCGTTCATAGTGCGGGGCGAATTCGGGCTGCGGCAGGATCAGGCCGGTGGTTTTCACCCAGGCCGCCACGATCTCAACCAGCGGAGTCGCGGTGCAGGCGGCTTTGGCCAGCATGGCCACGCCCAGGCAACCGGCCTCGGTCACCGCCACGGTGGTGATCGGCTTGTTCATCACATTGGCCTTGAGCTGGTTCCAGGCCGGGCTCTTGCTGCCGCCACCGATCGCGCGCAGCTCGTCGATGGCGATGCCAGCCTCGTCCAGCAAGGCTAGATTCAACCGCATCTCGAAGGCCACCCCCTCCAACAAGGCCCGCAGGATCTCCTCGCGCGTGGTGTTCAGGCGCAGCCCGATGATCGCGCCCGCCGTCGTGCCGTCGAAATACGGCGTGCCGGTGGGCGTGAAGTAGGGCAGCACCAGCAACTTCGACGGCTGCCCGGGCAGCGATCCGAGGATGGCTTGATAGACGTTGCGGCCGTCCTGGCGGGCGGATTCCCGCTCCGGAAACGCCAGCTCGTCGCGATACCACTTCAGGATGTTTCCTCCCGTTAGGCTGTAGGCGACCGTGGTGTACATGCCCGGAACGGCAAAGTCATAGGTGCAATAGTTGTTCTTGAACAGGCCCTCGCCGAACACCGGGCGCTCGAACGCGGGGGTGATGCACTCGACGGTGCCCGTGGCATACATCGCCATGCCCTTGGCCACAATCCCGGCCCCCAGCGCGCCGCACGATTGGTCATGCCCGCCGGCCACCACCAGCACCCCGGCCTGCAACCCCAGCGCGCCTGCCACGGCCGCCGGGAGCCGGCCCACGGCGGCGCCGGACGGCAAGGGCCGGGCCAACTGCCCGGGCACCAACCCCGCCGCCGCCAGGATTTGCCCGTCCCACTGGTGGGTCATGACATTGAACAGCATGGTCCGGCCGGCTAACGGATAACCGATCGCCGGCTCCAGCCCCAGCTTGTGGTGCAGCAGATCCTCGAAACAGAGGAATTTCGCCGCCGCCTGCCACAACCCGGGCCGGTGGTGGCGCAACCACAGCAGCTTGAACAAGGAAAACATCGGCGACGCCGTGTGCCCGGTCAGGGCGTAGAGTTGTTCCGCGCCAAATTCGCCGCAGAACTCAGCCACCATCGCCGCTGCCCGGCTGTCCGAGGAAACCATGGCATGGCCCAGGATCGCGCCATCCCGCCCGATGGGCGTGAACGCCTCGCCCTGTGAGGAAATGCCCATGGCCCGCACCGGATCGGCGCTAGTCAGGAGCGCGACTTCCCGGATGACCTCGCCACACTTCGCGCACACGTCCTCCGAATCCAGTTCCGCCCAGCCGTCCTCCGGCACCAGCAACGGGTATTCGCGGAAGGCGGCGGCCACCTGCTCGCCCGCGTCATTGAAAACCACCGCCTTGCAGCCGCTGGTGCCAATATCCAATCCTAAGTAACTCATGGGTTTGATTGCGTTGGCTGAACTGACCTGGCCAAAGGCATCAATTAGATATACCAAATGGCCAGATATCCGGCGACGATCCGGGTCATTTCCTCGAAAACGAGGCCCTGCCGATAGAGCGTGGTGTAATAGTCGATGGATTTCGGGTGGCCGGCATCGACCCGGGCACCCAGCAAGCCCTGCTGCTGCAGTTCCCTGACCTGCTGCTCCCCGACCACCCCGGAGGCGTGGGTCACCAGTTCCTTAAAAAGCCGGTCCGTGCTGTCGCGCTCAAGCACGGTCCAGATGTTCACCTTGCTAACACCATCGGAGAAAAGCTGGCGGATTTGCCCGGCATCCACCGAGGAGGCACCGTGCAGGACCAGCCGGGTGCCGATCTCGGCCTGGATTTGCCGGGCGATGTCCCCGCGATATTGCAGGTCCGAAACATTGGCGCGATGTTCGGTGCCCAAATTGGCCACGATGAAATCACAGCCCGTCCCATCCAGGTATTGGCGCGCGTCGGCCGGCGTGGTCATCGCGCTGCCACCACTGCCGAAATCCATGATTTCATCGCAGGCGCCTTCGATGACGATGTCCCGCCCGCAGCGCTCGACAAAGCGGCGGGTGGCCTGGATGTTGTCATCCAAGCTGAGGTTGGATGCGTCGTACATGATGGACGAGAACCGCCGCATGTCCCACTCCAGCAACTCGCGGTCGAGGTCATGTTGCACGTGGTCGAGGTGGATCATCACCCGCAAGTCCTTGTAGGGACTGCACCCGGAGGTCAGGACTTCCAGCTCCGCCAGGAACAACCGCAGCCCCACCTCCCAATTCCGGGTGTGGGTGTAGTTGACGCTTTGGCTGCGGTGCGGATAACAATTAGTGATGGCAATGGTGATGGGCAGGTTGGCGACCCCCAGCCGGTCCCCGTGGTCCTTGACCGCCGCCAGCACGGCTTCCGTGGTGGTGAGGTTTTCCGTGCAAAAACACGGGATCACCCAGTGTCTGCGCGCGGCCTCCCGGTACAGCTCCAGAACCTGGCTCTTCTCAGTGACTAGTGGCATGGCGGCGGGTCACTTGCGGAGGCCAAAGTAGTTGCGGTAATCCCCATACAGGAGATGCAGCGGGGCCACGTCCTCCTCGATGTCGGCAAAGCGCCCGACCTTGTCATAAAAATGATTGTCCACGTAGTCGTCGTTCACCCGGCTGACCTCGCCCACAAACACGGTCCCGGCACCCTTTTTCCCCCAGAATTGATGATAGAGAAGCTGCGGCAGGCACACCGACTCGCCGGGCTTGAGGGTCAGCGTGCCGCCGGCCTCCAGCCTGACCCGGACCGAGTCCACGCTCACCACGACGTCCGAGACCAGGTCCAGCCCTTTATCGGGCGTGGAATTCCACAGCTGGATGACCAGCTCGCCGCCACCCCGGTTGATGATGTCCTCCATTTTCTGGTAGTGAAAATGAATCGGGGTGACCTGCCCCTCCTGCACGATCATCGCCTTTTCGGCATAGACCTTGCCATTGGGCTTCCTGAGCTCCTCAAAGCTGCCGTTGCGGATCGTGAACAGCAACAACCCGACCTCGTCAAACTTGCCCGAGCCAAAATCGGTGATGTCCCAGCCCAGCTGCTGGGCGACGATCTCAGCGGATTCCTCCCCCTTGCCGCGCCAGTCGTCCGGGGACCACTTGGCAAATGGCGGCAGCAGGAATTTCATCTCCTGCTCGATGAACTTGAGGCCGTCGGCCATGATTTGATTGATCTCGGATCGTTGCATCTTCTCTAATGGATTGGGGTTTGGGTGACCGGCGGCGGGCTCCCGCAAGCTGCGGACGATCCTTGCCGAAAAGCATAACCATCCGCCCCAAGCTGCCAAGGGGATTTGTGGGCGGTGGCGGCGCCGGTTCATCCGCCCGCGGCCCCCGCCGGCAGGACGGTGGCGATGGTGGGGGTGGCGGCAAAGACGCGGGCGGCGGTGGCGCGGACCTGTTGGGGGGTGATTGCCTGATAGATGGCGGGCAGGCGGCGGAATTCGTCGGCGGGGTGGCCGAACAGGAGATCCAGCGCGAGGTGGCGGGCGAGATGGGAGGGCGATTGTTGTTGGATGGCCAGGCCGCTGAGCACGGTGGCGCGGACACGCTCAAACGCCCCGTCCGGGATGCCTGCGGCGGCGATCCTGGCGATTTCAGCGAGCATTTCGCGGCGGGCGAGTTCGGCATGTTCGGGCGAGGTGGCGATGTAGAAGGTGAACAGCCCGGTGTGATAGCCGAGGAACTGGGTGGCGCCGACTTGATAGGCCAGGCCGAGGTCCTCGCGAAGACGGGTGAAGAGCGGGCCGGCCATGTCCGAGGCGTATTCCTGGATCAAGGCCAGACGGTGGCGCTCCGGGTGGTCGATGGAGGTGCCCGGGAAGCCGATGGCGAGCACCACCTGTTTTTTCGCCAGGTGGAGGGTGGGCTGGCTGGCACCCGCCGGCGGGCTATCAGGCACCGGCCATCGGGTGCCCGCCGGCATGGCCGATAGATTGGCGGTGAGCAGGGAGAGGGCCGCGGCGGGATCGAAATCCCCGGTGATCGCGAGCGTGATGTTAGCGGCGTTGAAGTGGCGGGCGTGGTGCGCCGCCAGGGCCGCATGATCCAGGGCCGCCAGGCTGGCGGGCGTGCCGAGCGCGTTGAGGCCATAGCCCGCGCCACCGAACGCCGCGTGGCGCAGGGCATTGAAGCCGGCGTGGAGCGGATCCTGCAGCGACTCCTCGAGCGCTGCCAGTTGGCTGGCTTGTTCGCGCCGGATCGACTCTGCGGTCAGGCTCGGCGACAGCAGGACGTCGGCGAAGACCTCGACGAGGGTGGCGAGGTCGGGAGCTAGGCCCGCGGCCTGCACCAGCAGGGCGTTGTTGCCGGTGGCGGCGGAGATCGAGGCCCCGAGGGATTCGAGGGTGAGAGCGAGGTCCTGGGCACTGCGCGTGGCGGTGCCTTTGGGCAGGGCCGAGGCCAGCAGCTGGTTGAGGCCGTTAGTGGCCGGGGTCTCGGATGGCAAGCCGGCGCGCACGGCGGCTTGCAGGTGCACCAGCGGCACGCGGTGGTCGGGCAGCAGCGCGACGGTTAGACCGTTGGCCAGGGCGTGAACCTGGATCTCCCCGCCGCCGCGGTGTGATTTCCCAACCCGGACCGGGGCCGGGGCGTCGAGCGGATCAAGCACCGTGAGCGAGAGCCGTGCGGCGGTGAGGTGGCCGACGGCCCGGCGGAGGTCCTCGGCAGTGACGCCTTGGATGGCGGCCACGTGGCTGCGGGTGAAATCCAGATCGCGGGCCTCGTGCCAGTTAGAGGCCAGGTCGGACGCCCGGCCGGAGGCGGTGGTGAGGCTGCGGAACTGGCTGGCGGCGATCTGCCGTTTGGCTTTGGCCAAATCGCTGTCGAGCTGAGCGGCGGGCAAGGCGGCGATTTCCGCCAGAATGGCCTCGATGAGCAGGTCGCGTTTGGCGGGCTCGGCGTCAGCCGAGATGCCGAAGAGTCCTTCGCGGCCGGGGCCGGTCCAGGCGAAGGCGGAGATTTCGAGGGCGAGGCCGCGTGCTTCGCGCAGAGTGAGGTGCAGGCGGGAGGCGTGGCCGCGGCCGAGGATGGCGGCCAGAACGTCCAACGCGGGCGTGTCCGGGTGATCGAGGGCGGGGATTTTCCAGGCCAGGGAAATGCGACTGGCGGGGATGGCGAAGGTTTCGCGGGCATGACGCGGGCCGAGTTGCGGCGGGTCGATGGCGACGAACGGATCGCGACCGCAGCCTGGCAAGCAGCCGGCGGTGAGCGCCGTCACCAGTTGGCGGGCATCCGCCGCATTAAAATCACCGGCAATCACCGCGAAACATCGGTCGGCCGTGTAGCGGGTTTGTTGATAGCGGGTGAGGTCGTCGTAGCGGATGGCGTCAAAGCGATGGCGGTGCCCGATGACCGGCTGGCGGCGCGGGTCGAGCTGGAAGGCGGTGGCAAACAGCAAGCGGCTGGCTACGTTGTTAGGATCATCCAGCCCCATGTCAATTTCGCGGCGGATCACCTCTTGTTCCTTGGCGAACTCGGACTCGGGCAGGGTGGGAAAGAACACCAATCCGGTCAGGCATTTCAGGAACAGCGGCAGGGACGTTGCCGGACCGTCGATGAAATAGACCGTGCGATCAAAGCTGGTGTAGGCATTCCAGTGGCCGCCGGCGGCCTGCACAGTGGTGGCGAGGGCGGCGGCATCGTAGTCGCGGGTGCCTTTGAAAACCATGTGTTCGAGAAAATGTGACAGTCCCGAGCCGAGAAATTCGTCTTCGTGAATACTGCCGCTCGCCACCCACAGCTGGCAGCTGACCACCGGCGCGGTGGGATCGGGATCGAGGATCAGAGTGAGGCCGTTGGCAAGGGTTTCAACGGTGGCGGTGGTGACGGGGTATTCCATGAAGTTTCGGCTTGGATCGGGTGGTCAATGACGTATAACGCCGCATCATGCAACGTTGGATCGCAGTGGGCGTGGTGGCAGTGATGCTGCTGTTGGGTGGCGGGTGGTTCGCGCGCCGCGCTTACCAACAGAATCGCCCGCAGCCGATGTGGGTGCCCCTGCCGATCAATCCGGAACTGCCGCTGGCCAAACGCGACGCGATCATCCAGCAACTCAAGACCCGGCTCAGCGACCAACAACTGCTGGTCAAGGTCAGCGGCGATGTCGGCCTCCGCCAAAAGTGGCAGCTGGCATCCGACGAGGACTGCGCCCGCCAAATCCGCCAGAATTTTTTTGTCAGGCCGGGCGAGGTGGACACGCCGATGGGCAAGATGCCCTCGATCAACATCGGGGTGACCGGCAAGAGCAAGGATCAGGCGGTGTCAGGCGCGATCGCGTTGCGGCTGATGGAGGAGGTGCGCAAGATCCTCGGGATCGAAGCACCCAAGGACGCCCGCTAACCGGATGGCCGGCCGCTCACCGGAACGCGCGCGCCCGCCTGCCAACGTTCAAGGCGCGTTGATCTTGAATGGCAGGGAGGCCGACGGAAACTCCTTGAGCGTGAGGCTGAAGATCAGTCCGTATTCCTGCTGGATGCGGTTGTCGCGGATGGTGACCCCGAGCGCGGCCACCCAGCTGCCGAGGTCGCGGTGGATCGAGTATTGCTGGAATTCCACGGTGCTGTCGTCGAGTTCCACGGAATGACGGGTGCCAAAGCCCCAGTTTTCCGACAGGCGGGTGTAGGTTTGAAGGCTGAAGCTGTTGGTGTTGGGCAGCAGCGGCTGGCCGCTCAAGCGGTGGGAGCCCAGGGCGAAACTGAAGTAGTCCGTGGGTATGAAACGCATGTACGAGTTGAACTCGTTGTAATTGGCCTGGTTGTTGGCCAGCGGAAACTGGGTCGCCAGCCCCACCGCCATCCACGGCACCGGCTGCCATTGGACGTCGTTATACATGTTGGAAAACGCCTGCGCGTCGTCAGGAGCCTGAATGAAGGCATTGACATAGGTGTCGAGATAGAGCCAGGTGAAATTCTGATCGTCGCGTTTGGTGATGAGGTTGTTGCGCACCCCGCAGCGCAGCACGTTCCAGCTCCGCAGTTCGTCGGTGGCCGTGAACCGCACCGGGTCCAGGGGCTGCGGGCGCGTGGTGGGGGTGAGCCGGTCCACCATCGGATCCTCCAGTGCCAGATTGTTGGCGGACAGGACCGACCAGGTGGTGTAGGGCTGGCAGACATGCAGGATGCCGTTGAGGCCCCAGTCATGGTTCTGATAGGACCCGTAGTTCTTGGCGAATTTCAGCGCGGTCTCCGCGCCGACGTGAAGTTGGGTGCGGTTCGAGTCGCCTTCAGGTCCGGCCACCGCGAAGTAGCGGGAATAGCCCACCCCGGCCTCGGGGGTGAAGCTCAGGCAGCCGCCGAACATCATCGGCAGGGACAATACCTGATAGGTGTTGAAGCGCCCGTAGCTCGAATCCGCCAGTTGGGTTTGGATGGCCTTGCGCCGCGGATCGAGAGGCGGCAGCGCGACCAGGTTCTGGGCGAGCTGCAGCTCGTAGCCGCTGAGTTGGGACAGCAGCGACGCGACCTTCAGCGCGTTGGCGGGGCTCGTATCGAGTTCCATCAAGGGGTTGATAATGCTGCTGCGGGTGCCGTCGATGGCCTGCTGGCCGATGAGTCCCAGCGAGGCGTTGCCCTCGTGCAGCACCGGCAGGCCGAACAGCGGGGCCCGCACCCGGTCGTAGCTGAGCTGGGGCAGGCGGGTATCGGTCCGATAGAAATCGTTGACCTGGAACCTGGCATAGAGCGAGGTCAGCGAGCGGTCGTCCCGCCGGTAGATCCCGAGCGTGTTGTCGGGCGTGGGGTTGGTCTGGTATTCCTCGCGGGCGAAATCCTGCAGGTAGTACGGGTCGCTCAGCAGGGTGATATTGGAGTCGACCCGCCACGCCGCATCCTGCTCGACCTGCGGGGTGATCCGGTATTTGAATTTGACCTCGTAGCGGTTAGGGTCGGTCGTTTCGCGGGGAAAGCCGGTGGTGCTGGTTTCGGGTGCCAGGTCGTAGAGATAAGACAAACTCAGGCCGCTGATTTCCTGGCGGTTGTCAAGGCGGGTGTCGACCAGATCGAGCCCCGTGGCCAGGCCGCGGGTGGTGCGGAGGTCGAGGTGCCAGCGCGACAGCAGCCAGGCATCCTTGTTCTCGCCGGTGCGAGGATCGGTGTCGCCGCCGAGCATGACGCCGTAGGTGTTGAGCAGGTAGCCGCCCCAGGTGGAGCGAGCCCCGGGCAAGAAATGATACCCGAGCTCCGGGTTGAGCGGTTGGCTCAGATAGGGCAACCAGAACACCGGCGTGTCCTTGGCGTAGAGCCACAGGTTATTGAACACCACGCGGTCCTCCGGATAGATCGTGGTGGTGTTGGCGCGGGCCCAAAAGGCCGGTTTGGACACGTCATCGGTGGTGATCCCGCCGTCTTTGCCGACATAGACCTGCTTGTTGCCGCGTTGTTCGGAGGTGAACTTGCCGGATTCCAGCAGGATCGGGTCGAGCGAGGCGCGCAGGCCGGTGGCGTCGAGAAATTTGCGCTCGTAATAATAGACCGCGCGCTCGCCGCGCTGGAGGGTGTTGCCCTGATAGACGGAGACCTTGCCCTCAAAGGTGACGGATTTGGCCTGCAGGTCGAGCAGCGCGGTGGTGGAGAACACCTCCAGGCCGTTGTCTCCCCGGACTTGGACCGGACCGCCGAAATGCACGCCGGTTTTGATATTGCCCTCGATGGTGCCGCCCTGATTGTTGATGGTGAGCTCTTTGGGCATCACCAACTCGAAATTGCCGGGCGAGCCCAGGAGTGAGAATGGCGGCGGCACCGGGGTGAGCGGGTCGAGCGTGGTGCCAGCCCTCGGCTCTGGCAGCACTTGCGCGTCGCCGGCACCTGGTGCTAACAGCAACAGCAGCAGCAAAGGAACAGGCCATGCACCGGATTTCAGCATCGCCGGAATGAGAGAACCCACGGGCAGCGAAGTAAAGCGCGAAAGCCCGGGATGAGAATCCGGTTTACCCGCGGCGGATTTGCCTCATGGTTGCGGCCATGCCTTCCATGCCACGGGTCGCGATCCTCGGAGTCACTGGCTTGATCGGTGGCGGCTTGCCCTCGCTGCTGGCACGGCAGGGGCTGGCATGCACCGGGGTGAGCCGGGCCGGTGGTGGCGGGGTGGCTGGGGTGGATCGCTGGCAAACCCCCGCCACGCTCGATTTCACCGGCCATCAGGCGGTGATCAATCTGGCTGGCGAGTCGATCGCGCGGCGCTGGACCGCGGCCAACCGGCTGCGGTTTGAGGCCAGCCGGGTGGGGCTGACCCGCCTGGTGGTGGAGGCGCTGGCCCGGGTGCCGGCCGAGTTGCGACCCAAGGTGCTCATCAATGCCTCGGCGGTCGGCGTTTACGGCGACCGGGGCGACGAGGTGTTGACCGAAGCCGCCGCGCCGGGCGGCGGCTATCTCGCCGGTTTGTGTCTGGCCTGGGAGGCAGCGGCACTGGAGGCGGAGGCCCTGGGAGTGCGGGTGGTGTGCCTGCGCAGCGGGGTGGTGCTGGGGCGCGAGGGTCCCGCCTGGCGCAAGCTGGCGTGGCTCTTCCATACGGGCCTGGCCGGCCGGTTAGGCTCGGGGCGGCAATGGTTGCCGTGGATTCACCTCGCCGACCACCGCGCCGCCATCGTCCATGCCGTGGGCTCCGACTCGCTGGCGGGCGCGGTCAATTGCACCGCGCCGGCGGCGGAGCGCAACCGGGATTTCACCCGCAAACTGGCGGCGGCGCTGCACCGTCCGGCGATCCTGCCGGTTCCCGGCTGGGCGCTGAAGCTGGCGCTGGGAGGCTTCGCCTCCGAGTTGTTAGCCGGCCAGCACGCGCTGCCGGCGGCGTTGGAGGCCGATGGCTTCCGGTTCCGCTTCCCGACCTTGGAATCAGCCCTGGCGGAGCTGGTCGGTTAGGTGCCGACAGGCCGCGCGAACCGCCGCGCGCTGGGCGGAGATGCGCACGGGCAGGGCGGCGTGGCTGGGCGTTTCGAAGGTGAATGAGAGTGGGCATCCGTGGCGGGCAAGAAAAATCGCCTCGGGCCAACCGTCCGGCACGTCCGCTTCCGCGGCGTGGAAAATCCAGCCGGGCCCGCGCGGCAGGTGGCCGTCGATTTCGGGTCCGGCTTGCGGCGGGAACCACGGCTGCACCGCCGCGATGATGTCCCGAGCCCGCTGCGGGGCGTCGCTGCCGAGGTTGATTTCATACAGATAGAAGTCCTGGGTTTCCCAGTCTTCATGCAATGAAAGGAACAGGCCGGGAGCGGAGTGGGTCGCGAGCCAAGCGGCGTGGGCGGCCACTTCCTCGCTGCGCAGCAACCAATAATCGCGGTTCAGGTCGATGCCACCGGCGTTCTCGCGGCGGCCCGCCGCCAAGCCGGTGGGGTTGAGAGCGGGGCAGATCGACCAGGCGAGATCCCGAGTGAACCATCCCTCATCCAACAACTCCAACAGCGCCAGCGGCCCGGCCGGCTCGTCGCCATGAATCCCGGCGGAAAGATAGACGTGGGGCCCGCCGCCCGGCCGCTCCCACACGACGAGCGGTCCGGCCGCCGTGGTCGCGAGGATCGTGGGCGCAAAACCCGCCCGCGCGGCAGCGCGCTCGAATGCGGGCAAAAAATCCGGCCAATGGAAGGAGCGGCTCATCACCGGAAGCATGGCGCATTTGCGCGCGCGGGCAACTCCGCGGACGCCGCCGCCTGAAAAAATTCGGGGCCGCCGACCTTCAACCGGCGACCCCGTTAACCCGGAGAAAACCCAATAACTCCGGGAAATCAATCGCTGGCGGGTGACGCCGGCGGAAAAGCGTGGGGGACTGGCCGCCCGGTGACGGACAGTGGGTGGGCG
>JBAXBG010000024.1:0-26128 GCA_037142115.1 Verrucomicrobiota bacterium | reverse complement strand
AACAATATTGCGACGGGTGGAGCGTCGAACGTCACCTTCACCACCACCAATACCTACAGCGGTACGACCAAGATTTCCGGCGGCAGCACGCTGGTGCTTGGGTCCGCAACCGCCCTGGGTAGCAGCACGCTTGATTACACCAACAGCTACGGCGGCACGCTCTCGTTCGGTACCCAGACCGCCGTGACCCTGGGCGGGTTGATGGGCGATCAGAACCTGGCGCTCACCAACGCGTCCGCAGCCGCGGTCGCACTCACCGTGGGCGGCAACCAGCTCGACACCACCTACTCGGGCAGCCTGAGCGGCAGCGGATCGAGTGTCACCAAGACGGGCGTCGGCGCCCTCACCCTCACCGGCACCAACAGCTACACCGGCGGCACCACCGTCACCACCGGCACGCTCAAGGGCAACTCGGCGAGCTTGCAGGGCAATGTTACGAACAACTCCGCTCTGGTCTTCGACCAAGGCACTGCCGGCACCTATGCCGGCGCGCTCAGCGGCACGGGCACCTTGGCCAAGACCGGCAGCGGTGCCCTCACCGTCAACGGCACCAACACCAACACCGGCACCACGACGATCACGAACGGCACGCTGCAATTCGCCAAGGTCGCCTCACTTTACAACAGCACCACCGCCAGCTGGACCGCTGTCAACATCAGCGTGGCCAGCGGCGGGACCCTGGCGGTGAACGTCGGCGGCACCGGCGAGTTCACCACCGGCAACGTGACTACCTTGCTCACCAACCTGGGCGGCTTGGGCGCGGCCGTGACCTACAACGGCTTGCAGGCCGGTTCGAAAATCGCCTTCGACACCACCAATGCCTCCGGCGGCAACTTTACCGTTGCCAACGCCATAGCCAACAGCACCGGCAGCAACGGCGGCGGTGCCATCGGCGTCACCAAACTCGGCCCCGGTTCGCTCACCCTCTCCGCCGCCAGCAGCTACACCGGCGAGACCACGGTTGCGGCCGGCAAGTTGGTGGTCAATGGCAACATCTCGACCAGCGCGCTGACCACCGTCAACAGCGGTGCCTCCCTGGGCGGCAATGGCACAATGGGAGCCGCCGTCATCAGCGGCAGCCTGGCCCCGGGCAACAGCATCGGCACGATCACGGCCACCAGCAACGTGACTTGGAACGCCGGCGACGCCTGGGTGTTTGAGCTCGGCTCCGCCGCATCCTCGCTGGCCCTGGCTAACAGCGGATCGAGCATCCAGGACCTGCTCAACATCACCGGCGCGGGCAACACCCTGCTCAAAGGCACCGGCAGCGTCTTCACCTTTGACTTCGCCGGCACCGGCGCCACCGGCTGGTATAAGCTCGTCGATTACACCGGCACCTCGACCTTCACTCACACCGACTTCGCCGCCACCGGCCTGACCACCGGCCTCACCGGCGACTTCACCGTGGACAGCGCCACCTCGGCGATCTACGTCAACGTCGTCCCTGAACCCGGCACCGCCCTGCTCGGCGGCCTGGGTGCCCTGGCCTTGTTGCGCCGCCGCAGGAGTGGTCGGAACGTCGCAGGTCGGAAGAGTCCGCCTGAAGGCGGTACTACATACATCCCCGAGCCACGTCGGTTCCAGCGTAGGTAGTCCCGCCTTCAGGCGGCCTCTGAATCCCCCCGGTCCCGCTCGACAGTAGGCGCAGGGACTGCCAGCATCGCGCCCGATGCGCTACCTGATACTACTGATTGCCTGTTGGTCCGTGGCTTTATTGCGGGCGGAGGGTCCGCCGTTTCTCTATCCGCAAAGCGACGCGTTCAAGCAGGAGCTCGCCAAGGTCCGGCTCAAGGGGCTGACGCTGACCGACTATCACATCCACATCCGCGGCGGGATGACCCTTGAAAAGGCGGTCCAGCGGCAGGAGGCAAGCGGGATCCGCAGCGCCGTGCTCGAGAACTTCGGCCGCGAGTGGCCGCTCTCGGACAACGCCAAGCTGCAAGCCTTCATCGACGCCCATGCGCAGCCGCTGGCCAACGGCCGGCGCTTGCCGGTGGGCATCCAGGTCAACGACCGCGACTGGTTCACCCGGCTCGACCCGGCGCAGCGCCGGCGCCTCGATTACATCCTGGCGGACACCATGATCATGGGCGTCACCGCCGAGGGCAAGCCGCGCCGCCTGTGGCTGCCCGGGGTGGTCATCGCCGACCCCGCGGCGTGGATGTTAGAATATCTGGCCCACAACCTGCGCATCCTCGACGAGCCGATCTCCATTCTGGCCAACCCGACCTATCTGCCGCCCTGCATCGCCGAGCTTTACGACCAGCTCTGGACCGAGGACCGGATGCGCCAGGTCATCGCCAAGGCCGTGGCCAAGGGCATCGCGCTCGAGATCCAGGCCGGCTCCGCCTATCCCAAGCCCGCGTTCCTCAAGCTCGCCAAAAGCATGGGCGCGAAGTTCTCGTTCGGGTCTAACAACTTCGATGACAAGCCCAAAGACCTGGCCCGCTGGTTTGAAGCCAGCGAATTGCTGGATTTGAGGCCCGAGGATTTGTGGGTGATTCCATGAGCGCCCACATCATGCCGGCGGGGTGCCGGATTGGCTATTTGACTACGATCGTGACTACGGTTACGCCTCACTCGTGAAGACGAGCTCAAAGGGCAAACTCAAGGGCCGGATGCTGGAGTATTTCCGGCAGGTGGTTCACCTCGTTTGCTCCAATCAGCGTCCCTTCATGACGAGCCCACTCCTCAAGAGTTTCACGGTCGAGGTAATGTGAAGATGCAAGCTTCGTGCCCACCGGCGAGCATGTTTTCTCTTCAAGGAGCGGCGGAATCCGTCCGCCGATGCCCATGAAAGGCTAATGAAGCGAGAGCATCACTTCATTGACTGCACCGGGACATGGGCGATCGGATATCGCCCCTCCGTGAATCGTGCGATCTCAGCTGCAGCCCTGGCTGGTGCCGCACTGGGTGCAGCAGCCGCAGGCCCCGGCGCGGATCACCTTGTCCGAGCCGCAGTTCGAGCAGGTGATGTCCATGAACATGGTCAGGGCGCTTTTGAGGCGGTCGATTTTCTGGGCGGGTGCCTGGCCGTCGGCGGTGACGCTGAGCTCAGGCACCGGGCGGTTGACCGCTAGTTGATCCATCTGGGCGATTTCGGGCATCGGCAGTTCGCCCTGGTGGTTATCGGGCGAGGTGGCCTTGCGGTAGCCGGGGATGAATTCGCAGCCGAGCCAGCGGAAGACGTAGTCGGTGATGCTGGTGGCGGTGCGGATGTCCGGGTTCTTGGTGTAGCCGCTGGGTTCGAAGCGCTGATAGGCGAATTTCTTGACCATCTGCTCGAGCGGCACGCCGTATTGGAGTGAGATCGAGGTGAGGGTGGCCACGGTGTCCATCAGGCCGCCGATGGTGCTGCCTTCCTTGGACATTTGGACGAACAACTCGCCGGGGCGGCCGTCTGGATAGAGTCCGACGGTGATGTAGCCTTCGTGGCCGGCGATCTCGAACTTGTGGGTCAGCGACATCCGGGTGTCGGGCATGTGGAGGCGGGCCCGGGTTTCGGATTTCTGGCGGAGCGTCTCGTTCTCGCGGATGAGTGCGGCGATGCGCTCGGCGATGTCCTCGCCGGCGGGGGTGGCGGCGTCGGCCAGGCCGCCCATGCCGACGGTTTTCTTGGTGTTGAGCGGGGCCGAGCGTTTCGAGCCGTCGCGATAGATGGCGACCGCCTTGAGTCCGAGTTGCCAGGCCTCGATGTAGGTCTGCATGACGTCCTCGACGCTGGCGGTTTCGGGCAGGTTGACGGTTTTGGAGATGGCGCCGCTGAGGAACGGTTGGGCGGCGGCCATCATCCGCAGGTGGCCGCGGTAATGCAGGCTGCGGGTCCCGAGGTGGGGCTTGAACGCGCAATCAAACACCAACAGGTGTTCGGTTTTGAGGCCGCTGTGATGGACTTGCCCGGTCTCCTCATCGGTCACGTCCTCGATGGTGTCGAATTGTTCGATGTGAACGAGAATGGCGGCGATTTCTTCCACGCTGTAGCCGAGCCGCTTGAGCGCCGGGGGCACCGTGCGGTTGACGATTTTGAGCATCCCGCCGCCGGCCAGCAACTTGTATTTGACCAGCGCGATGTCCGGTTCGATGCCGGTGGTGTCGCAATCCATCAGGAAACCGATGGTGCCGGTGGGTGCCAGCACGGAAACCTGGGCGTTGCGGTAGCCGTGGACGCGGCCCTGTTGCAGGGCGCTGTCCCAGGCACCGCGGGCGGCTTCGATGATCGGCACGCAATCGCCGTGACCATCCAGTTTGGTGGCGCGCTCGCGATGCCGCTCGATGACTTCGAGCATCGACTCTTCGTTGGAAGCGGCGGGCGGGTGGGTGACATCGCCGTAACGGGCATCATGATAGGACGGGAAGGCCCCCTTGGCGGCGGCCAGTTCGGAGCTGACTTTGTAGGCCTCGCCGGTCATGAGCGCGGTGATGGCGCTGGCGTGGGCGCGGCCCTCATCGCTGTCATAGCCGAGGCCGCGGCTCATGATGAGCGCGCCGAGGTTGGCGTAGCCCAGGCCGAGGGTGCGGAAGGCGTGCGAGTTTTCGGCGATCGGCTTGGTCGGATAGCTGGCGCGATCGACCAGGATTTCCTGGGCGACGATGAACAGGCGCACCGCGGCTTGGAAGCGCGCGACATCGAACGAGCCGTCGGCCTGTTGGAAGCGCACCAGGTTGAGGGAGGCCAGGTTGCAGGCGGTGTCGTTGAGGAATAGGTATTCCGAGCACGGGTTGGTCGAGTTCTGGCGGCCGCTGCCCTTGCAGGTGTGCCAGGTGTGGATCGTGCTGTCAAACTGCATGCCCGGATCGCCGCAGGTCCAGGTGCCCAGCGCGATTTTGCGCAGCAGCTCGCGGGCGTTTTTCTTCTCGCACGGCTCGTTATCGATCACCCGGCGGGTCCACCAATCGGTGCCTTCGACGGCGGCGTGCATGAATTCATCGCTGGTGCGGACCGAGAGATTTTCGTTTTGGAACATCACCGAGCCGTAGGCATCGCCGTTGTAGCTGCCGTCGTAGCCCTGTTCGATGAGCGCCCAGGCCTTCTTTTCCTCGATGGTTTTAGCTTCGATGAAGTCTTCGATGTCCGGATGCCAATCCTTGAGGGTGTTCATCTTGGCCGCGCGGCGGGTCTTGCCGCCGGACTTCACCGCATTGGCGACCTGGTCGTAAATGCGCAGGAATGACAGCGGCCCGGACGGCTTGCCGCCGCCGGAGAGTTTCTCGCGCGAGGAGCGC
Organism: Verrucomicrobiota bacterium; assembly: GCA_037142115.1. Classification (GTDB taxonomy): domain Bacteria; phylum Verrucomicrobiota; class Verrucomicrobiia; order Verrucomicrobiales; family Akkermansiaceae; genus Luteolibacter. The sequence goes on along the minus strand of JBAXBG010000024.1, from coordinate 20,905 downwards.
AGGGTCGACAGGTCGGAGCCGGTGCCGGAGCCGTATTTGAACAGCATCGCCTCCGAGGCGGCGAGGCGCATGATGTCCTCCATGTTGTCCTTGACGCTTTGGATGAAGCAGGCGCTGGCCTGCGGGTAGTGATACTGGCCGGGCGCGCGGCGCGCCTTGCCGCCCTCGTCCTCCCAATGCCAGCCGCCTTCGCTGCCGCCCTTGCCCACCCCGTATTGGTGATAGAGCCCGACGTTGAACCAGACCGGCGAGTTGAACGCGCCGTATTGATGGACGCAGAGCCAGGTCAGATCCTGATAGAAAACCTCGGCGCTCGCGGCGTCGGCGAAGTAGCCGTCCTCGAGCCCCCAGTCGGTGATCGAGCGGGTGACCCGGTGGACGAGTTGGCGCACCGATTGTTCGCGCCCGCCGGTATGGGGGTCGGTGCCCTGCGCCGCGTCGCCGTAGAAATATTTCGAGACGGCGATCTTGGTGGCCAGTTCGCTCCAGGATTTGGGGACCTCGACGTTGTCTTGGCGGAACAGGGCCTTGCCGCTGTCATCGGTGATTTCCGCCGTGCGATGCTGCCATTCGATTTCGTCAAATGGCAAAATTCCGGGGGTGGCGAAGCTGGGCTCAAAGGTGAGGCCAGTGTGGGTTGGGGCAGGCGGGCTCATGCGGCGGGCGGACGTATTTGGAGTCAAAGTGGGCGAATTCATGAAAAAGCAGGTGAAATGGGATGGGGTGGGGCGAGCGATTGGGTCTGACCGTTCAGAAAGAGCGGCGCATACCAGATGTGGGGTAAGGTGTATTTATCTTCCTACTACGGGTGGATGTGGACAAGCGAAAAATGCGATTTTTTCTGAAATGCCCGCCGCTCTAGGGAAGCGGGATGCGTGGAGTGAAAAAGGCCTTGAAATTCAAGGTTTGCAGACTGAAATCGGGCTGGAATCTAGATGTATGGCTGGTTTGGCGGCAGGCCCTAACGGTGCTGGCGGCCCTTCGGGGGATGGGTAGCTGCGGTGGGTGGCGCAGGCGGCACAGGCCGCCAGACGAAATACAGGTTCCATCGGGCTTGAGCTTGCTATTTCTTGGAACTGCGCCAGCATCCAGTTTCAAACGATTCGCTCCGCGCCGTCCACTGGGACAGTTGTAGGAATGCGGGTTGCTCCCACGAAGCACACCATGACTCAGGATTCCTCATTAGCATGCGCGGCCGACGCCTCGGCGTTGCCGCCGATCATTCAAGGTGGCATGGGCGTAGGGGTTTCAGGGTGGCGCTTGGCGCGGGCGGTGGCCCAAGAGGGCCAGTTGGGCGTGGTTTCCGGCACCGCGCTGGATTTGTTGCTGACGCGCCAACTGCAACTGGGCGACATTGGCGGGCATTTGCGCCGTGCTTTGGCGGCCTTTCCCTATCCCGAGATTGCCGGGCGGGTGTTTGATCGTTACTTTATAGCGGGTGGGAAGCCAGCCGAGGCCGCGTTCAAAGCGCAGCCGATGATTTCCCATCAGCCGTCGCGCTCGACGCAAGAGCTGGGGATCGTGTCGAGTTTCGTGGCGATCCATCTGGCCAAAGAGGGCCACTCGGGATGGGTGGGCCTCAATTTGCTGGAAAAAATCCAGACGCCCACCTTGATGGCGTTATATGGCGCGATGCTGGCCGGCGTCAACGTGGTGCTGATGGGCGCGGGGATCCCGCGGCAGATTCCCAAAATTCTCGACGACATGGCGGCGGGCAATCCAGCGGCGATGCGGCTGGATGTGACCGGAGCGACCGAACCGATCTATATACATCTCGTTCCCGCAGACTTCGGTCCGGTGCCGGCGCTGACGCGCCCGTTGTTTTTGGCGATTGTGTCGTCGCCGGTGCTGGCGGAAAACCTGCGCCGCAAGGCGTCGGGCACGGTCAACGGGTTCATCGTCGAAGGTGCCACCGCCGGCGGCCACAACGCCCCGCCGCGCGGGCCGATGCAACTCACGCCGGAAGGGGAGCCGATTTACGGCGAGCGCGACCGGATTGATCCGGCGAAGTTCGTGGAGATCGGCCTGCCATTTTGGCTGGCTGGCGGTTACGGCCGGATCGGCAAACTCCGTGAAGCGCAGGCCCTTGGTGCCATGGGCGTCCAGGTCGGCACCGCCTTTGCGTTTTGCGAGGAGTCCGGTTTCGACCCGGCGCTCAAGGCGCAAATCATCGCCTCCGTGAAAAGCGGCGACATCAAAATCCATACCGACGCGCTGGCCTCGCCGACCGGCTTCCCGTTCAAGGTGGCGCAGATCCCGGGCAGCATCGCGGAGGAGACGGTCTATCAGGGGCGCGAGCGGGTGTGCGATCTGGGCGTGCTGCGCGAGACCTATCAGAAACCCGGCGGCGGCGTGGGCTACCGCTGCGCTTCCGAACCGGAGGAACACTATATTGCCAAAGGCGGCAATCCTGCCGACACGGTGGGCCGCAAGTGCTTGTGCAACGCGCTGTGCGCTTCGGCCGGCATCGGCCAGCTGCGCGACGGCCAGGTGGAGGCGGCGATCATCACCATGGGCGACGACCTCAGCCCGGTGCGCGAATCGTTGCTGGCCGGCAAGGACGGGTTCACGGCCGCCGAGGTGATCGCTCGGATGCTGGCCTAGCGCTGATGAACGCGCTTCCCGTGGCTCTGACGATTGCCGGCTCTGACTGCTCGGCGGGGGCCGGGATCCAGGCCGACCTCAAAACTTTCCAACATTTCCATGTGCATGGGCTGACTGCCGTCACCTGTGTGGTTTCGGAAACCGCCCGGGTGGTGCGGGCGGTGCATCCGGTGCCGGTGGAGATCGTTTGCGATCAGCTCGAACTGTTGCTCGCCGCGTTTCCGGTTGTAGCGCTCAAGACCGGGATGTTGGTTTCCGCCGCCCACGTGCGGGCCGTCGCCGCGATCCTCGCCCAGCATCGCGGGCTTCAGCTGGTGGTCGATCCGGTGATGATCGCGTCGACGGGGGCCAGCTTGCTGGAGGAGTCGGCCGTCGCGGCCTATCGGGAGCTGTTATTGCCGCTGGCGCGGGTGATCACTCCGAACCTGCCGGAAGCGGAATGCCTGGTGGGCGGGCGGATCGCGGACGCGGCGGCGCTGGAAGACGCGGCCTGCAGGCTGGCCCGGCAATTCGGCACCGCCGTGCTGTTGAAAGGCGGGCACTTGCCGGGACCGGACTGCCTCGACCTGCTGGTGGATGGCGGGGAGATCTTCCGGTATTCTGCAGCCCGCCTGGCGGTCGCCGGATCGCACGGCACCGGCTGCACGCTGGCGGCGGCAATCACCGCCGCGCTGGCCCACGGTGCCACGCTGCCGCAGGCGGTCGCTCAGGCCAAAGACTACCTCGGCCAAACGTTGCTCCAGTCCTACGAATTCCAATCTCCCGGCGGCGGCATCCTCCATGCACTCAACCAAGGCACCTGCGTGTTGCGTGAAAAAAACGACGCGTGACAGGCTGCCAGAAATCCGTATGCTTTGCTTAAAGTTTTCAGCACTGATCCCACATGCCAAATCCGCTACATTCCCTGGGCTACCGGATTCTCACTGCCTCGCTGCGCAGTGATTCTGCCGAACCTGAATCTCCCTCGCCGCTCTCGCGCCGCGGGTTCATGCTGCTGGCCGCCACCCTGACCAGTTGTGCCGTGGCCGCTCCGTTGCAATCACAGGCTGAGGGCATGTCCTCGGGGAGCACGTCGTCCAAGAACCGCTCCAAGAGCAAGACCAAGGCCAAGGCCAAGCCCACCCCGCCCGCCGAGGACAGCATGCCACTGAGCGACGGGCCGGTTCCGCGCAACCCTGACATGGCGTTCAGCTCGGATTTCGTCAACTGCGCCGGGGTCCCGTTTTCACAGGTGCTGGTTTCCGGCAAATATATCGCCATGACGTTTGATGACGGTCCGCACCCGACCAACACCCCGCGCCTGCTAGAGATGCTGAGGGCCCGCAACATCAAGGCCACCTTCTTCGTCATCGGCCAGAGCGCCGCGCTCTACCCGCAGGTCCTGCGCAACACGGCCGCCGAAGGCCATGAAATCGGCAACCATAGCCACACCCACCGCCTGCTGAGCAAAGCCAGCGACGCCGAGCTGCGGCTGGAATTGTCCCGCTGCCGGGATGCCGTGGTCAGCGCCACCGGCGCGCCACCGCGGGTCATGCGCCCGCCCTACGGCGGCCTGCTCAAGCGCCAGCGCGACCTGGTCCGCAGCGAGTTCGGCTACCCGATCATCCTCTGGTCGGTGGATCCGCTCGATTGGCGTCGCCCTGGTCCGAGCGTGGTGGCGTCACGGATTCTGCATGGGGCCGGGGTGGGGGGCATCGTCCTCGCCCATGACCTCCACTCCCAGACGGTGGACGCCATGCCGGCCACCCTCGACGGCCTGTTGCGCCGCGGTTTCCAATTCGTGACCGTGTCCCAGCTGTTAGCGATGAAGACCGAAGCGGCCAACACCCAGGCGTCCGCAACCCCCACCCACTCCTGAGGATTCCCCAGCACCCGTGCGCGACTTCATGTTCGGTGAGAGCTATTTCGCGACGCGTGGCCAATTTGCCGAGCTGATCGGCGGGATCGCGGATTTGGCGGTGGAATCCGGCCTGGATCCCGCCGTCCACCTGTCGCTGGCGGAAATCGAGGCCGGCCTCAGCGCGCCCTTGCTGTTTGTGGTCTGTGGCGAGGTCAATGCCGGTAAATCCACCCTGCTCAACGGCCTGTTCGGGCACGACCTTTGCCCGGTGAGTCCGCTGCCCGAAACCGACCGCGTCCGGTGGTATCGCCACGGCGAGACGGCCCGCGACGTGGCGGCCGCCCCCCTGCTAACGGAATGCTGGCGGCCGGTGGATTTCCTGCGCGATGTCAATCTGGTGGACACCCCGGGCACCAACTCCGCCGTCCCCGGCCATCAGGAAATCAGCGCGCGCTTTTTGCCGGGCGCGGACCTCGTCTTGTATGTGTTTCCAGTGGCAAATCCCTGGGGCGCGGCCACTTGGGATGCCATCTCGCGCCTGCCCGCCGCGGCGCTGGATCGCGTGGCCCTCATCATTCAACAGGCGGACCTACGCGCCCCGATCGATATCCAGGTGATCCTCGGCCACATGGCCGACCTCGCCCAGAAACGCCTCGGCCGGGTGCCTCCGATCTTCGCCGTGGCCGCCCAACTCGCCTGCGAGGCCAAGCGCGTGCCCCCCGTCGCCACCGCCCACCTGCGCGCCAGCGGCTTCCCCGCCCTGGAAAATTTCATTTCCCAAAGCATCTGCCAATCGCCCGCCCGCCGGCAGGCGTTGGAATCCTGGCGCGGCCAGGCCGCCGCCGCGCTCCGCGCCGTGGATGACCGCATCGAGGATCAGATCCGCGTCGCCAGCACCCGCAGCCGCTTCATCGAGTTGGTGGAGCGTGAAATCGACGCGATGCGCCAACAATTCGTCACCCGCCTGCCTCTCCATCTAACCGGAGTGGCCGAGGTGTTTGAATCGGAAGGCATTCATGTCACCAAGTTGCTCCGCCGCCGTCTGGGTGCCTTATCATCCATCCAGCGACTGTTCACCGGCGACCGCACCGGCCCGGACATGGAATCCGCCTTCATCGCGCGCCTGCAGTCCGCTGTCGAGGCCGTCGCCCAGCAGGATGGTGGCGAAGTGGCCGATGCCTGCCGCGCCCACTGGCAGGACCTCGGCGAACGCGTCAAAGCCACCATGGCCCTCGACCTCCAGGCTGCCGTCCCGATTGGTCAAACCCTGGACGAAGCCCGCCAACGCTTCGTTCAACGCCTCGGCAATGCCGCGCGCGAGGGCATCGGCGACCTCAAAGTCCGCAACCAACTCGACAAGGAACTGCGTCGCCGCAACCGCTCCCTCAAATCCTTCGTCTTCATGACGCTCATCCTCACCCTTGCCGGTGCCACTTGCGGCGCGCTCGCCGTCCCCTGGCTGCCCGCGATCCTCTGCGGTTTGGCCGCGCTTTTTCTAACCTGCGGGGTGCTGGCCGCCTGGGCGACGCGCAAAGCCATCACCGGCGATTTTCAATCCCGCCTGCGCGCCACCTGCGGCACCTTCGCCAGCACCCTCCACTCCGACTACGAGGAAGCCCTGCGCGTCGTCTTCCACGACTACGCCGCTGCTCTCGGCTCGATCCGCACCCGCCTCGCCCGCGAGAAGCTCGCCATCGAGCCGCGCCTCCGCCGCTGGCAGGAACTCTTCCTCACCCTCAAGGCGCTCGAACAGGAGCTGTGACCGGCGGGGCTCATCCGCGTCAGGCGCGAATCACGCTCACTCACCCCGACATCAACGTGCAGGGGAATCACCCTGCATCGGAAAATGGAAAACGACACGGCGGCTCATTCTACCACGGATTAACGGATTTTCACTGATTACACTGAAATCACGCAGTTGCAATGCCAGCGGCCCTGTGCCAGTTTTTTCCAGCCATGCGCATTCATCCATTCCCTGTCAAAACTCTGTTAGCCCTGGGCATTCTGACCTCTCTGGCCCCCGCGGTGCGTGCCGCCGGCCCCGGCACGCTCCGGGAAAACATCGAGTGGTGCGACTGCTGGTTCCCGGGCTCGGAGAAAAGCGATCTGCCGCACGTGGTGCTGATAGGAGACTCGATCACCCGCGGCTACTATCCGATAGTAGCGAAATGCCTGACCGGCAAGGCCTACGTCGCGCGGATGGCGAGCTCGCAATTTCTGAGTGATCCGCTGCTGCTGGGGCAGCTCCGGCTGTTTCTCAGCCAGATGAAGGTCGATGTGATTCACTTCAACAATGGCATGCATGGCTGGAACTACACCGAGGAGCAATACCGCGCCGCCTTTCCGGCGTTTCTGGCGGCCATCCGCGAAAGCGCCCCCCACGCCAAGCTCATCTGGGCGGCCACCACCCCGACCAGCCTGCCCGGCCATCCCGACCAGGACGGCCCGCTCACCGCGCGGGTGAAAGTCCGCAATGCCATCGCCCGGGAATTCATCGCCACGGCGGGCATCCCCGAGGACGATCTGTTCGCGCTGTGCGAAGCGCACCCCGAATACCACGACGACGGCGGCATCCATTTCAAGCCCGAGGCCATCGCCCTGCAAGGCCAGCAGGTCGCCGCCGCGATCGAGAAACTGCTGCCCGCGGCCAAATAGGCTCACGATAGTCCCTTGTGATCCTTGATTTTCCGAGGATTTGAAGAATTTTCCTTTTCATTGAGTTTTTTTTTGACAGAGTGTTCGGTTTTGTTAAGGTCCGCCAGCTCTTCCCCACAACCAGTCAGGGGTGCCGCGTCCAGTCTCCGATATTCGGGAAGGGTCGCGGTGTTTTTGTCGGGAGGAAGGAAGAGCGAATCAGCACAGTGCTCGCGTAGCTCAGGGGTAGAGCGCATCCTTGGTAAGGATGAGGTCGAGGGTTCGAATCCCCCCGCGAGCTCCAGGGTTATCACGAAAAAAATCTCAACAGTCTCTCAGCAGAACAACAACCACCATGGCAAAAGAAGCATTCAAGCGCAACAAGCCGCACGTCAACATTGGCACCATTGGCCACGTTGACCACGGCAAAACCACCCTCACGGCCGCCATCACCAACACGCTCGCGGAAAAGGGCTTGGCCCAGAAGAAAAGCTACGCCGATATCGACGCCGCTCCCGAGGAGCGTGAACGCGGCATCACCATCAACACCGCCCACGTCGAATACGAGACCACCAAGCGCCACTACGCGCACGTCGACTGCCCAGGGCACGCTGACTATGTGAAGAACATGATCACCGGTGCCGCCCAGATGGACGGTGCGATCCTGGTGGTTTCCGCCGCCGACGGTCCGATGCCCCAAACGCGCGAGCATATCCTGCTTGCCCGTCAGGTCGGCGTTCCGGCCCTCGTCGTGTTCATGAACAAGGTTGACCTTGTCGACGACGCGGAACTCCTCGAGCTCGTCGAGATGGAAGTGCGTGACCTCCTTTCGGTCTATGAATATCCGGGCGACGAAATCCCGATCGTGATGGGTTCGGCCAAGCTCGCGCTGGACGGCGACGCCGCTCAGATGGAAAACATCAACAAGCTCATGGATGCGGTGGATTCCTACATCCCCGAGCCCGAGCGCGTGATTGACAAGCCATTCCTGATGCCCGTCGAAGACGTGTTCTCGATTGAAGGCCGCGGCACCGTGTGTACCGGCCGTGTCGAACGCGGGATCGTCAAGAAGATGGAAGAAGTCGAAATCGTCGGAATCCGCGACACCCAGAAGACCACGGTGACCGACATCGAAATGTTCCGCAAGCTGCTCGACGAAGGTCGTGCCGGCGACAACGTGGGTCTGCTCCTGCGCGGTCTCAAGAAGACCGACGTCGAGCGCGGCCAGGTCGTTGCCAAGACCGGCACCGTCAAGGGCCACAAGAAGTTCAAGTCCGAGATCTACGTTCTTTCGAAAGAAGAAGGTGGTCGCCACACCCCGTTCTTCTCGAACTATCGCCCGCAGTTCTACTTCCGCACCACTGACGTGACTGGCAGCATCCAGCTTCCCGAAGGTGTGGAAATGGTGATGCCCGGTGACAACATCAGCCTGGAAGTCTCGCTGATCACCCCGATTGCCATGGAACCCACGATGCGTTTCGCCATTCGTGAAGGTGGCCGCACCGTCGGTGCCGGTCGGGTGGGTGAAATCCTCGACTAATCCATCGCCCAGACGTCTCGAATCCAAGCTCACCGCGAGGATTCGAACGCTAGTTTCCTGGGGGAATCCTGTGCCACACGGGATTCCCCTGAGATGCCTCTCAACGGCAGTAGTTCAATTGGTAGAGCATCGGTCTCCAAAACCGAGTGTTGGGGGTTCGAGTCCCTCCTGCCGTGCCACTTTTCATTCCAGTCACACCGACACCGCATCATGTTTTCGAAGATATCCAATTTTCTGGGCGAGGTAAGAGGCGAACTCCGCAAAGCGAGTTGGCCTTGGGAGTCAGATCCGAAAATCAAGGGCCTGAAGAAATACAAGGAACTGGTGGATTCGACCATTGTGGTGCTGATCGCGATGATCCTGCTCGCGGGGTTCGTCCAGTTCTGGGATTTCTTCCACGTGCTGATCGTGGGTTTCTTCACCAATTTCGGCCGCTGAGCCGCGTTAGCATTCACCTTTTTCCTCTCCGACCGACCCGTTATGTCAGAATCCAAGCCGTTCCGCGACCAGTGGTATGTTGTGCAAGTGCTTTCCGGCCAGGAAGGCAAGGTCCGTGACCGGATCCAACGCACCGCCGAAGCCGAAGGCATGACTGAAGATATCCGCGAGGTGCTCGTCCCCACCGAAATGGTGTCCGAGATCCGCCGCGGCAAAAAAACCGAAACCAAGAAGAAATTCTTCCCCGGCTATATCATCGTCAACATGAACCTGTCCACCGAGGATGGCCAACTCGTCGAGAAGACTTGGTTTTTCATCAAGGAAATGGACGGCGTGATTGGCTTCGCCGGCACCAAGGACCGCCCGGCACCGATGCGCCAGCGCGAAGTCGAGGCGATGCTCTCGCAAATCAAGGAACGCGAGGAAAGCGTTCGGCCGGCGATCAGTTTTGAAGTCGGCGACACGGTCAAGGTTGCGGACGGCCCGTTCCAAAGTCAGAACGGCATTGTCGAGGAAATCGACCCGGAACGCGGCAAGCTGCGGGTCTCGGTGACCATCTTTGGCCGCAGCACGCCAGTGGAACTCGAATACTGGCAAGTCGAACGCGCGTGATTTGTCTGGACCCGCGCCCGTAAATTTTCAATCACCCCTGTCCCGAACTTAACACCGCATTCATTATGGCTAAGGAAGTCGTCAAAATCATCAAACTGCAGATCAAGGCAGGAGCCGCCAATCCATCCCCACCCGTCGGTCCGGCCCTCGGCCAGGCTGGGGTCAATATCATGGCGTTCTGCAAGGAATTCAACGCCGCGACCCAGAGCCAGACCGGCGACGTGCTGCCAGTGGTGATTTCCGTGTATAAGGACAAGTCGTTTTCCTTCATCACCAAGAAGCCCCCCGCAGGCAATCTCCTCAAGAAGATCGCCGGCCTGGCTTCCGGCTCCAAGGAAGCCAACAAGATCAAGGTCGGCAAGATCACCAAGGCCCAGTTGATGGAGGTCGTCAAAATCAAGATGCCCGACCTCAATACCAAGGATCCCGAAGCCGCCGCCCGCATCCTCGCCGGAACCGCCCGTCAGATGGGCCTGGAAATCGAAGGGATGTAATCATTCTCAGCCGGCCGCTTCCTGGAAGTTGCCGGCACCCGCAGGAGGGAACCGCAATCCGCGGTTTCCGAACGAACTGCCCACTAACACCACCATGGCCAAACACCGCAGCAAACGCTATCAAAAAGCAGCCGCTCTCGTCCAAGCAGGCAAGAGCTATTCCCTGACCGATGCTATCAGCACCGTCAAGGAATTTCCGGCACCCAAGTTCATCCCCACCGTGACCCTCTCGTTCCACCTCGGCGTGGATCCACGCAAGAGCGATCAAATGGTCCGGGGTTCGGTTTCCCTGCCTCACGGCACCGGCCGTAACGTCCGCGTCGCGGTCTTCGCCCAAGGAACCGCTGCCGAAGCCGCCATCGCCGCCGGCGCCGAACACGTCGGCTACGAGGACCTCATCAAGAAGATCCAGGACGGCTTCACCGATTTTGACTCCGCCATCGCCACTCCGGATGCCATGGCTGAAGTCCGCAAAATCGCCCGCATCCTCGGCCCGCGCGGCCTGATGCCCAACCCGAAAACCGGCACCGTCACTGACGACACCGGCAAGGCCGTGCGCGAAGTCAAGGCCGGCCGCGTCGATTTCAAACTCGACAAAAACGGCAACGTCTCCGGCTCGATCGGCAAGACCAGCTTCCCACCGGAACAACTCGCGGAAAACGCCCGCGCCTTTGTCGATAGCGTGGTGCGCGCCAAACCGGCCTCGGCCAAGGGCAACTACATCCAGGCGGTCACTCTCGCCGCCTCGATGCTTCCCGGAATCCCGCTCGAGGCCGCCACCTACACCAAGGCTTCCGCTTAACCCAGACCGCCAACGACCATGAATCCCGATAAGAAAATCATCATCAACGGCCTGCTGGACCGCGTCAACGCGTCGCCCTATCTGATCGTCATCGATTACACCGGTCTGACCGTGCAGCAGTTCACCGAACTGCGCAACCGCCTCTCCGCGGCCGGCTCACGCTGCACCGTCGCCAAAAACAGCTACATGCGCAAGGCCCTCGGTGAAGCCGGCCTGCCTGACATCGGCGCCGACCTCGTCGGCCAGATGGCCTACGTCATGGGTGATAGCGAAGTGTTCGCCGCCGCCAAGGTCCTCAAGAATTTCGAAAAGGAATTCAAGAAGCCCGAAATGAAGGTGGGCATCCTCGGCAATGCGATTCTCGACGCCGCCAAACTCAAGGCCATCGCCGACATTCCATCCCGCGAAGCGGTGCTGTCCCAATTGCTGGGCACCATCCTCGAACCCGCATCGCGCATCGCCCGCGTCATCAAAAACAAATTCAACCCGGACGACGACTCCGCTGCGGCCGACGAATCGGCTCCAGCAGACGAGGCGGCCCCGGCCGTTGAACCCGCCCCGGCCGAAGCCAGCGCTGACTGAACAATCTGATTGGATGGTCGTGGCGGCTCCCGTTGCGGCTTGAACACACAATGGTTCCTCGTCGGCGCGGCGGCTGCCGCACTGAAATCCCCGGAGGCTCCGGGGGCGACGATACCGAACAAGGAGAAATACACAACATGGCTAACATAGATACACTCGTTGAAGAACTCGGCAAGCTCACCGTTCTGGAAGCTGTCGATCTCGTGAAGAAACTCGAAGAAACCTGGGGCGTTTCCGCCGCTGCACCGGTCGCGATGGCTGGTCCTGCTGCCGGTCCTGCCGAAGCCGTCGAAGAAAAGACGGAGTTCAATGTCGTGCTTACCGACATCGGTGCGAACAAGATCGCCGTCATCAAGGCGGTGCGCGAAGTCGCTCCCGGTCTCGGTCTGGCCGATGCCAAGAAGCTGGTCGAAAGCGCCCTCCCGAATATCCTCGAAGGGGTCGCCAAGGATGTCGCCGAGACCGCCAAGAAGAAGCTCGAAGAGGCTGGTGCCAAAATCGAGCTCAAGTAACAATCACCGGATTTTTCCCGGGGCGGATCCGTCCGCCCCGGGAACATCCGTCGTGACCGGAGCGAGATTCTATCAACCCGACCAGGGTTTCGCTCCGATTCCGACGCATTTTTTCACCGCCTAAGATCCACCCCGCCTGAGACCGTTCGCGGCTCGGGCTCAATTTGTCATTAGAATACCACACAACGCCATGGCTGAACGTCTCTATTTCGGGAAATTCGAAGAGGTCATCGAACCACCCAACCTCATCGAAGTTCAAAGTCGCTCGTACGATGAATTTCTGCAGAAGGAAGTGCCCCCCAGCTCGCGGGCCGATGCCGGCTTGCAAGCGGTTTTCCGCGAGGTGTTCCCGATCAAGAGTTATGATGAGGCCATCGAACTGGATTTCGTGACCTACGACATCGAGGATCCGAAGATCACCTCGCTCGAATCGCTGCGCAACAGCGAAAGCTACAGCGCCGCGCTGTATGTGACCTTCAAGTTGAAGGATGAAACCGGCACCAAAAAGGAACGGGTTTACATGGGCGAACTGCCGATGATGACCCGCCGCGGCACGTTCATCATCAACGGCGCGGAACGCGTCATCGTTTCCCAGCTGCACCGGTCGCCCGGGATTTGTTTCGAAACCTCGGAGCATCTCAACGGCAAACTCCTGCATTCGTTCCGCATCATCCCGGACCGCGGCTCGTGGTTGGAAGTGCAGTTCGACACCAATGACCTGCTCTACGTCTATCTGGACCGCCGCCGCCGCCGCCGCAAGTTCCTCGCCACCACCTTCCTGCGGGTGCTCGGTTATCCCACCGACCGCGACATCGTCAGCCACTTCTACTCGCCCGAATCGCTGGCGTTGAGCGAGTCGATGGACGAGGCCGAACTCGGCCACAAGGTGCCCTTCGAGGATATCCGTGACGGCGAGCTGGTCGTCGCCAAGGCCTACGAACCGCTCACCATCGGCATCGTGCGCCAGTTGCTCGCCCTCGGCCACAAGAAGGCCGAAGTGATCGACGGCCGCGAGGACGAAATCCTGCTCAAATCGCTGCGCAAGGATCCGGCCAAGGACGAGGAAAGCGCGCTCAAGGATATCTATCGGAAGCTGCGTCCCGGCGACCCGCCCACCGCGTCCAACGCCCGGGCGCTGCTCAAGCGCCTGTTCTTCGACCCGAAGAAATACGACCTGACCCGCGTCGGCCGCTACAAGATCAACCAGAAGCTGGGCATCGGCGTGGATTCCGACCAGCGCATCATGGTGCCCGAGGATTTCCTGGCCGCCGTGCGTTACATCCTGAAGCTCAAAAAAGGCGACGGGGTCATCGACGACATCGACCACTTGGGTTCCCGCCGCGTCCGTGCCGTGGGTGAACTGTTAGCCAACCAGTGCCGCGTGGGCCTCGCCCGCACCGAACGCCTGGTCAAGGAACGCATGACCCTCTTCGACGTGAACATCGAAGGCATGACGCCGCAGAAACTCATCAACCCGAAGGCGCTCTCCGCCGTCGTGCGCGATTTCTTCGGCCGCAGCCAGCTCTCGCAGTTCATGGACCAAACCAACCCGCTCGCCGAGCTCACCCACAAGCGCCGGCTTTCGGCACTTGGGCCGGGCGGCCTCAACCGCGACCGCGCGGGCTTCGAGGTGCGCGACGTCCATCCGTCCCACTACGGCCGGATCTGCCCGATCGAAACCCCGGAAGGTCCTAACATCGGGCTCATCAACTCGATGTGCACCTACGCCCGGATCAACGAGTTCGGGTTCATCGAGACGCCCTATCGCCGGGTGGCGAACTCCAAGGTCACCAACGAGATCGAGTATCTCACGGCCGACCAGGAGGAGAACTATCTGATTGCCCAGGCCAACAACCCGATCGACAAGAAGGGCGGCTTCCTCACCGAGCGCATCACCGCCCGCGAAAAGGGCGGCGAATTCATCGAGGCCCTGCCCGCCGATGTCCATTACATGGACGTTTCGCCCAAGCAGCTGGTGTCGGTGGCTGCCGGCTTGATTCCCTTCCTGGAGCACGATGACGCCAACCGCGCGCTCATGGGCTCCAACATGCAGCGCCAGGGGGTGCCGCTCCTCGTGTCCGAAGCGCCGCTGGTCGGCACCGGCCTCGAAGGCAAGGCCGCCCGCGACTCGCGCGCCGTGGTTGTGTCCGAAGCCGACGGCATCGTCGCCGCCGCCACCGCCGAAATCATCGTCACCACCCCGGACGGCAAGCTGCCGGTGTCCGACGAGAAATTCCTCAGCGATCCCGAGTCGGTGAAGACCAACCTCGAGAAGGGGATCATGGCCTATCCGTTGCGCAAGTTCATGCGCTCCAATGCCGGCACCTGCATCAACCAGAAGCCGATCATCCGCAAGGGCCAGAAGATCAAGAAGGGCCAGGTGCTCGCCGACGGTCCTAACACCGAAGACGGAGAGCTCGCCATCGGCCGCAACGTGCTGGTGGCCTTCATGCCCTGGAACGGCTACAACTTCGAAGATGCCATCGTCATCTCGCAGCGCATCGTCAAGGACGACGTCTACACCTCGATCCACATCTCGGAGTTCGATGTCGCCGCCCGCGACACCAAGCTCGGCCCCGAGGAAATCACCCGCGACATCCCCAACGTCGGTGAGGACGCCCTGCGCAACCTCGACCACGACGGCATCATCCGCATCGGCGCGGAAGTGAAACCCGGCGACATCCTCGTCGGCAAGATCACTCCGAAGTCCGAAACCGAACTCGCCCCGGAAGAACGCCTGCTGCGCGCCATCTTCGGCGAAAAGGCCGCCGACGTGAAGGACACCTCGCTGCGCGTGCCGTCCGGCTGCGTGGGCATCGTCCAGGACGTCCGGGTTTCCCAAAGCGGCTTCGCCAAGAAGCGCCACGAGAAGGTCGATCCCGTCGAGCTCAAGAAAACGCTCAAGAAGATCAACGACGAGCACAAGAAGAAGGCCGACAAGCTCACCGACGACCTCACCGAACGGCTCTCCGATATTCTGCTAGGCGAGAAGATCCCGCTCGACGTGGTCAATGCCCAGACCGGCGAGATCATCATCCCGGCCAACCGCAAGATCACCAAGACGCTGCTGCGCAAGCTCGCATCCGTCCACCATCACATCGAGATTGATCCCTCGCCGATCCGCAACAAGATCCTCGAGATCATCAGCTCGTTCGAGGGCCGCTTCCTGGAACTCGACACCGAGCGCGAACGCAAACTCGACTCGCTGGAGTCCGGCGATGAAATCGATCCGGGCGTCATCAAGGAGGTGAAAGTCTTCATCGCCGCCAAGCGCAAGCTCTCGGTGGGTGACAAGATGGCCGGCCGCCACGGCAACAAGGGCGTCGTCGCCATCATCGTTCCCGAGGAGGATATGCCCTATCTATCCGACGGAACGCCGGTCGACATCTGCCTCAACCCACTCGGCGTGCCATCCCGCATGAACGTCGGCCAGGTCCTTGAAACCCACCTCGGCGTGGCCGCCAAAGCCCTAGGCTTCAAGGTCGCCACCCCGATCTTCGACGGCATCAAGGAGGAGGATATTTGGAATTTCATGACCGAGGCCAAAAAGGTCGACGGCGTCACCATGGTCGGTGGCGGCGACACCGGCAAAGCCCGCCCGCGCCTGCCCGATGAACCCGAAGGCCGCGGCTACACCTGGATCGGCGACGGCAAGGACGGCACCACCGGCGGCAAGTCCACCCTCTATGATGGACGCACCGGCGAAGCCTTCCACAACCCGGTCGTCGTCGGCATGATCTATATGCTCAAACTCGGTCACTTGGTCGCCGACAAGATCCACGCCCGCGCCGTCGGCCCGTATTCGCTCGTCACCCAGCAGCCGTTGGGCGGCAAGGCCCAATACGGCGGCCAGCGCTTCGGCGAAATGGAAGTCTGGGCCCTCGAGGCCTACGGCGCCGCCTACACGCTCCAGGAAATGCTCACCGTCAAATCCGACGACGTCCAGGGCCGCACGCGGATCTACGAGGCGGTCGTCAAGGGCGATAACAACCTCGAAGCCGGCACCCCGGAATCGTTCAACGTTCTAATCAAGGAAATGCAATCCCTCGGCCTCGACGTCCGTCCCGGCAGGAAGGGTTCCACCCATGGCTCCGGCATGACCGGCGGCCTGGATGACTACTCCCTTGATGACCTCACCCTGTAATTTAGCCCGCGAACCCCAATCCTGACTCCAAATCGTTCTAACAATATGAGTGTCGACCACAACCTTCGCGAACTCTTCGGCGTAGATGAACGCCCCGAGGCATTTGACCAAGTCTCCATCACCGTCGCTTCTCCGGAAATCATCCGTTCCTGGTCCAAGGGCGAGGTGAAAAACCCGGAAACCATCAACTACCGGACGTTCAAGCCTGAAAAAGGCGGCCTGTTCTGCGAGCGGATCTTCGGACCCACCCGCGACTGGGAATGCGCCTGCGGCAAATACAAGCGCATCAAGCACAAGGGTGTCGTCTGCGACCGCTGCGGCGTCGAAGTCACCCTCAGCCGCGTGCGCCGCGAGCGCATGGGCCACATCGAACTGGCGGTGCCGGTTTCCCACATCTGGTTCTACAAGTGCATGCCTTCGCGCATCGGACTGATGTTGGACATCAGCGCGCGCCATCTGGAACGCGTCATTTACTACGAGGATTTCGTCGTCACCGAACCCGGCAACACCGCACTGGAACGCGGCCAGTTGCTCACCGAAAAAGAACTCCGTGAAGCCGAAGACACTTATGGCGACGGATCGTTCCGCGCCCTGATGGGTGCCGAGGCCCTGCAGGACCTCCTCAAGCAAATCGATCTGGCGGAACTCACCGTCAAGTTGGAAGAGGAACTGGCCACCACCAAGTCCAAGCAGAACAAGAAGAAGCTCTCGAAGCGCCTCAAGATCACTCAGGGCTTCGCCGCTTCCAAGTCGCGTCCCGAGTGGATGATCCAAACGGTGCTGCCCGTCATCCCGCCGGACCTGCGCCCGCTGGTGCCCCTGGAAGGCGGCCGCTTCGCCACCTCCGACCTTAACGACCTCTATCGGCGCGTCATCAACCGCAACAACCGGCTCAAGAACCTGCTGCTGCTCAAGACCCCCGAAGTCATCATCCGCAACGAAAAGCGCATGCTCCAGGAAGCCGTGGATGCGCTCTTTGACAACGGCCGCCATGGCCGCGCGGTCACCGGCGCGGGCAACCGCCCGCTCAAGTCGCTCTCCGACATGCTCAAGGGCAAGGGCGGCCGATTCCGCCAGAACCTGCTAGGCAAGCGCGTCGACTACTCCGGCCGCTCGGTCATCGTCGTCGGTCCGGACCTCAAGCTCGGCCAGTGCGGTCTTCCCAAGAAGATGGCGCTGACCCTGTTCGAACCGTTCATCATCCGCCGCCTCAAGGAGCTTGGCTACTGCCACACCGTGCGCTCGGCCAAGAAGATGATCGACCGCAAGACCACCGAGGTCTGGGACATTCTCGCGGAAGTCACCAAGGGTCACCCGATCCTGCTCAACCGCGCGCCTACCCTTCACCGTCTCTCGATCCAGGCCTTCGAGCCGAAGCTCATCGAAGGGGAAGCCATCCGCGTCCATCCGCTGGTTTGTACCGCCTACAACGCCGACTTCGACGGTGACCAGATGGCCGTCCACGTGCCGCTGTCCATCGAGGCGCAGATCGAGTGCCGCCAGCTGATGCTGGCCCCTAACAACATCTTCTCGCCCGCCTCGGGCCGGCCGATCATGGTGCCTTCCCAGGATATCATTCTGGGCACCTACTATCTGACCTGGGCCGGCGTGCGCACCGCCAAGGACCGCGAAAAGCAGGAGCACCTGCCGCTCTTTGAGAACTTCTCGGAAGTCGAGTTCGCGATGGCCTCACGCAAGATCGACTACCACGCCTGGATCCGCATCCGCAACCCCGACCTCGGCAAGGACACCGTCTTCGGCTACAAGGGCGAGGAACTCACCGCCAAGGACCGCAAGGAGCTCACCCCGTTGGAACAAGCATTGCGCCAGGGCAAGATCATCGAGACCACTCCCGGCCGCGTGCGCTTCAATGAAATCTGGCCCACCGGCGTCGGTTTCATCAACCACAACGTCGGCAAGAAGCAGATCGGCGACATCATCTGGCGCTGCTATCAGGTCGCCGGCAAGGCCAAGACCGTCGAGGTGCTCGACGCGCTCAAGACCCTCGGCTTCAAGGAAGCCACCCGCTCCGGCACCTCTATCGGGATCGTGGACATGGTCATTCCCGAGGAGAAAAAGGAAGTCATCGTCAAGGCCTACGAGGAAGTCGACAAGGTCACCAAGCAATACCGCAACGGCGTCATCACCGACGGCGAGCGCTATCAGAAGGTGGTCGACGTCTGGACCCACGCCACCGACACCATCGCCAACGCGCTCTATCGGAAGATCGAGTTCAACGAGGGCAAGAAGAAGGCTTCACCGCTGTTCATGATGGTCGACTCCGGCGCCCGCGGCAACAAGAGCCAGATCAAACAGCTCGGCGGCATGCGCGGGCTGATGGCCAAGCCGTCCGGTGAAATCATCGAACGCCCGATTATCTCGAACTTCCGCGAGGGTCTCTCGGTGCTCGAATACTTCATCTCCACTCACGGCGCCCGCAAGGGGCTGTCCGATACCGCGCTCAAAACCGCCGACTCCGGCTACATGACGCGCAAGCTCGTGGACGTGGCCCAGGACGTCATCATCACCCATCAGGACTGCAACACCGCCAACGGTATCTCCGTGGCCGCCATCATGGACGGCGACGAGGAATCCGCCTCGCTGGCCACCCGCATCTACGGCCGCGTGTCGTGCGAGCAGATCAAGGACCCGGTCACCGGCGAGATCCTCGTCGCGGTGGACGACGTCATCAACGAAGTCCAGGCCAAGGGAATCGAACGCATCGGGGTGCTCAAGCTCAAGATCCGCTCGGTGCTCACCTGCGAAAGCGAACGCGGTTGCTGCGCGAATTGTTACGGCCTCAACCTGGCCACCGGCCTGCCGGTGAAAATCGGCGAAGCGGTGGGCATCATCGCCGCCCAGTCGATCGGCGAACCCGGCACCCAGCTCACCATGCGGACGTTCCACGTCGGCGGGGTGGCCGCCGCCACGTTCAAACAGCCGATCATCAAGGTCAAGAACACCGGTCGCCTCGTTTACAAGGAACTGCGCACCGTCCAGGCCGCCGACGGCACCTGGGTCGTGCTCAACAAGAACGGCTCGGTCTCGATCCAAGACAAGGCCGGCCTCGAACTCGAAAACCAAATCATCGTCATCGGCTCGATCATCTCGATCAAGGACGGCGAGGACGTCAAGAAGGGCGACACCATCGTCACCTGGGATCCCTACAACGTGCCGATCCTAACCGAACGGGGCGGCAAGGTCGAATTCCGCGACATGATCTCGGGCATCACCGTGACCAACGAAACCGACAAGGAAACCGGCAAAAAGGGCATGGTCGTCACCGAGCACAAGGAAGACCTTCACCCGCAGGTCGTCATCATCGATGAAAAGACCAAGGAAGTGAAAGCCAGCTACTCGATCCCCGTCGGCGCTCACCTTTCCGTCAAGGAAGGCCAGATCGTCACCGGTGGTATCCAGTTGGCCAAGACTCCGCGCAAAGTCGCCCGCACCAAGGACATCACCGGCGGTCTGCCGCGCGTCGCCGAACTCTTCGAGGCCCGCAAGCCCAAGGATTCCTGCGTCATCGCCAAGATCGAAGGCGACGTCTCCTTCGGCACCAACGTCCGCGGCAAGAAGCGCGTGGTCGTCACCCACGCCGAAACCGGCGAACAGGTCGACCACTTGGTCCCGCTCGGCAAGCACATCATCGTCACCGATGGCGACAAGGTGAAGCGCGGCGACCAGATCACCGAAGGCCCCGTGTCGCCGGAAGATCTGTTGGAAGCGTGCGGCGCCCAGGAACTCCAGGAACACCTCGTCAACGAAGTGCAATCGGTGTACCGCGTCCAGGGCGTGGAAATCAACGACAAGCACATCGAGGTCATCATTCGCCAGATGCTGCGCAAGGTGAAGATCACCGACCCGGGCGATGCCGACCAATACCTCTGGGGCGATCAGGTCGACCGCACCAACTTCAAGCGCGTCAATGCCCAGATCCTCGCCAACGGCGGCAAGCCTGCCGAAGGCGAAGCGGTCCTGCTCGGCATCACCAAGGCCTCGCTCGAAACCGAGTCGTTCATCTCCGCAGCCTCCTTCCAGGACACCACCCGCGTCCTCACCGAAGCGGCCACCCTGGGCAAGGTCGACTACCTGACCGGCTTCAAGGAGAATGTCATCATGGGCCACCTGATCCCGGCCGGCACCGGCTTCCCGTGCCACCGCGATTCGGAGTTCGAGTTCACCGTCGAGGAACCCGAGCCGATCGCCCCGGTGCGCGAAACCGTCGATGACGACGAGGAAGCGGCCACCGCCTGACCTGCGAATAACTCACAGCAACCCCGGCTCCGCATCCCAGCGGGCCGGGGTTTTTTGTGCGGACCAGTCTGGTTAGCAGGAGGACAGGCGTCCCGCCTGTCGGATTTATTGGTGGAATTCCAAGGAGCGGCGGAATCCGTCCGCCGATGACCCTGGAAAGACCATGCAGTGAGTGAATCCGCCTCGCAGGGCCAGCCCATGGACATGGGCGATCGGATATCGCCCTTCCTTGAGTCAGTTCCCGAGGAACATGGAGTTCATTGGTGGAATTCCAAGGAGCGGCGGAATCCGTCCGCCGATGACCCTGGAAAGACCATGCAGTGAGTGAATCCGCCTCGCAGGGCCAGCCCATGGACATGGGCGATCGGATATCGCCCTTCCTTGAGTCAGTTCCCGAGGAACATGGAGTTCATTGGTGGAATTCCAAGGAGCGGCGGAATCCGTCC
>JBAXBG010000023.1:0-26432 GCA_037142115.1 Verrucomicrobiota bacterium | reverse complement strand
CGCCCTGACAGCCGGGACGGCTGTCTGCCGTCACAGGCGGGACGCCTGTGCTCCCGAGCGTCATCCCCTCCTCGGCGATCTGCTGGAGGTGGCCGAGGAACCAGTTGTCGATCTGGGTGGCGGCGTGGACTTCTTCGAGGGTCCAGCCATTGGTGAAGGCGGTTTGCAGCCAGAAGATGCGCTCGGCATTGGGGATCTGGAGTTTGCGGGTGATCTCTTCTTTGGTCGGGTTGTGCGGGTCCTTGTTGTCAAACCCGAACCCCCAGCGCCCGGTCTCGAGCGAGCGCAGGCATTTCTGCATGCTCTCCTTGAATGTGCGGCCGATCGACATCGCCTCGCCCACCGACTTCATCGAGGTGGTCAGCACCGGATTGGCGGTGGGAAATTTTTCGAAGGTGAAGCGCGGCACCTTGGTGACCACGTAGTCGATGGTGGGCTCGAACGAGGCCGGCGTCTCGCGGGTGATGTCGTTGGGCAGCTCGTCGAGCGTGTAGCCGACGGCGAGTTTGGCGGCGATCTTGGCGATCGGGAAGCCGGTGGCTTTCGAGGCGAGGGCGGACGAGCGCGAGACGCGCGGGTTCATCTCGATGATGATCATGCGGCCGGTCTTGGGGTCGGTGGCGAACTGGATGTTCGAGCCGCCGGTTTCCACCCCGATTTCGCGGATGCAGGCGAACGACGCGTCGCGCATGATCTGGTATTCCCGGTCGGTGAGCGTCTGGATCGGCGCGACGGTGATCGAGTCGCCGGTGTGGACGCCCATCGGATCGAGGTTTTCAATCGAGCAGATGACCACGCAGTTGTCGTTGCGGTCGCGCATGACTTCCATTTCGAATTCCTTCCAACCGAGGAGTGATTCCTCGATGAGGACTTCGGAAACCGGCGACAGGTCGAGGCCGCGGATGATGATTTCCTCGAACTCCTCGCGGTTGTAGGCGATCCCACCGCCCTGGCCGCCGAGCGTGAACGCCGGCCGGATGATGAGCGGGAAGCGGCCGATTTCCTCGGAAACCTTGCGGGCCTCCTCGAGGGTG
This sequence comes from Verrucomicrobiota bacterium, assembly GCA_037142115.1. Taxonomy (GTDB): domain Bacteria; phylum Verrucomicrobiota; class Verrucomicrobiia; order Verrucomicrobiales; family Akkermansiaceae; genus Luteolibacter. The sequence continues at coordinate 25,398 of JBAXBG010000023.1, read as the reverse complement.
TGGGCGACGCCGGAAAGCGGCAGGTCGAGGCCGATTTTGAGCATCGCCTCCTTGAAGCGCAGGCGGTCCTCGCCCTTGTCGATGGCATCGGCGTTGGCACCGATCATCCGGACGTTATGGCGGTCGAGCACGCCCGACTTGAACAGCTCCATCGACGTGTTGAGCGCCGTCTGGCCGCCGAGCGTGGGCAGCAGGGCATCGGGCCGCTCGCGGATGATGATTTTTTCCACCACCTCGGGCGTGATCGGCTCGATGTAGGTGCGGTGGGCGAACTCCGGGTCGGTCATGATGGTGGCCGGGTTGGAGTTGACCAGAATCACCTCATATCCTTCTTCCTTGAGCGCCTTGCACGCTTGGACGCCGGAATAGTCGAATTCACAGCCCTGGCCGATGACGATCGGGCCGGAACCGATGACGAGAATTTTGTGGATTGAGGTGTCTTTGGGCATGGTCAGTTGAAGGTTGCGCGGCGGGGGTGCTAAATTGGACGGGGTTTGGCAGGGATCTTCCCGCTTGTAAAGGGCTGGATTGCGATGCGCCCACCAATCTCATCGCGGCAGCCCGCCTCAATCCCAAAACCCGTGGATTTTGTCGATCTCGCGGCGGTCTTTTTTGGTGGGTCGGCCTTTGGCGGCTTCGTGTTTGGCGGTCAGCCAGAGTTTCAGAGCCTCAAAAACCTCCGGGGGCGTGAGATCCTGATAGCAGGCCTGGGCCTCGGGCGCTCCGACCCGCAGCAGAATCACCGCCTGCACCGCGATCGTCCTCACCCCCGGGCCTTCGACAAAAGGAATTGCCAGCACATCGCCGGGATGCACCAGCGAGGCCGCTTTCAATGGGTGGCCGGCACGTTTCACTTTGCCCGCCGCGCAGATTTCGGCAGCGGCACTGCGGGTTTTGCTCAAACGTACGGCCCACAGCCATTTGTCGGTGCGTACGCTTGCGGGCATGGCAGACACTAAGAGCATGCCGCGGAAATTGCACCTCACTTGTTGAGCGACCCGCGCGGCAGCGACCGCCACCACAGGGAGGGCAACGCGATGGCAATGCCGCGGCACATCCTGGCACCCGTGGCCTACCAACCGCCGCCAAGCGCCTTGTAGAGGGCGATCAGGTCGCCGGCCAGGGCGAGGTTGCTGAGGGTGAACTCGGTTTCGGATTGATAGAGCGAGCGCTGGGCGTTGAGCACGTTGATGAACTCGGTTTGGCCGGCGGTGTAGAGTTGCAGCGAGAGTTCCACGGCGCGGCGGTTGGCGGTGACGGCTTCGGCGAGCGAGGCGTGGCGGCGGTGCTCGTTGGCGCTGGCGGCGAGCGAGTCCTCGACTTCCTGCAGCGCGACGAGCACGGTTTTGCGGTAGGCGAGCACGGACTCGTCGCGCAGTGCCTGCTGGATGCGGATGTTGGCCTGGAGGTTGCCGCCCTGGAACAGCGCCCAGTTGAACGACGGGCCAAAGGATCCCACCCGGGCCGACGGCGAGAGCCAGTCGGAGAGCTTGGCGCTCTGTTGGGTGAGCGAGCCGGTGAGGGAAAACTTGGGGAACAGGTCGGCCACGGCCACGCCGATGTTGGCGGTGGCGGCATGGGCGTTGGCCTCGGCGCGGAGGAGGTCCGGGCGCCGGCGCAGCAGGTCGGACGGAATCCCGGTGGGCACGCTGGCGGCGGCTGTGGGGACCGCGCGCGGGTCGGCCAAGAGCGAAATCAGCTCGTTGGGCGGGCGGTTGAGCAGCACGGCGATCGCGTGGGCGGATTGGGTGGCGGCGGTTTCCAGGCTGGGAATTTGGGCCTGGGTGTTGGCGACCAGCGCGCTGGAGTTGGCCACGTCGAGGTCACTGGCGAAGCCGGCACCGCGGCGGTCGCGGGTGATTTTCGCGCTGTGCTGTTGGGTGTCCAGGTTGCGGCGCGCCACCGCGAGCTGGTCCTGGATCGCGCGCAGCTGGCAATACGTCAGCGCGACCTCGGCGGCCATGCTCAGGCGGGTGGCATCGAGGTCGGACGCGGCGGCGGCGAGGCGGGCGTTGGCGGATTCCAAGTTGCGGCGGTTGCCGCCGAAGACATCGAGTTCCCAGGCGGCGCTGAAGCCGCCCTGATAGCTGCGGGCATGGCCCGCGGCCGGGCCGGACCCGCCGACGTGGGATTCCTGTTCGCTGCCCGAGGCGCTGAGCCACGGCCAGAACGACGAGGCGGCGGCCTGGCGTTGCGCGCGGGCCTGCGCCAGGCGGGCGGCGGCTTGTTGGATGTCGAGGTTCACGGTGACGGCTTGCCCGACCAACCGGTTGAGCTGGGGGTCGTGGAACCGCCGCCACCAGCCGGCCAGCGCGGCCGGGTCGGCGGCGGCCGTGGCGTGACGTTGGCCCATGCTCCAACTGGCGGGCAGCCGGTTGCCGGGCCGTTGGAAATCGGGACCTACCGAGCACGCGGCTAACAAGGGTGCCGCTAGAATGAATTTGGGGAATCTCATAAAAAAGGGTTATTCATAGCGGAGGGCCTCGATCGGGTCGAGGCGCGAGGCTTTCCAGGCGGGATAGTAGCCGAAGATGATGCCCACCGTGGCCGACACCAGCACCGAGGCGATGATCGCGCCGAGCGAGGGCAGGGTCGGCCAGTGGAGGATTTTGGCCACCAGATAGGACGTGCCGCGCCCGAGGCCGATGCCCATCGCCCCGCCCGCCAGGCACAGCACGACGGACTCGGTGAGAAACTGCCGCAGGATGTCGGAGCCCCGCGCGCCGACGGCCATGCGCAGGCCGATTTCCTTGGTGCGCTCGGTCACCGAAACCAGCATGATGTTCATGATGCCGACGCCGCCCACGACCAGCGAGATCATGGCCACGACCAGCAGCAGATTGGTCATCATCACGGAGGTGGAGGACAGGGCCTTGGTGATCTCGGCCATGTCGCGGATGTTGAAATCGTCGACTTCGCCCTCGGCGAGGTGGTGGCGTTCGCGCAGCAGGCTGGTGATTTCGGTGAGGGCATCCTTGGTTTCCGCGGCGCTGGTGGCGGCCACCACGATTTGGTCCACGGTGATGAGGCGCACCGGCATCGGGCTGTTTTTATTCTGGGTGGCTGAGCGCGCGGCGTAGATGCCTGCGGCGGACCCGGGATAGAGTTGGCCGCGCGGGGTGGTGGTGGTGGTTCCGGTGGTGTTGGACGAGGTGTTGGTGTTGGCGGTGCTGGCCCCGGACACCCGGAACTTGATCGTGGTCCAGGGCGCGATCAGAATGTCGTCCTGGTCGCGGCCCATCATGTTGGCACCCTTTTTATCGAGCACACCGACCACCCGCAGCGCGACGTTTTGCAAGCGCACCTCCTGGCCCACCGGCGATTGTCCTGGAAACAACTCGCGCGCGAGGGTCTGGCCAATCAGGCAGACCCGCCCGGCGTTGCGCACGTCCCGGTCCTCGAAGGCCGCTCCTTCGGTCAGCGGCCATTCCCGCACCGTCAGGAAGTCCGGAGTGGTGCCATCGATTTCCATCGGCACCCAGTTCTTGTTGCCGAAAATGACCGGGGCGTTTTTCGAGCGGACCACCGGAGCGGAGGCGCGCACCGACGGGCATTCGTTGAGGATCGCGGCGCAGTCGTCGGGGGTCAGGCTCATGGTGCTGCCGGCACCGAACGAGACCCCACCGCTGGCCGCCGCGCCCGGAAAGATCATCAGCGTGTTGGCTCCCATGCTGGAGATGGTTTTCTGGATCGCGGCGGACGAGCCGTTGCCGATCTCCATCATGGCAATCACCGCGCCCACCCCGATGACGATGCCCAGGGTGGTCAGCGCCGAGCGCATCACGTTGCGCCGCAGCGCAGTGAGCGAGGCCAGCAGGATGCGCAGCACTTTCATGGCAGGCCTCCCGGGGTGATTTCGTCGGATTCAATCAAGCCGTCGGCCATCCGGATCACGCGCCGGCAGCTGGCCGCCACTTTCGGATCGTGGGTGACTAGCAGAATCGTGATGCCGTCCTGTTCGTTGAGTTCTTTGAACAGGGCGAGCACTTCGCGGGTGGTGTTGGAATCGAGATTGCCGGTCGGCTCGTCGGCCAGCAGGAACGGCGGATTGTTGATCAGGGCGCGGGCGAGCGCCACCCGCTGCTGCTGGCCGCCGGAGAGTTGCGACGGCTGGTGGTCGAAGCGATCCGCCAGCCCGACCCGGGTCAGCAGCGCCTCGGCGCGCTGTCGCGCATCCTTTTGCGAGACGTATTTGCCGCCGTAGAGCAGCGGCATCATGACCTGGCCGTCGGCGGTGGTGCGCGCCAACAGATTGAAGTTCTGGAACACGAAGCCCATCTTCTGGTTGCGGATCAGCGCGCGCTCGTCGTTGGAGAGGCGCGAGACCTCCACCCCGTCTAACACATAATCCCCCGCGGTCGGGCGGTCGAGGCAGCCCAGGGTGTTCATCAGCGTGCTTTTGCCGGACCCCGAGGCGCCGGTGAGGGCCACCATTTCGCCCTTGGCGATGTTGAGGGTGATGCCCTTGAGGACAGGCAGCACCACCTCACCCAGAAAGAAGGTTTTGCGGATGTCGCGCAGTTCGATGAGATTCATGGGATCACGGGCAACGTCCGGGGCATTAACCTACAAGGGAAAATGGAACAGGCTGAAGCAGCATTTTTTACCACTGATTGTACTGATTTTGACTGATTTTACTGAAAGAATTGAATTATTACTCATGGTGAAAAGGTTCACCCTTCAGGTGCGAACACATGGTGCTGTAACTTCTTGAACATCAGTAAAATCAGTGCGATCAGTGGTTCTCATATTTCCATCTGGGATTAATGTTTGCGGGCGGGGAACTTCGGGGCGAAGGGATTGGTGGTCTCGGTGGAGGCCGGGTCAGCTTCGCGCATCTCAGACAGGACCACGGCCACGTCTTCAAGCGTGGTGCCGGGAGTGTCGGGCGTGACTTCGGTCACGATCCCGTCGGTGATGCCGGTGCGCACCTTGAGCGGCGTGACGCGGTTCGGGTGGGCCGGATCGCAGACCCACAGCACGCCGCTGCGCGCTTTCTTTTTGTCGGTGGCTTTGGCTCCGTCCTTGGCGTCCTTTTTGGGCGACTTCGGGTTGAACGGGTTGTCCGCGCCGGGGGCGAGTTGACTGTCACTGGGCCGCCAGCGCAGCGCGGCGTTGGCCACGGTGAGCACGTTCTGTTTGTGATCGACTTCGAACTTCACGGTCGCGGTCAGATAGGGCAGCAACTTGCCGTCGGCGTTGTCGGTGTTGATTTCCACGGTGTAGGTGACCACGTTTTGGGACATGGTGGCATTGAGCCGGACCTTGTTGACGTCGCCGCGGAAGGTGATGCCGGGAAAGGCATCAACGGTGAACGAGACCGCCTGGCCGGTGTGGATGCTGCCGATGTCCGCCTCGTTGACCGCGACCCACAGCTCCATTTTTTTCAGGTCCTTGGCTAACAGGAAGAGGCTGGAGGCGTTCATGTTGGAGACCACGGTTTGGCCGACATCCACCCGGCGGTCGATGACGATGCCCTTGACCGGCGAGGAGATCGTGCAATAGCCGAGGTTGCGGTTGGCCAGTTGGATGGCGGCCTGGGCCTGGGTGACGGTGGCCTTGCTGGTGCCGATCTGCGCGGTGGACACCGCGCAGGCAGCTTGGGCGGCCGAGACATTGGCCTGGGCCGCTTCGTGGGCGCTTTGATAGGTGTCGTAGGCCGAGCGCGCGAGCGAATCGGACGGGCCGAGTTTTTGGGCGCGGTCCCAGTCCTTTTTGGCCTGGTTGCATTGGGCCTGGGCTTGTTCGAGCTTGGCCTGGCTTTGCAGCAGGCCGGCTTCGGCGGAGAGCACGGCGGATTGCGCCTGTTGGAGCTGGGCTTCGGCCTGTTTCTGGTTGATGGCGTAGAGCGAGTCGTCGATTTTGGCGAGCAGCGCGCCCGCGTCGACTTGCGAGCCGTAATCGATGGGCTTGCCGGCGGTGTCCTTGCCGAACGAGAGGATCTGGCCGGTGACCTGGGCGCCGATATCGACGACCTCTTCAGGTTCAAGCGTGCCGGTGGCGCTGATGGTGGAGAACACGTCGCCACGTTTCACCGCGACGGTCTGCAAATCGGGCAGGGCGACGGCGGGTTTGTGGAAAAACCACCAACTGCACAGCGCGACGATGGCGATGCCAAGCGGGATCATCAATGAGCGGGATGGGAGTTTCATTTCGTGTCAGGTAAACGTGGGGAACGTGGCGCAGCTTTCGCCTCTCGGGTGGAAATTACAACGTGAAGTTGCGCAAAGTCCGCTGAATTCAGGGCCACCATGGCTCGACCTTGAGGATCCGCTCGCTGACCGCATTGTGGAGAGCCTCGCCCGTGACACTCCGCCAGACATCGCACAGGCACAGATTGCTGAGGTTCGTCGTCGCGTCGCGCAAGTTGAAGCGGGTGAGGTGACGCTCATACCCGGCGAGGAAGCGTTCGCGCACGTTCGCCGGATTCTGGTTTCTGCACACGCGGCAAGCTAAATGGCTACAGGCTTCAGGTTTCATTATTGGCGTCACCGCATCAAAGGGAATGGCTAGCCAGGCGGGGTGATCGGGGCTATCGAAGGCACGATGAAAGCACATGCAACATCGGTGGTGGTTCTCACCGGGGCGGGGATTTCCGCGGAGTCCGGGTTGCCGACGTTTCGCGACAAGGATGGCTTGTGGGAGGGCTATCGGGTCGAGGATGTCGCCTGCCCGGAAGCGTTCCAGCGCAACCCGCAACTCGTCCAGCGGTTTTACAACCTGCGGCGCGCGGCGTTGCTGGGGGTGGTGCCGAATGCCGCGCATCTGGCGTTGGCGCGACTGCAGCGGGAATTTCCCGGGCGGGTGACCCTCATCACCCAGAACATCGACGACCTGCATGAGCAGGCCGGGGCCAGCGAGGTGATCCACATGCACGGCGAGTTGCGCCGCGTCCGCTGTGTCCACTGCGGCCATGGCGGGGAATGGGCGGGCGACCTGCTGACCACCACCGCCTGCCCGGGGTGCGGCCGCTGCGCAGGGATGCGGCCAGACATCGTCTGGTTTGGCGAAATGCCTTATCACATGGCGCGCATCGAGAAGGAGTTGGAGCAGGCGGACGTGTTCGCCGCTATTGGCACCTCCGGCCACGTCTATCCGGCCGCCGGCTTCGTGCAACTCGCGAAACTCGCCGGTGCCCGGACCCTCGAGATCAACAACGCGCCGACCCTGGTGTCCGAGTGCTTCGACCGCCAGTTAAGCGGTCCGGCCACGCGCGAGGTCCCGCGCTGGGTGGACGAAATGCTCGGCGGGCAGCCGGGACCGCGAGTCTCCAGACTCGCTAGAGAAGGCGGCGAGTAGGAAACGGCTAGGAAACGGCTAGGAACGTTGGCGGTCATTTCGCTGGCGAGTCTGGAGACTCGCGCTCCCGGCTGCCCGCGCCCGACCCGGGTTCACCGCGGTCTCAGCCTATTATCCCCAGCTTGGCTCTGACCTTGGCGATTTCGTCGGAGAGTTCGCCCCAGCGCGAGTAGCCGGTTTCCAGGGCGGTGGTGATTTTTGAGACGGCGTTGGAAGTTTCGCGGAGCTTGTCGGGCTCGGCCGCCACCTCGTCGCTGGACAGGGCGGCGGTCAGGGTGACTTGCGCGGCTTCGAAGCCGGCAATCTTCGCCTCGAGGGTTTCGAGCTCGTTTTCCAGCGGCCTGAGCACCTTCGAGCGGATCTCGCGGGCTTCGGCCTCGGCGCGGCGCTGGTCCTTGCGGTTGACGGTGGGGGGGGGCGGCGATCCGGCCGCTTGGGCGGCGGACCTGGTGCCTGGCGTGGTCGCGCCGCGTGGCGGGGTCTCGGAGGTTTTTTCGAGGTAGTAGGTGATGTTGCCGGAGAACAAGCGCGGCACCTCACCGGGCCGGAATTCCAGGGTCTTGGTCACCAGTGGGTCGAGCAGCGAGCGGTTGTGCGACACGATCAGCACGCTGCCGGGGTAATCCATGAGCGCGCGCTGGAGCACGTCCTGCGATTGCATGTCGAGGTGGTTGGTCGGCTCGTCGAGGATCAGGAAATTCGCCGGGCGCAGCAGCATGCACACCAGCGCGACGCGCGACCGTTCGCCGCCGGAGAGCACCCCGACCTTCTTGAACACGTCGTCGCCGCGGAACAGGAAACAGCCCAACAGGTTGCGCGCGTGCGGTGCCGAGTCGCGCGAGGCCGCGGCCTCGACGGTGGCCAGCACGGTCTGGTCGGGGTCGAGTTCATCGGCGTGGTTCTGCGAGAAGAACGAGGTGGCGACCTTGTGGCCGAAGGTGTGGCTGCCGGCGTCGGGTTCTTCCTGGGCGGTGATGAGCCGGCAGAAGGTGGATTTGCCCGCGCCGTTCGGTCCGACGATGGCGACCTTTTCGCCCTTGTTGATTTCAAAATCGTAGCCGCTGAAGATGTCCAGCGGGCCGTAGCTTTTCGAGACGGCCTCGAGTTTCGCCACCATGTGGCCGGAGTTGGGCGGGGCGGGGAACTTGAACTTCATCACCGCGTCGTCCATCTCGGGGGCCGGAATGCGCTCGATCTTGGCCAGCATCTTGACGCGCGACTGGACCAGGGTTGCCTTGTTGGCCGACGCACGGAACCGGTCGATGAAGCGCTGGATTTCGCCGATTTCGCGTTGCTGGGCCTGGTATTGCTTGAGTTGGATGTCCTTGCGCAGCACCGACTCGCGCTCGTAGTAGGAAAAGTTGCCGGCGTATTCCTCGGCGCGGCCGTGGGCGAACGCGATGGTGCGGGTGCACAGCGTGTCCAACAACCCGCGGTCATGCGAAATCAGCAGGATCGCCCCAGGGTAGTTGATCAGGTATTGCTCAACCCACACCTGGGTGCCGAGGTCGAGGTGGTTGGTCGGCTCGTCGAGCAGCAGGACCTGCGGCTCCTGCAGGAACAGCTTCGCCATCGCGATTCGCATCTGCCAGCCACCCGAAAACTCCGAACAATCGCGCGTGAAATCCTTGTCCTTGAACCCGAGCCCCTTGAGCACCGACTCGATTTTGGGCTTCATGCGCGTCGGGTCGGTCGCGTCGAGTTCAAGTTCGAGGCCGCCGATCTCTTCCAACATCTCGGCGTAGGGCGACGAGCGCGGATCGAGCCGGCCGAGTTCGTGCGACAGGCGGTCGATTTTTTCGCGCAGGGCGACGGTTTCGCCGAAGGCGGATTCCGTCTCATGCCACAGCGAGCGGCCGCGGACGTGGATGCCTTCTTGCGGCAGGTAGCCGATGCGGGTGCCTTTGGGGGCGTGGATCATCCCGGCGTTGGGCCTGAGCAGGCCCGCGGCGCACTTCATGAGCGTGGACTTGCCCGCGCCATTATGGCCCGCAAACGCGATGCGCTCGCGCGGCTGCACCGAGAACGAAAGATCGCTGAAAAGGACGCGGGCACCAAACTCCACACGCAGTGATTGGACGGAAATCATCGGGCGCGGAGGTTGCACGGCAGCGCGCCGGGGTCAACGCAGAAGAACGTCATATCAACCTCAACGGGAAAATGCGAACCACTGATTTCACTGATTATACTGATCATTAGGAAGTTGAATCGTCATGCGCTCACACCTAAAAGGGGAGCGTGGTATCCGTTAGTCACAATCCATTCTTTCAGTGAAATCAGTGGATAATCAGTTCAATCCGTGGTTTGAAAAAGCCGGCATGCCGTTTCCACTTCCCCCTTTCAGGATCAATGGGCCGACGCAAGCGCGTCCAGCTTGGCCATGGCTTCGTCATCCAGCACCGGCCGCGCGGATTCCTCCCAGCCGGCGGGCGGGCAGGGCAGCTGGATCCAGCTGCGGCACCCGCCAAACGTCGGACTGTAGGGGAAGATCCACGGTTCGGCGAGTTCCCGCACCCGCACCAGGGCGACGTGGATGCTGCCTGAGGCCATGCCCTTGCCTTCCCAATCGAAACGATCGCGTATCGTGGCGTCCGAATAAATGTGATAAGGCGCCAACGCGGCGACCTGCTCCCAATCGGTGAGGGTGACGGCCCACAGCGCCGCAGCATGGTGAGTGATGCGGATTTCATCGCCCGGCTGCCATTCGGGCAGGACTTTCACCGTGCCCTCGCGGACTTGGTCGGCCAGCGCGTGGAAGCGGGTGGGAAAAAGGAAAAACGAGTCATGGGCGAAGGAAAATCCTTCGCGGCCCTCGTGAATGCCCCCCTTGCGCAGCAGGATAGACTGCCGACCCGAGGCCAGCGCGTCACACACGACCTGCCATTCTTTGAATCCGATCGATGAGTCCATGAGTGGAGAAAAGCTGAAAGTTGAAAGTTGAATCAGCCGAGGTCTTGGGCGGTGACCGACGTTTGTTCGCGGGCACCGAGGATGCGGGCCTGGCGGATGACCCGCTCGGCGGAGGCCTCAAACCGATAGCTGTGACAGTTCGGGCACAGCGCAGCACCACTGCCGACAATCGAATCACAGCCCTCGCAGACTTTGTAGCCGATGGGGTTGGCAGCGATTTTCGCCGCAGTGGCGGCGCGGTTCGGTGGGGCGGGATCAGGCATGGTGGCGATGAAAAAAGCGGCACCGGGGATCCGGTCCGCTTGTTTCTTGATGGGCCGGAGAATCATTCGGCACCCGGATCGATCAGGCGATCCCGGCGAAGGCCTTGGCCGTCTTGCTCTTGAGGTTCGCAGCCTTGTTCGAGTGGATCACGTTGTGCTTGGCGGCCTTGTCCACGGCCGAGGAAAATGCGGCACTGGCAACTGTCGCTACCGCCTTGTCTCCTGACGCAATGGCGACAAGGACGCGTTTGCGCAAGGTCTTCATGCGGCTTTTTTCGGCGCGGTTGCGCTCGGTCCGGACGATGGTTTGGCGCGCGCGCTTGATCGAAGATTTATGATTGGCCATGGTGATTGCTGGGAAAAATGGAGTGCCCTAGGGCGGGCGGCGGAAAATAGGGATTGCTTCGCGGGTGTCAAGCTTGAGTTTCGGCGATTTTCATCCGCGCTGGGTTTTAACCGCGCTGGCGGCCGCTGGGCTTGCTGACGGATGCCGACGCTTGATTGCTGGAAGCGGGCTGGATCGCGGCTTGGATCGCCGCCTGGCTGGATGCCCGGCTTGAGGGGTGGGTCACGGGCCGGATCGATTCCCGGATCACGAAGACGTCGGCCCCGCACCCGATGCGTTGGTAGAGATCCGCCACGTCGCGGCTGCTCATGCGGATGCAGCCATAGGACGCGGGCTGGCCGAGGCGGCGTTCCTCGGGCGTGCCGTGGATGTAGATCGTGCGGCGGAACGCATTGCGGTTGCGCGTCTCGGTGCCGGTCAGCCAGAGGATGCGCGTCACCACCGGGTCGCGTCCGGGCGCGTCGGGTTGGATCACTTCGCCGGTCGGGCGGCGGTGCTTGAACACGCTGCCGATCAGCGCATTGCCACCGATTTTTTGGGCCACTTTGAGGCGTCCGAGCGGGGTGCAATTGCTGTTGGGTCGGTCGCCGACGCCGAACTTGGAGGTCGAAATCTTGTAGTCCTTCACCGGGCTGCCGTCGCACACGAGCAGCAGTTTTTGATCGCTCACGCTCACGATCATCTTGTTGCGAGAATCCTGGGCCACCGGGATCGTGCCACAACTCGTGAAGCCGAGTCCAACCAGCAGGCCAAAGCCAGCCATGAGAAGGATCCGCGGCGTGGGAAATCCGGTCATCGGTGGGTCATGGAGTGTTGGGTGGGCCGATCTTCGCTGTGACGGTGGCCGCGCTGGACGGCAGCATGCGTGTCAGCGAACCGAGCGAGGTGTAGAAAAATCCGATCGGGAAGGGAAGCAAAAGAATCGCCGACGACCAAATGCTCCGCATCGCGGCATCGACCACCACAAACAGGAAAAAGAAGCCGAACAGGAGTTCCACGAAGGGGGTGAGCGTTTTGATCGCCTTGTAGCTGCTGTTCTTCCAATCCTGGCGCTGGGTTTGGCCGATGCCGTATTTCGGGGTGCGCACGAACGCACTCTGGTGGTTGCAAAGGGCTTCGAGAACCGCCTTGGCATTGCTGATGGACATGCCGATTCCCAACGCGAGCAGCAGCGGCAGGTAGGGGATTTCCTTCCACCATGAACCGGGGTGGAGTGCCTTCTGGGCGACCAGGTAGAACACGATCACCGACACCGAGGAGAAGAAAAAGATCGGCACGTTGACGATGTAATAGGTGAGCTTGCCGAAATCCGGCTGCCACTGCTGGTTGGGATAGATCAGGAAGCACAGGCAGATCAGCAGCAGGTAGGCGAAGTTGGAGGTAAGGTGCGCGGTGGCCTCCATCTTGATGAACAACGGCACCTTGCTGCGCCAGATCGCCGGCAGCACTTTCTTGCAAACCTGGATTGAACCCTTGGTCCAGCGGTGTTGTTGGCTCTTGAAGCCGTCCATGTCCACCGGTAGCTCGGCCGGCGTTTCCACATCGTTGAGGAAAATAAAGCGCCACCCCTTGAGCTGGGCCCGATAGCTGAGGTCCATGTCCTCGGTGAGCGTGTCGTGCTCCCAGCCGCCGGCGTCCGCGATGCACGACTTGCGCCAGATCCCACCGGTGCCGTTGAAGGTGAAAAACCTCCCCGAGCGGTTGCGTGCGGTCTGTTCCAACTCAAGGTGACCGTCGAGGAACATCGCCTGAATCCGCGTCAGCACGTTGAACGTCCGGTTCAAATGGCCCCAGCGCGTCTGAATCATCCCGATTTTCTCATCCGTGAAATAGTGGATGGTCTGCTGCAATAAATCCGGGTTCGGCACGAAATCCGCATCCAATATGAGCAAAAACTCGCCTTTGGCAAAACGGGTGCCGTTTTCCAGTGCTCCCGCCTTGTAGCCGGTGCGGTCGCTGCGGTGAATGTGTTCGGCGTCGAACCCGCGCGCCTGCAGCCGCTCAATGCCCACCCGGCAGATTGCCACCGTTTCATCCGTCGAGTCGTCCAGCAGCTGGATCTGCAGCTTGTCCTGCGGATAATCCATCGCCGAAACCGCCTCCAACAGCCGGTCCACCACGTGCATCTCGTTGAAAACCGGCAACTGCACCGTCACCAGCGGCAAGTCCTGGAACAAACCCAGCGGCTTGGGGTGATTGCGCACATGCTTCAAATACAGGAATACAATCGTCAAGCGGTGCGACCCGTAACCGGCCAGACCGATTAAGACGACAATATACGAAGCATACCAAAGCGGTGAGGTCCAATCCATGAAAGTGTGAGGTGGGGTGATGTGAGTGGCTTGTTCGGGCGCGTGGATGGTGGAGGGAAAGCCGGCCCGGAAGCTCCAAATGATTGGAAATCAATCACCAGACGCCGAAGGCAAGCAACTTCCGGCCCGCTTGTCAAGCGTCCGGTCCCGCAGCCGGATACGGTCCCGGGCGGGCCCGTGTTTCAGCAAACTGGCCGGCCGGATCGGCCGTGGGTTTCAACCCCCCTAGAGCCACGGCGCGACGCCCTGCCCTGCCGTCCCGCCCCAGCTTCACCCCAACACCGCGCGCAGGATTTTCATCACCCCCCGCGCCACCAGGAACAACACCCCCAGCACCAGCCCCACCGTGACCAACAACACCGCGGTCATGATTCCCAGCAACACCCACAACGGCCACCACCGGCTGTCGAGCCGGCGGACCCGCCCGTGCCAGGACCTCCAATCCTGCCAGTCGCCCCGCCCCTCCGCTCCCGGCCGCGCCGCTTGCGCCGCCGGCACCTCGCCGTCGATCTCCACTACCTCGACTTCAATATCCGTGGGTTCACGCGTCATGGCGGTCGCTCCTGCAGGCCCATGCTCCGCCACCCAGCCCCCCAACGCAAACCCAATGACGCCTTAATATTCCGCACCACCGCCGATCCCCCTTTGCCATATCCACCCCAGCCGCAGGCAGGGCGGCCGGCCCGGGCCGCCGCTTCGTCCGCTCGGATGGACGCTGCCATGGCGAAACCCAAAGGGCCTCAGCAAGGCATCCCAAGGTCAGCTCATCGGCATGCGCTCTCGTCGAGAGCACGCCACCACTTGCCGCAACCCCGGATGAGCACAAGGGAAGTTCCTAGGTGGCGCGGCCTCCTCCGCTTCTCCGTCGGCACGATGCAGAACCCCGAACTTCGGCTGGACGCAGGCAAACCTCGCTGGACCTGGGTCAAGGCGATGTTCTCCAATCCAGTCTGACATCGTCATTCTTAAACAGAAAGATCAACTCGCCCCGAAACCGTCCTTTGGGCAGCATCGATTTGACCTTCAACAGCTTCTCGTGTTTCTCGCCGTTGGCTACCGTGACCCATTCCGCCCTGGCATCTTCGGGTATGGCCGCCTCCGCGCCAGCCTGACAGTGGGTTGCGGAAGCGGATGGGGGCAGTGCTCCGCAGGCCGATTTGAATTTTCCATAGCTGATGTGAACATCTGTAAGTGCTTCAGAACCAATATTGGTGTGCACTATGTCATAGTCGTCATTCATTAGTCCGCAGCTAACTGAAAAAAACGGAATGAAAAAGCTGGCAAATAATGTCTTCATGATGGTTAAGGGTAAAATATTCGGCGCTGCGGATCCTGTGGCCCTCCCTCAGCGTGGGCTTTCGGGTTGGTGATCTTTCTTGATGCCGGTGGCAAAGGGCCAAATGGCGCGCCCGCGGCGACTCCCCTTTGCCACATCCACAACAGCGATCCATCTGACAGGTCGCTGTCATCGTAGCCCCCTCCCACATCGGAGTGGGATCCAGGGAAACCGCGTTCTTGACGTCTTGGCGTGTTTGGCTCTCCTGCCCGGGATTTGATCGAATGCAATGGGAAAAAATACCTGGATTCATCATTGGCTGTAGCATGAGCAACGTAGTCAACGTGATCTCTGATTTTTAGATCATACCCGAAGTTGAATCCATTCCCGGGAATGCCCTCTGAAGCCACCGTGTCGAATAGTCCTAAAAATCTTACTCGTAATTTATTTTTCACGCCATTCACCACCACTGCATCTCTCGCGATTTTATTTGAAAATTCTCGGGCTTCTGCTGCGCCACGACTGAACCCGATGATGTCAATCTCGCAATCACCATGGGTTACCTGTTTCACTAACGCTTTGTAGGCGTCTCCAATCCGGTTTTGTCCCCCCGCGCCGGTAACGCCTCCAACCAGTTTTGTTGCAGTGTTTGTCCCCACGCCCTTAAAATAAAACTTATTATGTTTTTGTTGGTAGACATCATGCAACTTCCACACATTTGTTGGATTATTCATCTGATTTTTATCATTCCACGTGCCGTCGAATGAATACAGTGCCAACCCCATCACATCAATTTGATTTACTCCATCATTCCCCACGAATCCATACAGGTTCACCCCGCCCTCCTCTCCAATCGGATCCCTGCCGAGCCACCGGCCGCAGGCCGGGTCATAGAAGCGATAGCCGAAGTAGAGCAGGCCGGATGCCGGGTCGGTGGGTTTGGTGCTGAATCCGCGGGTGAGGGAGGAGTCGAGGCCGGGGCGGGTGACCAGGGTTTCCTTGAGCAGGGTGTTGCCGAAGGGGTCGTAATCCAGGCGGCGGATGAGCAGGCCGGTGCGGTCGGTCCAGGCGATGATGTTGCCGTTGGCGTCGTATGACGGGATGTAACAACCCGCGGAGGCGGGGCGGTGATCGGTCACGGCGAGCAGGCCGCCGATGCCGCCGGCGCCCTGGGGAGTGGCGGAGAGGTCGAGGCCCCAGAGCAGGGTTTGGGTGAGGGTGCCGTTAGAAAAGGTGGCGACCGGGTTCCAGTCCTCGTAGAGGGTGCTTTCTTCGGTGGTGGTGGCCGGGGTGCCAGCGGTGGTGGCGGTGGTGCGGATGCGGCGGCTGAGAAAGTCGTAGGTATGAGTCAACGTGAGCGCGGGCGCACCGGCGGCAATCGCGGCGGGCAGGGTGCTGAGCTGAATGAGACGGTTTTCCGCATCCCAAGTATAAGTCCAACGACCGTCCCGGGTAAGGTTGCCATCGTCATCATGGAGCGGTGACACGCTGGCGGGAGCCAGCCAGCGGTTGCCACTGAGGGTGGTGGTGCCATCCGTGACGGTGACGCCGTAGTAGCGGCCGTCGGGGGCGTTCGCGACGGTGGCGTGGGCGTTGAAAAGGTTGCCTTGCCGGGTGACGGGGGCATTGGTTCCTGCGGCGGTGACCGTGACGGGATTGGGCGCGCGCACCAGGATGTCCACGATGCCCGGGGTGGCGATGCTGGCGTAGTGGTTGAGCGCGTCCGGGGCGTAGGTCGTGCGCGCCACGTCAGGTGCGGTGCCGGCGCTGGAGGTTTTGCGGTTTCCCATTCCGTCGAAGTCGTAGCTCAACGATTGGCCTGGGACAAGCTGGGAGTCTGGCAGGCTCTTGACGGCGGAGGTGACTTCGGAGCGGTCGTTGTAGCCGTAGTTCCAGCGGGTGCCGTCCTCACGGCGGGCATTCTGGCGGCGGTGGCGCCGGTCGTATTCATGGCCAACCGAGGCAACGATGCGCATGGCACCGCCGGTGGCGGGGTCGGGTGCGCGGGACGCCATGCCGACCGTGCGTCCGAGGAGATCAATCGCCCGTTTACTCTGGTGCAGGGTCTCGGTGCCGCTGCGGGTGGTCTGTTCGTTCACCATCCGGGTGCCGGGCTGATAGCCGAATTCCACATTCAGGGTGCCGGAGGTCACGCCGCCGATGCGTCCCAGGTTGTCGAACCCGTAGGTCCACCCGTGGATCGGGGTGTCGCCTTGACTGACGCTGTGGCCGGTTGCGCGCCCGCGCGTGTCTGCGGGATTGGCGATGACGGCGAGGTGGGGAAGCACACTGTGAGTGGCGGCGTAGCCGGTGCTCTGGCTGCCGGTCACCGGATCATAGCTCAGGGTGGTGAGGTCATCGCCAGATGCACGGGCTTCGGCGACGAGGGCCGGGCGACCTAGCAGATCGTGGTTCGAGAAAACCACCGCCGGCGTGGCGTCCGAGTAGTCGATGCGGGTGTGGTCGCGGGTGACCGGATCGTAGGAGTAACGGGTGGTGACCCCGCGTTGCCAGGTGCGGGTGGCCACCTTGCCATCCGGGGTGTAGCCGTAACGTGTGCCCTTGCCATCGGCATATTCCTTGAACGTGAGCAAACCGGTGGCGGGATCGCGGTGCCAGGTGGTGGTCGCGGCCACGCTGCCGTAGGTGTCGAGCGTGGCTTGATCTCCTTGGGCATCATAGCCGAATACCTGGTGATAGGTGGCATTGCCCCGGACCTCCGTCGTCTGGCCTCGGGAGTTGTAAACATACTCGGTGCAGCCGTCTCCCGGGTCGGTGACTTTCCAAAGCTGGCCGGCATTGATATGGTTGGCCGGATAGTAGAGGTAGCTCGTCGTGTGTCCCAGATGGTCGGTCACGTGATCGAGTTGGCTTGAGCCATTGTAATAAAACGTCCAGGTGAAGGCACCGCGCGGATCGGAGCGGGATTTTTCGCGACCGAAGCTGTCATAATTGTAGGTTGCGGGATTTGAGCTGCCAGGGAGGGTCTGCCTCATCAGGAGGCCGCCGATTTCGATGGATGTCTGGGTGCCGTCCGCGCTGGCCACCGTGGTGGTCGCCGTCTGGTGAGGGCGGTCAAATGTGCGGCTGGTGGTGGTGGTGGCACCGGTGGCGGAGGTGGTCACGCGGACCTCGCCCGCGCCCACATTCATGCCGCGGCGCGAGGAGGTGTTGCGGCTGGTGGTGGCGGAGATGGCGGTGCTCTCGAGATTGACCTGCCACCACTCACCGCCGATTTTTTGATAGAACGAGCGGCTGATGGAGACGCGGTCGCCGTCCGCGGGATTGAGATTTCCATCCGCATTGACATCGAGGCCGCTGGAGGTTGTGGTGCCGGACGCGTCGGAAAGATAGAGCATGGGTGAGGGGCCGGCGGTGGCGGTGGTCTTGCAGGGCGCACCGGTGCTGCCATCATACCCATAGGTGGTTATAATGTCGGGATAGCGGGTGCCGTCCGGAGCGAGCGGTGCCGGGCATTTGGTGGCGCATGTCCGGCCCGCCCAATCGGCGGTGGTTTCCGTCCAGCGGGCACCATGGGTATTCTCCGCGCCAGTGGATGCCGTGGTGGTGATGAACCCGTTGCTTTCAACCTGATAGGTGGCGCGGGACGGGATGACGCCGTTGCCGGCCGTGGACAGGAATTGCCCATCGAGGTAGCGGCTGGTGGTGGTGGTCACACCGTTGCGCGTGGTGGTTGCCGTGCGATGCGTCGGGTCATTGGAGTAGGTGGTGGTGGTCCCCGCCTCGTCGGTCTCGCAGATCACATCACCCACCAGATTGCGGATCGTGGTGGTGGTGCGCGGCGTCATGCCGGCGGCGGCCTGGGTGACGGTGGTGGTGAGGCCGGCGTAGTTGTAGGTGGTGGTGATGCCCTGGCAGACCACGGTGGAGGAACGCCCCTGGCTGTCGGTGGTCTGGATATCCACAATCCCCTCCTCGTCGGTGATACGGGTTTCGTTGCGCGAAATGATCTCCTCCTCGGCGATGAGGCGATCGTCTTGATAGGTGGATGTCATATGCACCGAACCATCCAAATTGAAGGTCCGCAGGTAGCGGGTGACGCTCATGGTTTCGTACCCAGGCGCTCCGAGATACGCCTGGATCTCGGAGCGCACCGTGTTGCCGTCAGCGTCGGCAATCGTGAGGGTGCGGGTGGTGAGCGCATGGCCGTCAGCGTCCAGCAGGCCGTCTTCGTGGCCGATGGTGCCGTCCGTCGCATAGGTGGCGACGAAGGTGCCGGCGGGATCCAGGCGGAACAACCCGCCCGCATCGAGTGACATGTTAGCGTAGGAATAGGTCCGTGTCCGGCCCGCGGCATCGATCGTGCGGAAGAGGCGGCCGGAATTGATGGCTGGGGTTTGATTGGGTGGATAAGTCAGGCGCTTGGAAACAAGAAAATTGTTGGTGGTGCAGTCGGTGTAGGTCTTGGTGATCTCGGTGATGCAGCCCGAATCGGTGAGCGTGTAGCTTTCCTCCCTGCCACTCAAAATCCCCGCGGTATAGGTCTCGGTGGTCGTGATCTCGTATCCATCGTCCCACACAACCCTGGCCACACAATTTCCAGGTTGTGGCAGCCCGCTTTCCGGACAGGTCGCGTTGAGCCATGGCGTATAGGTTACAACTTGATTCCAGCCGTCTGGCGGGAGCGGGTGCAGGTCATCCCCATCATGAGTCTCAATACTCCATGAGCCGTCTGGCATGATCTGTCGGTCCAGGGTCCCATCCGCGCCATAATGGAGAGATTCCACCAGATTCGCGGGATTTGCCCGGCCCGGCCAGACCGGATCATGGGTGGTTTGAATCAGGCGCTGAGCGCCGCTGGCGGGTTGCTCATACTCGCGGCTTGTTCGGGAGACCAGCACATACGTGGCGGTGTTGTCGGCGCACCATTCCTCGCTGGTCACCAGTTCGTTAGAGCGATTCATTCCACGGATGGTGATCCATTTTTTTGACTGGGTGAGATCGGTCCAGGAGGTGGTGTTGGCCTGTGGATTCCATTCTAAAACATGACTCGTTTCGGTCGTCCCGCCTTCGGTCGTGGATACGCTGACGGCATCGCCCGACTTGGCGTAGGTGATCGTTTTCCGGAGTCCCGCGCTGGGATTGTAGAACCCGCCCGTCAGCGGTCCCAGGTTCTGGGTGTCGTAGAATTTGAGCACCAGGTCGTCGCCAGTCTTTTCGGCGTCAAACAACTGGGTGGCGGTTTTATACTGCCAGCGGGTCGCTGTCTGGTGATAGTCCGTCTCGTCCTGCAGAAAATCATTGGTCGCGCCGCCGCCCACCCCGGGCAAGTGGATCGAATTCAGACTGACGGCTTCTTCGGCCCCTGCGGCAGACCACACGATCGAGCCGTTTGACCCGCCAGCCGCCGTCGTCCCCGAGGAGAAGCTCGCACTCGGCTGGGGAGATGTCAGATCCAGGCCTCCCTCGGCACGGCAGGTCGCTGGCCGGTCGGGTTTTTTATGAATCCGAATGCTCAGATGCGGGTGCTGAGGGGTCTCAATGCCAGTATAGTGGGGGTCCGACATGTAGTCGCCCCACATGCCCACGCTGTATGAACTCACATGCAGAGTTGCCAGGCATCCCTGCTTGTCGACCCAGATGTGTTCATTCCTGTCGTCATTGCTCTTGCTGGTGCCCTCCTCAATCACCAAGGTGCCGGTGATGTTCCCCCACACGACATCAATCTTTTCCACCCCGCACCCGAACGTCACCGTGCAGACTTTGTCGCTTCTTACCGCTGGCAATGAGATCTGAAGCCAGCTTTGGTCATCCACCTCCAGCGAAAGATCAGCTGGAGAATCATACGCCACATAGGTATACCAATAGACATACCACGAATATTCATCAGCGGGCAGCCGCACGAACCGGTTGACGAGGGTGGTGAAGTTGAAGCACTGCCCGCCAAAATTAAAGGTTCGATCTTCAAGCGGTGGATAGTAATCCGGCCATAGATTCGGATCCTGGCACCCGCTGTCGTCGAAAACATACTGCCATGCCATCAATGAAAGTTTATTGATGCTGACCGTCTTGCATTTGCATTCTGCCCCGAAGGACGTTCCCTGCCAGGCGGCAAGCATCAGCCACGCGGCAACAACCAGGCGCTTTGTCGAATTGATCATGGGTTTGAAAATTGAGGATTGGATTGGGGCCGGTCATGTGCTTACCACCATGGCGTAAGGACCCGCGGACTGCTGGCGGTGATGCTGGTGGAATCGACCGCGGTGGGTGCCGCATCGTCCCCATCGGGAATGCCATCCCCATCCGTATCCATCAGCCATGGATTGGTGCCGTGTAAATATTCCGGGAGGTTGGTCAGGCCATCGCCATCGGCGTCGCGCGTCCCATCGGTGCCATCGGCGGCATTAAGGCCGTGAGCCAGCTCCCAGGAATCCGGCATCCCGTCGCCGTCGCGATCCGCGAGAGGGGAGGGCAGGGTGTCGAAGCGCAGCGAAAACACCGCCTTGAGCTGGCCGATGGTGGCGATGGCGTGGTTGGCGTCGTCGCTGTCGCGGGTGGTCCACGGGTGGAAGTTGGCGGGGTCGGCCGGGTCCTGGGTCTGGTTGAGGAGCAGCTCGTTGGACAGCCAGGCGGGGGCGGCGGCGTGGAGCTGCTGATAGAACGGCGCCGCCAGCGATTTCAACTGGCCGAGCAGCAGCGGCGCGTGCTGGGCGTCCGACCAGGCGGCGGGCGGCGGTTCGGGCCGGGAAAAATCCAGGGTGGCGGGCCGCCCGCCGCCGGCGGGGTCGGGCTGGGTGAGTTGCCGTTCGATGGCGGCGGCCAGCGCGGTGTCGACGGCGGCGATGCTGGCGAGTGCCTGATGGGCCATCCACTTGGCCTGGCCGACATTGGCCGGGCCGTGGTTGTTCGGGGCGGCGGCGGCGGCGATAACGGGCGGGTCGCCCGCCAGCCACCAGCCCGGAGGATCACCCAGCACTGGAACCAGCAGGGCCAGGCCGGTCACGGCCGCGAGTCGGAGCGTGAGGTTCATGGGGGGTGGGGGGTGGTGAGTGCCGGACCGCGAGTCTCCAGACTCGCCTTCGGTCGGCGCAGCAGAGGAGGGGGGGGATTATTGGTTAGCGCGCGGGCGTCCCGCATGTCGGCACGGAGGGTTACGGGCCATAGATGCCCATCGAGATGTCGCCCTGCGCCTGCTCGATGATCACCTTGCCTTTGAGCCGGGTGTGGCCTTCGACCACCAGCGCCTCGCCGCCGCTGTCGGTGGCGGGCGGCGGGTCTGCCAGCACCTGGCTGGCATCGGCGGCCACGCTGGCCAGCCACGCCTTGTTGGTCAGGGTGGTCCGGCCGTTCTTGAGGGTGGTGATGGCGTTGGAGAGTTCGATCGGGTTGAATTCATAAACATAGTAATAGTTTTCCTCATCCCAATAACAACTTCCATTAAAACGGCCATTCCCGCATTCGGGATTGCCATTTCCAAGCTCAAACACGGGCGATTCTTCATTCCACACGGAGTCGGAATAGTAATAATCCACATCAAAGAATCTATCTATGCCGCCCCTTGAAAGATTCTGTGATCCGATCACGAATGCATATGAATCCAACGCGGTGACCCTGTTTCCAAGCGCGTATGAGTCGGTTCCATAAGCGATGTTCGCGCATCCTCCCAATGTGACCGAGTGCTTGCCGATCGAGCAATTCTGAATAAAGCTTGAGCACATGCTGTTGTCGGCGTCGGTTCCGCCAATCGCGAGTGATTGCGAGCCGTTTGCCAGTCCATACGCCAGAGCCACGGTGTTATCCGCGGCGGCGATCCCGCCACATGCGGCGAATGAATAATTGCCAGCAGCGTGTGCTTGGATGGCGGCGGCATAAAGGCCATCAGCCCGCGAGTTATGGCCTAGCGCCACAGATAATCCATAAATATGAGTGGTGTTGGTTGATGCATTTCCGATGACAGTTGTGTAAGCTCCCTCGCCGGCACCATCAGTCCCGATGACGATGGAATTCACGTCGTTGTTACTATATCCTTTGGAACCAGCGCCGATGTAGATGCTGTTTTGTGCGGCGCTCAAAGGAGTTCCATCCATTTGGAAGCTGCCAGCTGACATTCCGATTGCCACGTTATTGGATCCCGTGGCGTTGGCATAAAGTGCCTGATATCCGGTGGCGGTGTTGTTCTTCCCCGTGCAGTTGGAATAGAGCGAGTTATAGCCCACCGCGGTGTTCCAAATCCCCTTGATGCTGTTCAATTGGAGCGTGCCGTTGCCCAGCGCCGTATTGCAGCTGTTGGCGTTGGTTCCACCGCCGCGGCCCACCCGGACCCCGTTGATGTAGGCGTCCTGGGCCACGCCGAGGCCGCCGGCGATGGTTAGCGCGCCGGTGGTGGACGAGGTGGCGGCGGTGGTGTTGGCCAGGATCAGGGTGTTGGTGAAGCTGGCCGGACAGTTGCCAAACACCAGCTTGCCGGTGGCGTCGATGGTGAAGACCGGGGTGGTTCCGGCGTAGATGCCGCCGCCGGTGGATGGCAGGGAGATCTGGCTGGTGTTCGGGTTGAGCAGGATGCCGGTGGTGCCGTTATACTGATAGAGAGTGAGGGTGTTGGTGGAATCCAGCTTCATTTTGGTTTTGGCGGCACCTAGCAGGTTGTCGCGCCACTGGAACGAGCCGAGCGGGGCGGTGACGTCGAACATCGCGGTGTTGGCGGTGCCGCCGAAGTAGTTGAGCTGGACCGCGGCGAGCGGCGGGGTGGTGGTGGTGACGCCGAAGTCGATGCCTTTGAGGACGCCGAGGTCGCCGGCGATGGTGAGGTCGCCGTTAGATGGGGGCGCGGTGGTGAAGGTGTTGTTGGCGTTGAGGGTGACCGTGGCGTGCGCGGCGTGGCAGCAGCAGGCGAGGGTGAACCAACGGCCCGCGGCCAGCAGGCGGTGAGTGATGGGTTTCATGATCGGGGGGGGGTATGGGTTGGAGAAATCGGATTCTTTGTGCCGCGGGATCCACCTCAGACCCGGTGGAGAATCCAACAGGATCGCGGGTTGTAGTGGAACGGCGGAAACCAGTCAAGAAGATCGTGCCGCAATGCCATGCCAGGACGACGGGTTCTCGCGGTGTGACGTCCGCGATTCCCGCGATGGCACAACTCCGCGCGTCTGGGGCATGGGCCGCAAAAGATCGCGGGAGTGATAAATATATATTAAGACTCGTGAAAGAATTGCACGCATCCCAAGGAGGGGCGGAATCGGTCCGCCCAGCCTATGCTCAGTTCATGCGCTGGAGTAGCACGCTGGGCATTGTCTTTCCTTGGGCGGGCGATCAGATATCGCCCCTCCTTGATGGTGAAGCCCTTAGCGCCGCAGCAGGTTCCACGCGCTGACCAGCGCCTTGAGGCCGGCCATTTCGATCGAGGGGTCGACGCCCGCGCCCCACAGCAGGCGGCCGTCGTCGTGCTGGAGTTGGACGTAGGCCGCGGCGCTGGCATCCGACCCGCCGCGCACCGCGTGCGACCGGTAGTCGGTGACTTTGAAGTCTTTGAGGCCGGCGTTTTCGAGGGCATGAACCAGGGCGTTGATCGGGCCGTTGCCGAATCCCTCGAGGCGCAGCTGCGCGCCGGCGCTGAGCACGCTTGCCTGGCACTTCACCCGCCCGCGCTCGCCCGCCTGGTGGATGAGTTCGTAATCCAGCAGGTCTAACGGATCGGCCAGGTTGACGAACTCGCGGAAGAACGCGTCGCGGATTTCGTCGGTGGTGAGTTCGCGGCCGAGGGCGTCGGCCAGGTCGTAGATGAGTTTGCCGACCTGCGGGTGCATGGTTTTGGGCAGGTCGAAGCCGTGTTCGCGGTCGAGCACATAGGCGACGCCGCCTTTGCCGGATTGCGAGTTGATGCGGATGATCGCCTCGTACGAGCGGCCGATGTCCTGGGGATCGATGGTGAGGTAGGGGACACCCCACGGCACGGCGGGATCGAGAGCCATTTCGCGGGCGCGGCGGTCGAGGCCTTTTTTGATGGCATCCTGGTGGGACCCGGAGAAGGCGGTGAACACGAGCTCGCCGGCGTAGGGCTGGCGCTCGGGCACGCTGAGGCGCGTGACGCGCTCATAGACGGATCGCACCGCCTGCAGGTCGGAGAAATCGAGGCCGGTGGGGATGCCGTGGCTGTTGAGGTTGAGGGCGACGGTGACGATGTCGAGGTTGCCGGTGCGCTCGCCGTTGCCGAACAGCGTGCCTTCGACGCGTTGCGCCCCGGCCAGCAGCCCGAGCTCGGTGGCGGCCACGCCGGTGCCGCGGTCGTTGTGGGTGTGCAGTGAAATGATGGCCGACTCGCGGTTGTGCAGGTGCCGGCACATCCACTCGATTTGGTCGGCGTGGACATTGGGGGTCGTCCACTCGACGGTGGCCGGCAGGTTCAGGATGATTTTTTTCTGCGGGGTCGGCTGCCAGACGTCCATCACCGCGTGGCAACACTCCAGCGCGAACTCCAGTTCGGTGTCGGAAAACGACTCGGGCGAATACTGGAGCACCACCTCGGTTTCCGGCACGCTGGCAACCAGCGCCTTGACCAGCTTGGCCCCTTCCACCGCGATCTCGCGGATCGAGTCGCGCGTGGCGTCCGCGAAGGTGACGCGTCGCTGCAGCGGTGAGGTCGAGTTGTAAATGTGCACAATCGCCCGCTTCGCGCCGCGGATCGCCTCGAACGTCCGCCGGATCAGGTGGTCGCGCGTTTGCACCAGAACCTGCACCGTCACCCCGTCCGGAATCCGCCCGTCATCGATCAGGCGCCGCAGGAAATTGAACTCGGTGTCCGCCGCCGACGGAAAACCCACCTCGATCTGCTTAAACCCCACCCGCACCAATAAATCGAAAAACTCGAGCTTCTCCTCGATCGACATCGGCTGGGGCAGCGCCTGGTTGCCATCGCGCAGATCCACCGAACACCACTCGGGCGCGTGATCGAGCGTCCGGTCCGGCCAGCTGCGGTCCGGCAGCGACACGGTGGGAAACGCGCGGTATTTGGCCAGCGAGGACGGGTGCATGCCA
>JBAXBG010000022.1:0-26607 GCA_037142115.1 Verrucomicrobiota bacterium | reverse complement strand
CTGGCATCCGCTCCGGCCCTGGTGTCGATCACAATCGCCGCAGTGGCAGGCAGTAGCTTCACCAGATGGCTGGCCAGCTATGGACTCGTCGCTGAGCCCCAGGCAGACTCGGACTCGGATTCAATCAGTAATGCAGTGGAGTATGTCATCGGCGGCGAACCAGCAGGAGGCATGGACACCAATCTGCTGCCGGTTGTCTCACGAGTCTTTGCCAACCCAGCAGGCAATTCACAAGGTTCCGAGTATCTGCTTTTTTCCTATCGCCGGACCGACCGTGCGAAAAACGATCCCTCGGTGACCATCCAAGTCCAGTGGGCCAATGATTTAGGAGGCCTGTGGACAGAGGTCAATGGAACTCCAGGCACTGTGGTCATTGAAGACAAGGATGCCTTTGGCGCTGGCGTGGATCGGGTGAATATTTATCTGCCGTGCGCACTAGCCATGAATGGCAGGCTCTTCGCCCGGCTAGGGGTCTCGATTGATGTTGCGCCATTGATTGCTCCTCCGGTGGCGCAAAGCCTGGCAGTCACCGTCGATGAAGGCAGTTCGGTGCCTGTTATGCTGTCCGCGACGGCCCCCCATGCCGCCCCATTGCTCTTCGTGGTGACGAGTGCTCCGCAGCACGGTGTGTTGAGTGGCACTGCGCCAAATCTGATCTACACTCCTGCGGCAAACTATATTGGACCGGACAGCTTCATGTTTACAGTGAGTGAAGGCAATTCCGCCCCGATATCCGCTCCGGTACCCGCCACGGTTTCCATCACTGTGAGGCCATTGGCGGAATTCAGTAGGTGGATGAGGAGCTTCAGCATCGATGCCAGCCCGGAAACAGACTCCGACGGTGATTCGATCAGCAACGCGATCGAATACGTCATCGGAGGCAATCCGGCGAATGACGGGGATCATGCTTTACTTCCTGTTGTCTCGCTGGCCTCGGTTAATCCGATAGATCATTCGATGGGCACCGACTATCTTCTCTTCACCTACCGCCGGACATCATTGGCAAAAAACGATCCATCCACGACCATCACGGTGGAGTGGACTGATGACCTTGTGAAAATGTGGACAAATGCCAACGGAGCTTCAGGAGTCGTGATGGTTGAAGAAAAGGACGCGGGCGGTGCGGGCGTGGACCTTGTCAAGGTTTACCTGCCCCGCGCACTGTCCTCCACCGGAGCCCTGTTCGCGCGTCTCGCGGTTGTCATCACGGGTCCCTGAGGACCGGCATACTGCACCTCCGCACTCGGATTGTCACGGTCAGGAACTCAAGCCGCATGTGCCCGCCATATCAGATTTTGCGCAACCGGATGATCCATCGTTGGAGAATGTTCTGGCTGAAACATTCCGGCCAGAGGGGATTGGGCCGGATGGCGGCATGGCTCGCCTCCAGGCACACTGCGCCCTATCACCCACGGTCGTATCTTGCTGATTTGTCGCGCAGGGGATTCGTGGCACCCAGCGCCCGTGTGACCCATCCGGATTTTCGCCTTGGGAGCCATGTCTATGTGGGAGATCGGGTGATCGTGTATCGCACCCACGAAGGAGGTCCTGTCGAGTTGCGGGATCGCGTGCACCTGTACGGTGACTCTTTTATCGAGACGGGCATGGGCGGGCGGATCCACATTGATGAGGGAACCCACATCCAGCCGGGATGCCACATTCATGCATTTATCGAGGAAGTGAGAATCGGCAAACAAGTTGAAATTGCCTCCGGGTGTGGGTTCTACAACTACGATCACGGGCTGGCGCCCGACCGTTTGATCATGGAACAACCGCTGGCAAGCAAGGGTGGGATTTTTGTGGGCGACGGGGCATGGATCGGTCATGGAGTGACGATCTTGCAGGGCGTGTCGATCGGCAGGGGAGCCGTGATCGCGGCCGGAGCGGTGGTGGTTCATGACGTGCCTGATAACGCCCTTGCCGCGGGAGTCCCCGCTAAAGTAGTCAGATTGCGCTCTGATATCCAGACAGACTCCCCATCCAGACCTTCCGCCGCCACCCTATAAGGCGGCAATCCCCGGCACAACATACAAACCAGCAGGATCCTACCATGAAAGCAGTCATACTCGCGGGAGGCTTTGGAACCCGCATCAACGAAGAGAGCAGCGTGAGGCCAAAGCCGATGATTATCATCGGAAACCGGCCTATTTTGTGGCATATCATGAAAATCTACTCCGCCCACGGCATCAATGAGTTTGTCATCTGTTGTGGCTACAAGGGGTACATGATTAAGGACTATTTCGCTAATTATCACCTTCACACGGCGGACATCAGCTATGATCTGAGGAGCCAGAGTGCCACCATCCACCGCTGCGACGCTGAGCCATGGCGTGTCACCTGTATTGATACCGGCGAGAAGACGATGACGGGCGGGCGGCTCAAGCGCGCGGCAGACTACCTCGGTGACGAAACCTTTTGCCTCACCTATGGCGATGGAGTGAGCGACGTAGATATCACAGCGAGCATCGCATATCACAAGTCGCATGGCAAGCTAGCCACCCTTTCGGCCGTGCAATCTCCCGGAAGGTACGGGGCGTTCACCCTGCAGTCCGGCAGCAATACGGTGGAATCATTCCGCGAGAAACCGAAGGGCGATGGCGCGTGGATCAATGGAGGGTTCTTCGTGCTCGAACCGGGAGTGCTGGCGTGTATAGCCGGAGATTCAACGGTCTGGGAGCGCGAACCCATGGAAATGCTGTCACGCAGCGGTCAACTCGGAGCATGGCGGCATGATGGATTCTGGCAATCAATGGACACCTTGCGCGACAAGTTGTATCTCGAGGAGTTGCTGGCAAAAGGCAACGAGCCCTGGAACATCTGGGACCGCCAATGAAGGGGATTACACCACTAAACCAGCAGCAATGAAACCTTACGACTACTTAGTGATTGGCGGAGGCATCGTGGGGTTTGCCACGGCATACCAACTGGGAAAATCGTTTCCCAGTGCGCGCGTGCTGCTGCTCGAAAAGGAGGCTGGCCCCGCACAGCATCAGACAGGACGCAACTCGGGGGTGATCCACTCCGGGATTTATTACAAACCTGGAAGCTTCAAGGCGCGGTTCGCCAAGTCCGGGTCCCGCAGCATGGTTGAATTTTGCCAAAAGCATGACATCACCCACCAGGTTAGCGGCAAGGTCATTGTTGCGACCCAAGCCAGCGAGATCCCGTTGTTGGATGCGCTCTATGAGCGGGGACTTCAAAATGAGGTGCCGGTGGAAAAGGTGTCAGCGGAGCGAGTGCGAGAAATCGAACCGCACGTCAGTTGTGTGGCTGGAGTTCTGGTGAAATCCACCGGCATCACCAGCTATGTCGAGGTCTGCCGCAAATTCCTCGAGTTGATTGAATCCGCGGGTGGTGAGGTGAGGTTTGGACAGGACGTCCAGGGAATTGTGGAGCGTTGCGGAGTCAAGAGCGTCATCACTGATGCCGGCGAGTTCGAGGCGATGTATGTCATCAATTGCGCTGGCCTCCATAGCGACCGCGTGGCGCGCCTGGCCGGTTCCGACCCCGGCGCGCAAATAGTGCCGTTCCGGGGCGAATATTTCGAGTTGGTGCCGGAGAAGCGGCATTTGGTGCGTACCCTGATCTATCCGGTTCCCAATCCCGATTTCCCGTTTCTGGGAGTTCATTTCACCAGGATGATTGACGGTTCCGTGCACGCCGGTCCGAATGCGGTGCTGGCACTCAAGCGCGAGGGTTACCTCAAGACGGATTTCAACCTGCGGGATTTCAGCGAGACCCTGGCTTTCGGCGGGTTCTGGAAACTCATCGGTAACAACCTTGGCGAAGGACTCAAGGAAATGCACCGCTCGTTTTTCAAATCCGCCTTCGTGCACAGCTTGCAGCAATTGGTTCCCGCTATCCGGACTGAGGATCTCGTGCCGTGCAAGGCGGGCGTCAGGGCCCAGGCCCTACTGGCTGACGGCAGGCTGGTGGATGATTTTCTGATGGTGAAAGGGAAGGGCATTCTGCACGTCTGCAACGCTCCCTCGCCCGCGGCCACCGCCGCGCTGGAGATTGGTCAATCAATTGTTCAGCAACTTGCCTGATCCCTGAGTCATCTGCTCACACCCACCCCGCAACCCACAAACCACACCATGAAAATACTTGTTACCGGAACGGAAGGATATCTCGGCTCCCTGCTGGTGCCGCAATTGCTAGCCCGCGGTCACGACGTGACCGGCGTGGATGTCGGCTATTACAAATCCGGATACCTCTATAACACCAGTAGCGATCAACCTCGAACATTGGTCAAGGATATCCGCCACCTCACCCGGGAGGATCTGGCAGGGCACGATGCGGTGGTGCACATGGCGGAGCTATCCAACGATCCAACTGGAGAGTTGGCCCCACATATCACCTATGAAATCAATCACAAGGGATCCGTCCGCCTGGCCCGGATGGCCAAGCAGGCGGGGGTGGGCAGGTTCATCTACATGTCATCGTGCTCCGTTTACGGCGTCGCGGGCGGTGAAGTGCCGGTGACTGAGGAAACCCCGACCAATCCGCAGACTGCTTATGCCGTGTGCAAGACGCTGTGTGAGAGGGATATTCTGCCGCTTGCCGATGCGGGATTCTCTCCGATCTTCTTCCGCAACTCGACGGCATTCGGAGCCTCCCCCCGCCAGCGATTCGACCTGGTCGTCAACAACCTCAGCGGTCTGGCGTGGACGACCCATGAAATCAAAATGACGAGCGACGGCACGCCCTGGCGACCGCTGGTGCATGGCTTGGATATCGGCAAGGCGATCTGCTGCGCGCTGGCAGCGCCAGTCGCGGCGGTGCACGGCCAGATCTTCAACATCGGGTCCAACCAGCAGAATTACCGGGTGAGGCAGGTGGCGGAGATTGTCGCCGATAGGTTTGCAGGTTGCACGACGAGCTTCGGCACCCAAGGTGCTGACAATCGCAGCTATCGGGTATGTTTTGACAAACTGAACAAGCACCTGCCTGATTTCTCCTGTGACTGGGATGTGGCCAAGGGTGCCCGGCAGTTCAACCAGCTTTTCCAACAGATCGGCTTCACCAGGGAGGATTTCGAATACCGGCCGTACACCCGGCTCAAACAGCTCCAACACCTGATCAGCACCGGCCAGATTGATGCCGACTTCTTCTGGAAGGCCGACTACTGATCGCATGCCAGCAACCCGAATCTTCAATCCAGCCATGCAACACACCCCGAAATGCCGTTTTTGTGCCGAACCGCTCACCCATGTGATGTGCGACCTTGGCATGTCGCCGCTCGCCAATTCGTATGTGAGATTTGAGGACTCACAGAATGCCGAGAAATCCTATCCGCTCAAGGTCTGGGTATGCGGGAATTGCCTGCTGGCCCAGCTGGAATCGTTTGAATCGCCTGATGCGATTTTCGGGGATTATCTCTATTTCAGCAGTTTCTCGACCAGTTGGGTTGAGCACGCGCGCCGCTATTGTGAAATGATGACCGGGCGCTTCGGATTTGATGCGAACAGCCAGGTCATTGAAATTGCCAGCAATGACGGGTATCTGCTGCAGCACTTCAAAGCCATGGGGATCCCGGTGCTGGGGGTGGAGCCCGCGGCCAACGTGGCGAAGGTGGCGTGGGAGGAGAGGGGTATCCCCAGCGTGGTGAATTTTTTCGGGGTGGAGACGGCCAAGGAGTTGGTGGCAAGCGGCCAATCCGCCAAATTGCTCATGGGCAACAATGTGCTGGCGCATGTTCCGGACATCAATGATTTCGTCGGTGGCTTGAAGCTTGCACTCGACCCCGCCGGGGTGATCACCTTCGAGTTCCCGCATCTGCAACGGCTGATTGCGGGCAACCAGTTTGACACCATCTATCATGAACATTTCTCTTACCTGTCGTTCCTGGCGGTGGAGAAGGTATTCGCGCACCACGGACTTACGCTTTTCGACGTCGAGGAACTGCCAACGCACGGCGGGTCGCTGCGGATTTTCGCCCGTCACACTGAACACATCGCCCCGGCGATGGCAATCACCCCGCGCGTGGATGCGATGCGCGATCAGGAGACGGAGTTCGGGTTGACGCGGATGGAAACCTACACTGCGTTTGGCGACAAGGTGCAGGCCACCAAGCGCCACCTCTTGAAGTTTCTTATCGATGCGAAGCAAGCCGGCCAGTCCGTGGTGGGTTATGGTGCAGCCGCGAAAGGTGTCACTTTGCTGAACTACTGCGGTGTGCGTGATGATTTGGTTGACTACGTAGTGGACAAGAGTCCTTACAAACAGAACCATTACATGCCAGGCGTTCGCATCCCGATCTACGGCCCGGACAAGATTTCAGAGACCAAACCGGACTATGTGCTGATTTTGCCGTGGAACCTGCAGAAGGAAATCCGTGCGGAAATGGCCAAAGTCCGCGAGTGGGGAGGGAGGTTCGTGGCACCGATTCCGGAGGTCACGGTTCTGGACTAACCGCCGCGGCGCGCGGGCACCGATCATTTTCCGATGATTCTCTCTGACATGGAGGCAGTGTCCCGCGGCATGCACGCCCTGGCGTCGGAGTTGTATCCGATCTGCCGGAGCATCACCGGCGACGGAGTGCGCTCGACCTTGCGGCGCCTGGCCCGAGAGATTCCGCTGGAGCTCCACGAGGTTGCAAGCGGCACTCCGGTGTTTGATTGGATCGTGCCCGAGGAATGGAACATCAAGGCCGCGTGGATCAAGGATCCTCACGGCCGCGAGGTCGTCAATTTCGCCAACCATAACCTCCATGTCGTTGGTTACAGTATCCCGGTGCGGGGGAAATTGCCGCTCTCCGAGCTGAAGTCCAGGCTGTTCAGCCTGCCTAGCCAGCCGGATGTCATCCCCTATCGCACGAGTTATTACAAGAAAACCTGGGGCTTCTGTTTGCCGCACCGTGACTTGGCGCGGCTGGAGGAAGGAGAATATGAAGTATGCATCGACTCCAGTCTTGTTCAAGGCAGTCTAACATACGGAGAGTGCTATTTAGCGGGCACGAGCGCGGAAGAGGTGCTGGTGTCGTGCCATATCTGCCATCCATCGCTGGCGAACGACAATCTGGCGGGAATCGCCGTTGCCGTGGCACTCGCGCGGCATCTGTCACGGAATCCAGGGCGTCTGTCCTACCGCTTTCTGTTTATCCCGGGCACGATCGGATCAATCACCTGGCTTGCGCTCAATCCGGCGGTCATTCCGCGCATCAAGCACGGGCTGGTGCTCACCTGCGCGGGAGACGCCGGGCCGGCGACGTACAAGCAGTCCCGCGGTGGGGACGCGCTCATCGACCGTGCGATGCGGCACGTTCTGAAGTCCAGCGGCACGGAACACCGGATCGAGGAATTCGAGCCCTACGGATACGATGAACGACAGTATTGCTCCCCGGGCATCAACCTGCCGGTGGGTTGCCTGATGCGCTCACCCCATGGCACTTTTTCGGAATATCACACGAGCGCCGATAATCTGGCCTTCATCAAGCCCCAATGCCTGGCGGATACTTTCAGCAAGGCGTCGGCGGCCTTCGCCATCCTCGAGCACAATGCCCGGTATGTGAATCTCAAGCCGATGTGCGAACCCATGCTGGGAAAGTACGGCCTTTATGCGGGATGCGGAGGCCAGAGGGCCGGTGATTTCGACGAGCTCGCGTTGCTCTGGGTGCTTAATCTATCGGACGGTGGGCACGATCTCCTGACTATCGCGGAGCGGTCCGGGATGACATTCGACCAGATCCTCACAGCCTCCCAAGCGCTGGTGGGCACAGGGCTTTTGCGGAGGGAACCTTCGTGATCCTGTCACCTGAGAGCGTCCAGATGCGTCCAGCGGTCGGATTCCTGCGACTCCAGCAAAGCGGACATCGCCAACTGAGCCGCCAGACCGTCGTCAAACGACGCGTCGACCTCAGGATTGAGATGTCCGTGCAGGCAGGCGTCCACGAAGCTGCGCATCATCAGCCCGAGCGCGTGGGGCTGGCCATCGGAGGCTTGCGGGGGTAGCGGCAGGTCCCGCCATTCGGGTGCGGTTGGGCTGGAGGCTTTGATGAAATCCACGCTGCCGCGGCTGAGCGCGGCCTTGAGTGCACCGTGATCGCCGATGATTTCGAGGCACCCGAGCGGTGCGAAGGGCGGCGTGACACGACTGAGGAAAAATTGGCCGCGCATCCCATTCGCATGGCGGATCCAGGCGTTCGCCAGGTCATCGGTTTCCACTGCCGCCATAGCACCGGTCACGCGGTCTGGAGCTTCACGCGCCACGACATGGGTGTAGCCGATGACGGAATCTATCGGGCCTAGCACCTGTCGACTGATGTCAAACAGGTGCGATCCAAGATCGAAGAGCATTCCGGCACCGGCTGACTCTTTTTTGTCACGCCAGCTCGAGGTCCAGTCGGGTTTTAGTCCGTCCCAGCGGTCGTATTGGATTCGGGCGAAATACGGCCGGCCGATATCCCCCGCTGCGATCCGGCGGCGCAGTTCCCGGATCCCGTAGTTGTAGCGGAACGTGAATGCCACCTGATGAACCTTGCCGCTGGCCTTGGCAATTTGCGCCATCTCACGGGCTTCGTGAGTCGTCATCGCGAGCGGTTTCTCACAGAATACATGCTTGCCATGGCGCAAGGCCTCGATCGCCTGCGCGGCGTGGGCGACGTTGGCACTGGCAATCGTGATGGCGTCGATGTCCGGGCGAGCGCACAACTCACGCACATCATCCATCGCCTCGCGGATTCCGAACTGGTGTGCAAGCGCGCGCGCGGCCTCGAGCCTGCGGCCACAGATCGCCACGACTTCGGTGGCCGGATGGGACAGCAGCCCAGGCAGGTGGCAGACTTCGGCGAAGGTGCCGGTGCCGATGACGGCGACGCGGAGTTTGGAGGGAGTGGGCATGTCGGGGGTTTGACGGTTGGATGTGATGGGAGATGGCGGGCGGCTTATTCTCGCCGCGGATGCCGGCCGGGATCAATGATCCTGTGGATTTGTAGTGGCCAGAATGCGCCGGGGAAGGAAAAAATCGCGCGGAGAGTCCGGTGCCTGCCGGGCAGTGGGGATTTCAGAGCAAGCAACGGCAAGCCATGATTTTTCACAAAACCAAGCTCTCGGGTGCGTATCTAATCGAACGTGAATGCAAAGATGATAGCCGGGGGTATTTCGCGCGGGCGTTCTGCACCGAGGAATTGCGCCAGTTGGGCGTGCCATTCCAGGCCGTCCAGGCGAACATTTCCCACAATCACCACCAGGGAACCGTGCGTGGAATGCACTACCAGGACGCTCCGGCCTGCGAGCCGAAGTTCATTTGTTGCATACGAGGTGCGGTGTGGGACGTGATTGTCGACATGCGCCCCAGATCCCCGACCTACCTGCAGCATCTCGGCGTGGAGCTCAGTGCCGAGAACGGCCTCGCGGTCTATGTGCCGGCCATGTTCGCCCACGGCAATCAGGCGCTGAAGGACGGGTCGGAATTGTTGTATTTGATGGGCGGCTATTACACGCCCGATTGCCAGAGGGGACTGCGCTTTGACGATCCCGCGCTCGCGATCGAGTGGCCGCTGCCGGTGGCGGTGATCAGTGAAATGGACCAGTCATGGTCACTCATCCCCAATGAATCATGATGCGCAGCATGCCGGCAGCCATTACCCGGGCGATCGTCTCCCACGCAGGGATGGCGTGCCCGCCCACCAAGAACCTCGCAAGCCCCGTGCCGCTAGCCATCGGCATGGATCGAACCGACGTCAAGATGTGCCGCGATGCATTTCGCGCATCATCAAAGAGCTCATGACCGGTTCTGCAACGTAGATCATCCGGCAATACAACCCACCAATCAGCATACAGCTCATGAAGAAAATCAATAAAGCAGCAAAAGGCGTTCTGAAAAACATCGCGATGGCGGTCCCATTTGTGAATTCGAGAGTTAACAGGTACATTTATCTGAGTAAAATCGTCCGCGATGCCGGCTTTGAGCCAGGACACTACTATAGCCCGGTTCCAGACCTTGGTGAAATCACCCGGGACGCCGATTCTGCCTTTTCGGATAAAGAACTACCGGGAATCGATTTAAATACCGACAATCAAGTCAAACTCCTCCAGGACCTGAAGTCTTACTATCCTGAGTATGTATATAATCTTCCAGACATGGGAGGAAGGATCACCAGATATCAAAAGAATGGAGCATTTTACCGGCACTCAGACTGTGTGTTTTTGTATGGGATGATGAGAAAATACCAGCCCCGAAGAATAATCGAAGTCGGATCTGGCCATTCCTCCGCCCTTATGCTCGACACTAATGAGTTCTTTTTTGACAACAAAATACAACACACCTTTATTGAGCCACACACTGAGCGCCTTGAAACAATACTCAAGGAATCCGATAGACTCCATAATAGGATAATCAGAGACAAGGTGCAGAACGTGAAAATCGAGGAATTCGAGATTCTGGAGCGAGACGACATCCTCTTCATTGATTCCACGCATGTCTCCAAAATCGCAAGTGACGTAAATTATATCATGTTTGAAATACTTCCCGCGTTAAAACCCGGCGTGCTGATTCATTTTCATGACGTTTTCCACGGGTTCGAATACCCCCGGCACTGGATTTTGGACAACCGCTGGTTTTGGAATGAAAACTATTTGCTGCATGCTTTCCTGATGCACAACAAAAACTACGAGATTGTCGCATTGAACTCCTATCTGCAAAGAATTAGAGCCGAATGGTTCGCAAATGAAATGCCGGAATGCCTGATTGGAAGTGCCGATACCGGTAGCATCTGGATGCGGAAACTGGTGTGAGACTTAGCGTCAAGCCGGATCTGAACCGGAATCAATCGTCACCCAATCCCGCAGCAAACCATGATGCGTCGTATGCTTGCAGCCATCACGCGGGCGCTAGTCCCGCCGTTCAGGCCTGAGAAAACGCCGTCCAGAAGCGTCGCCATTGTGGTGCCGCTATCTCCCCGTCCTGGCCTGACGGCAGACGAGCGGGTGTCGCTGCGGCATTTGAATCATTATCTTGGAGATTATGACAAATACCTGATAGCATCAGAAGGGTTTGCGCCTGATTTGCCCGGCTTTCAAGTAAAGCACTTCGCCAGGAAATACTTTGGTTCGGCGGCCGCACATGGCAGAATGCTGGCGCAGGCGGCGTTCTACAGGGAGTTCGCCGACTATGAGTTTGTTTTTTTCTATCATCTGGACAGCCTCGCTTTCTCCGACCAGATGGCGGTCTGGTGCGCGACTGATCTGGACTACATCGGGCCACCGTGGATGCATTGTGAGGAAAGTCTCTGGGTGGATACTCCGCGGGTGGGCAACGGCGGGTTCACGCTGTTGCGCGTGGCGAGCGCACTCCAGGTCCTTGCCAACCGGCACCGCAAGGAGCCAAGCACCTACTGGATCGACCAGTTCACTCAACACGCGCCGGGTGGCCTGGTGCGCGGATTGGAATGGATTCAGGCGCGTTGTCCGGGCATGCATCTGCTCAACCGCTTGTTGCATGAGTGGCATGCCATGGAAGACCCGGCCGAGCACGGACGTAACAATGATCTTTTTTGGTCAGACAAGGCGGTGCGCTATTTGCCGGAGTTCAAGGTGGCCTCGCTGGAGCAAGGACTGCGCTTTGCGTTTGAAGCAGTGCCGCGGGACTGCTTTGAGATGACCGGCGGTCGGATGCCCTTTGGCTGTCACGCCTGGGGCCGCTATGACCGGGAATTTTGGC
This sequence comes from Verrucomicrobiota bacterium, assembly GCA_037142115.1. Lineage (GTDB taxonomy): Bacteria > Verrucomicrobiota > Verrucomicrobiia > Verrucomicrobiales > Akkermansiaceae > Luteolibacter. Next base: position 14,946 of record JBAXBG010000022.1, on the reverse strand, counting down.
TGCCGCATTTGTTGCCGGAGGACCATGTCGAACATCATTCTACACCTCTCTGATTTTCATGAAAATGGGATGGGTGCAACGTTGCAGGCTGATTTCAGGCAGTGAGATAGCATCACGGTCTGAATGGTAATAAATAACAACAACGAAAAATGAAAACACAACGAATACTGGTCGCCGGCGGCGGCGGATTTATAGGAGGTCAACTGGCGCGGGTTCTGCTGGAACGCGGCCATCAGGTGGTGGTAGCGGACATCAAGCCCAAAGACAGGTGGTATCAGTATCACGAAAATGCGGAGAATCTGCAGCTCAACCTCGAGGAGAAAGGTGCCTGCTTCAAGGCATCCGAAGGCTGCGACACCATTTACAACCTAGCCTGCAACATGGGGGGCATGGGATTTATCGAAAGCAACCGCGCGCTATGCATGCTGAGTGTCCTCATCAACACCCATATGCTGATGGCGGCCCGCTTTCACGGTGCGAAGAAGTATCTGTATTCCTCCAGTGCCTGCGTTTACGCGGCAGGGAAGCAGACCAACGCCGATGTCGTGGCCCTAAAGGAGGAGGATGCCTACCCGGCCATGCCGGAGGATGGCTATGGTTGGGAAAAGCTGTTCTCGGAACGGATGAGCAAGCACTTCGAGGAGGATTTCGGGATGAATGTCCGGTTGGTGCGCTTCCACAATGTGTACGGCCCATACGGGACTTGGGACGGTGGCCGGGAGAAGGCCCCGGCGGCGCTTTGCCGCAAGGTGATCGAGGCCATGGCCACAGGTGATTTCAACATTGAGATCTGGGGTGACGGCGAACAGACGCGGTCGTTCATGTACATCGATGACTGTATCACCGGCCTTGACAAGCTAATGGCTTCGGACTTCTCCTACCCTATCAACCTCGGCCGCAGCGAGCTGGTTTCCATCAACCAGCTGCTGGACATGGTTGAAAACATTGAGGGGGTGAAGCTGAAGCGGCACTACAACCTGAACGCGCCCCAAGGCGTGCGAGGGCGCAATAGTGACAATAGCTTGATTCGGGAAAAGCTGGGTTGGGAGCCGGAAACCGACCTGAAGGACGGCCTGGGCAAGACCTATTGGTGGATCAAGGAACAGTTTGAGCGCAGGGCAAAGGGTGAAATGGTCATTCAGTGACCGACTCCGGTCATGATCACCCTGCGGCCCCAAGACTCGGGCGTCCGCGTGCTGAGGTGAGATCGCCCGCGTGCAAGTCCGCCAGGCGGCTACCAGTCCATCAATTCATCAATCCCAGTTATGACCACGCCCCGCGTATCCATTTGCCTGCCTAATTACAACACGCTTCCGTTCCTGGAGGAACGCATGGCGACCATCTACGCGCAAACGTTCAAGGATTGGGAGTTGCTGGTCTATGACAGCTATTCAACTGACGGTGCCTGGGATTACTTCAGCAAGCTGGCTGCCAGCGAGCCACGGATGCGCATCTGGCAGGGAAGTCGTGAAGGAACTCCGGGCAGTTGGACCCCCTGCATCCGCGAGGCGCGCGGTGAATTCATCTACATCGCGACCAGCGATGACACCATGGCGCCGGATTGTCTTGAGAAAATGGTGCGCGCGCTGGACGCGAATCCCGATTGCGATCTGGCACACTGTCCCATACGGGTGGTTGATGAGAGCGGAGCCCCCGGGCCTGACTGGTGGTCCGAACATTCCCTGTTTGCGAGAAGCACGGGAGTTCTGGTGAATCTACCGCACAAGAGGCTCGCGCCACTGGATGGAATTCTCTGTTTGCTGGGAGATAATATTTACACCTCGGTGACCCAACTGCTCATCCGCCGGGGGTTGTTTGGAAGAATCGGCTACTACCAAAAGGATTGGGGCGGCGTGGGGGACTTCCACTGGAATCTTCGCGCCGGGCTGGCGGCCTCCACGGTGCACGTTCCTGACACCTGGGGGGGGTGGCGCGTGCACTCACTCCAGGCCACGGCTGGCGAGCAACTCGGCTCAGCGGCTCATCAGTCCAAGATTGACGAGATGATCGGTGATGTGCTGTGTCATTTGGACCGCTACCTCGACCTCAAGGATCGGAGCCTGATCCTCGAGGAGTTCGTAGACCGGACGCAGGAACTCCGTAGTCACCTGCGGGACCATGCCCGGCACGCCACCACCGCGGGACGTCGGCTCAGCCTGCTGCAGAACGCCTTGCTAGGCAATCATTCAGCCTGGCAGCATTTGATCTCACTGCTTCCCGGGCGGCAGCGTTGGCCCGGTGCCGCGCCGGTCGCAGTGCGGTCGTGGCTCGAGGGTGGCGGATTGGTTCTCCTGCCTGATGGGGATCCGGGATCCTGAATTATCCCTCAACCCATTGCAGCACGATGCCACGCATTCTAATGGTTTCCGCGCATTGTCCGTTCGGCGCCGCATATGGCGCGCGCCTGCGGACCCGGCACATTGCCAGGATTCTCCGGCAGTGCGGCACTTTGGGCATGGTGCTGATGCCCTATGAACGGATCGAGAGCGGGGCGCTACGGCGAGCGCAGGACGAGTTTGACTTGCAGGACGTCTTCCACCTTGACCAGCGGGGACCACGGACGCTGCGTGCCCGGCTGGCTCGGGAATTCGATCCCTATTGTGCGAATACGGAAGGCGTGAGGCTCACCAGTGCCGCGGCGACCTCCCTCGATCAAGTGGTTCAAAAATATGATCTAATATGGTTTCAGGGGATTTCGATACCAAACAGCCTGGGCCGTCGGTCATGGCCCGTATCGGTGCTGGATATCGATGACGTGCCGAGTCAGGTGTTCACCGGGGCAGCCAAAGAGGCGGATCGGCTGGTGTCCAGGGTTGCGGCCGCGCGCAAGGCGATCCTTTGGCGGCGGCGTGAGCGGGTGCTGGTGGAGCGCTTCGGAATCGTCAGCGTGTGCAGTGATCAGGACAAGGCCTATCTAGGCGGCGGCTGTTGGATTCATCCGATACCAAACGGATTCGAGGCCCCGCTGGCGGAACCGGTGCGGTCAACTGGCGGCCCTCCCCGGATCGGGTTTATCGGCACCTTGCGCTACCCACCGAACCACGAAGGGTTGCGTTGGTTTATCCGCCATGTCTGGCCGTTAGTCAAATCGGCGCGGCATGACGCCCGGTTGCGCCTGGTCGGTTTGGATACCGATACGGGCATTGCCAACGAGGGGCCGGATATCGACGGCTTGGGATATGTCACTGAGGTCACCGCGGAGATAGCGGGGTGGGCCGCCTCGATCGCTCCCATCAACAGGGGCGGCGGCACGCGGGTCAAAATCGCCGAGGCGTTTAGCCGCAAGTGCCCGCTGGTTTCCACCCGGCTTGGTGCCTACGGTTATCAAGTGGAAAGCGGCCGCGATTGTTTGCTGGCTGACGCGCCGGCGGAGATGGCGGAAGCGTGCTTGAAGCTGATGGACCAGCCGGCCTATGGCGAGCAGATGGCGGAGCGCTCGTGGCAGAGGTTTTGCGCAGAGTGGAGTTGGGACGCGATCGCCCCGCGTGTGACAGGTGCCGTGGAGGCGTGCCTGCGGCGCGCGGGCGGGTCGGCCGCTTGAGTCAATGGCCCATTGCACGCACATGAGAATCATCTTTTACTGTCAGGAGGAAAGCCCGGCGAACATTGACAACTATTTGCAGCTCGGGGCGTCGGGCACGGTCAGCGCGCTGATGTTGGTGAGCGCGGGCCTGACCAGGCTGGGTCACGAGGTCTGGGTGCTCAACCGCAGTGCCAGCGGGGTCTATCAGGGGACCCGCCACCTGAGGTCGCGCTCGCCGGCAGAGGCGCAGGCCAATCTGTCAGCCATCGGTGGTGGGGACGTGTTCGTGGCGAATGGCTTTGCGGCGGAAATTTTTCTCAATCACGACATCGCGGCCGGGAAGCGGATCTATTGGTCGCATAACTTCATAGATCACAAGCCCTACGAGCGGGCGATCGAGCAGGGCCGACTGGACTATGTCTTCTGTATTTCGCGCAACCAGCTCAGCACCTGGTGGCGGTCGCCCGCGGTGGCTAGAACCACCAACATCCACAATGGTGTGGACGTTGAGGCGATCGCGCCATTCAGGAATGGCGGGGTGCTGGAGAACAAGATCATGTTCATCGGGGCGCCCAGAGCCAGCAAGGGGTTCCATGACGCGGTGCGGATATTCAACGCTTTCCGAGCGCGTAATCCTGGCTATCAATTGTTTGTGGCGGGATCCGCCGACCTCCATGGCAACGTGGCCCCGCTGGGCAAAAGCGGGATTTTCGAGCAGGAATATGAGGACCGGTATCTAAACGAGGTTTTGTACGCCGCGGACGGATCGTTACGCGCGGGGATTGTGCTCATGGGCAAGGTCACGCGTGCGGAAATCCTCGCTCATTTATCCACCACCCGGTTGGCGCTGCAGAATCCCTCGTGGACTTCCCAACCCGAGGTGCACAGCATCGCCGCCCTTGAGATTCAGGCGATGGGGGTGCCGGTGGTCTCTAACTTCAGGGGCGGGCAACCCGAGGTCGTCCGCGACGGCAGGACCGGCATCCTGGTCAAGACCCGCAATGACGGCGGAGTGGTCCGCGCGATGGAGGCCATCACCCGCGACCCGAAGCGCCGCGCTGCGTTTTCCAGGAATGCCGTGAGTTATGTCGAGACCAACTTCGGCAAGGATAAGATCGCCAGGGACTGGGACGAGAAGCTCCGGTGGGTTGCGGCGGGACGTGATTTCCGATTCAACCGCGGGCGGGCGCTGCTGGGAAAGATCCGCCACCGGCTTCACATCTAGCACGCCATGAAGCAGGTCAGCGTCATCATTCCGACCTACAACCGGGCGTCACAGGTGCTGGCGGCGGTGCATGGGGTGCTGGCGCAAACCGGGGTGTCGTGCGAGGTGATCGTCATCGACGACGGCTCGACGGACGGCACAGCAGGGGCGCTGCTGCCGCTGATGGACCGGATCCGCTATATCAGGACTCCGAATCGCGGGGTCAGCGCGGCCCGCAACCGTGGAATCCTCGAAGCGCGCGGCGATTGGATTGCGTTTCAGGATTCTGACGACAGCTGGAGCCCTGACAAGCTGCAACGGCAGTTGGAATGCATCGAGCGGACCGGGGCGCAGGTGTGTTTTTGCGTCAGCACGGATGAAGCGGGTGAGCCATTGGATGATCTTCACAAGATGGATCCCGCGCTGGAGGAGAATTCGGAACGATTCTACCCGCCGGGTGATTATCGTCTATTCAGGCATCAGAGACATCCGTTCCTGCAGTCGATGGTCGTGGATAAATCCGCGATGATGCGCTCGGGAATCTTTGACGAGTCACTCAGCGTGGCGGAGGACACCAAGCTGATCTATCGGTTGGTGCTGGGCTTCGGCTATGCGGTCGTCAACGAACGGCTGGTGGGAATTCACCGGGATCGCGACAGGCAGGGTCTCTCCGACGCGATGGATCCCGCCAGCGCCAGCAAACGCTACGACTGTTATGCGCGGGTGCAGGCGGACGCCTACTGGCGGATGGTGCCGCTTGACGACGAGGTGTCGACGATCATCAGGGGAAAGATGTTCTACTTTGTGTCGCGGTTGGCCGAGATCGCCTGTGCTTGCGGGGAGGAGCTGGTAGCGAAGCGATACGCGCGGGCGGGGCTGGTCCGGCACGGCGGGTGGAAATGTGTCGTTAGAAGCCTGCTGGTCCTGGGCGCGTATCCACTGGTGGCGCGGTGGTATTCGAGAAAATGGACCACTTGATCGCGGATGCGGCCGCGCGGGCGGCGGCATGAACGCACGCCATGGTCTGCCGGTGAGTGGCCGGGGTCGGGGTGGCGGGTCGTGTCGCGGGTGTCAGGAATCCGGCTTGCCCAGGCCTGCACCTCTTGCGGTGAACCGCATGAATTTATGGCATTAAACAACGAAATCATGATGAAAACGCACACTAATATGGAAACGCACACCAATGACCAATTCCCGCCCACGACTGTTAATTCCGGCCTATCATGGAATCGCCGCCACCGCGGGCTGGTGGGGCTGCTCTCGCTGTGCCTGGTGCTGGCGTGCGCGGGCTGTGGCAGCATGAATTCCTCGCAGCCGGTGCCTGCGGAAGCCTTCGTCGCCAGGCCGGACGGCAACCTAGCGGCCGGCGACGAGATCAGCGTCACGTTCGCAGGCGCGCCCGAGTTGAACACCCGGCAGAAGATCCAGCCAAACGGCAGGGTCAGCCTGCCGACCGTGGGCGATGTCACCGCCGCAGGCAGGACCATTACCTCTTTTCAGACTCTGCTGACGTCGCTCTATCAACCGCACCTCCAGGACTCCTCGGTGGTGGTGTCGCTCACGGGCGCGGTGGCGGGAGTTTATGTGTCCGGGGAGGTGCTCAAGCCGGGCAAGATCCCGCTGGATCGTCCGATGACTGCGCTGGAGGCGGTGATGGAAACTGGCGGCTTCACCAAGTTTGCGAATCCCAGGCAGGTGTTCGTGGTGAGAGCCGAAGGGGGCAAGCTGCAGCGGTATATATTGAACATGAACGATGCTCTCTACGGCACGAACAGCCGTCCATTCTATGTCAGGCCGTACGACGTCATTTATGTGAAACAAAGCAACTGGTAAGGAGCCGCACCGAGGCGGGAGAATGGAGGAGTGATGCCGCCGCCTGGTGGCGGGTTGGCGGCACTTCCGAGTATCACCCTGCTTGATGTCATGAGAGCACCCAAGAAGACCGACCTGCGCATTCTGCTACTCGAGGATTCAGAGCGGGATGCCGAATTGATCCTGCGCGAACTCAAGAAGGAGGAGCTCACCTTTGTCGCGCGGCGCGTGCAGACCCGCGGCGAGTTGTCGCGCCAGCTTTCCGAATTCAGGCCCGGGATTATTCTGGCGGATTACATGCTGCCAAACTTCAATGGCGCGCAGGCGCTGGCCTTGGCGACCGAGCGCTGCCCGGACGTGCCGGTGATCATCATTTCGGGTGCCGTGGGGGAGGAAACTGCCGTGGAGTTGCTCAATCACGGGGCGACGGACTTCATATTGAAGCATCACCTGGACCGTCTGGTGCCGGCCGTTCATCGGGCGCTGCAGAAGGTCGCGGAGCGCAATATCCGGCGCCAGGCGGAAGTCATGCGCAAGCAATACAGCGGCAAGCTGCAGGCGCTTTCCCGCCGCTTGGTGGAAGTGCAGGAGACGGAGCGCCGGAACATCGCGCGCGAACTCCACGACGAAATCGGCCAAGCCCTCACGGTGATCCAGTTGAATCTGCAAGGGCTGTTGCAGGCCGCTGATATCGACGCCCTGAGACCACGCCTGGATGAGAGTCTCAAAGTGGTCGAGCGCATGCTTGAGCAAGTTCAGGACATCTCGCTGAACCTGCGCCCGTCGATCCTGGACGATCTGGGCCTGGAACCGGCGCTGCGATGGTATACCGAGCGGCAGGCCACGCTGGTAGGGCTGCACGCCGAGTTCCACATGGACATCTTGAAGCAGCGCCTGGATCCGATGATCGAAACGGAGTGCTTTCGGGTGGCACAGGAAGCGTTGACTAATGTCGTGCGCCACGCCCGGGCGAAGGCCGTGACGGTGGAATTACGCCACTCCGGCGAGCAGCTCCACTTGCGCGTGCGCGACGACGGGGTCGGTTTTGAGGTGGCCACCACCCGGGAAAAGGCGCAACGCGGTGCCAGTCTGGGACTGTTGAGCATGGCGGAGCGCGCGGCCCTGACCGGTGGCGGGCTGGAATTCAGGTCGAGCCTGCGCAAGGGCACCGAAGTGCATGCATGGTTCCCGTTGCGGTGGCTGACCTCATCGTCCAAATCCAAAACTTCATGAGCAAGCCCACCAAATCCATTCGGGTCATCCTGGCCGATGACCATACGCTGGTGCGTGCGGGGATTCGCACCTTGCTGGAAAAACTGCCCGGGGTGGAAGTGGTCGGCGAAGCCGTCGACGGCCGTGAAGCCCTCGCGCTGGTCAGTTTGCACCTGCCGGATGTGGTTTTGATGGATATCAGCATGGCGGGTTTGAATGGCCTGGAAGCCGCCGCACGCATGACCAAGGAATTCCCCGCGGTGCGGGTGCTGATGCTGTCCATGCACAACAACGAGGAATATTACCTGCGGGCGCTCAAGGCCGGGGCGGCGGGGTATCTGCTCAAGAAGGCCGCGACGGCGGAGCTGGCCACGGCGTTGCAACGCGTGGCGCGCGGCGAAATCTATCTGAGCCAGGAAATCTCGCGGCGACTCGTCAAGAAGTTCCTGTTGCAAGGCGTCACCGAGCGGAAAAGCCCGCTCGAACAGTTGACCGAGCGGCAGCGCGAGATCCTGCAGCTCATCGCCGAAGGGCAGAACACCAAAGGCATTGCCGACATTCTCAAGGTCAGCCCAAAGACCGTCGAGTACCATCGCATGAACTTGATGAAAAGCCTGAATGTGCATGATATTCCCGGCCTGGTGCGCTTCGCGCTGCGGGTGGGGCTGGTTTCGCAGGAAGGCTGATTGGTGTTGCCAGCCCCGTGGGGGGCGGGCTCACGTCCCCTGAGATAGGTGCGTTAGATGCGTCGCCGGCGAGATGCCGGGTTCGGGGGAGATCGCGCACCCGGCCCTCCGGCGCACGGCGGCGGTATTTTCAGGGCAGCTCAAAAAAAGGCAAAATAATTATTGCGAGGTCCGGACCACGATGTTAGCCCTACCAGTGTAGGGCATGGCTTGATATCTGATGGCCAGTGCAACGGTTGAGCGTCTTACATATCCCCCCCAATGACCCAGAGAAGCCTCCACCCCGGGAACGCTGCGCCCACAGCCGGTCCAGATCATGACTTGCGCCAGCGGGCGATGGCCGTCTACCTCGAGCAGGCCGCCCAGGCCGCGGGCAATGACCCGCCCGGCTTGCCCGAGGACGCGCGCCAAATACTCCATGAATTGCAGGTCCACCAGATCGAGTTGGAGATGCAGAACAAGGAGCTGCTCCTGACGCAGGCGGAGCTGGACGCCTCGCGGACGCGCTACTTTGAGCTTTATGATCAGGCTCCGGTCGGCTATCTCACCGTTAGTGAGTCGGGGTTGATCCTTGAGGCCAATCTCACCGCGAGCGGGTTGCTGGACGGATCCCGGGGGGCGCTGGTCAAGCAACCGTTGCCAAGGTTCATCGTGCCTGAGGATCAGGACATCTACTACATTCATCTCCGACGACTCCACGAGAGCGGCCCGCCGCAAATGTGCGAGCTGCGGATGCTTGGGCGCGACGGCAAGCCATTCTGGGCGCAGCTGGATACGACCGCCACGCACCCCGCCCACGGCCCGCAGGAGTTTCGCCTTGTGCTCAGCGATATCAGCGCGCGGAAGCGCGCCGACGGGGAAATCCGTCAGCTCAATGCGGAACTGGAGCTCAGGGTCGCGGCGCGCACGGCGCAACTGCAGGCGGCCAATGCCTTGCTCACCGACTACAAGGCGGCGCTTGACGAGCACACGGTGGTCGCCATCACCGACGCAAGCGGCAAGATCACTGACGCCAACGACAATTTCTGCGCGATCTACCAGCATTCGCGCGAGGAGTTGATCGGCCAGGATCATCGCATCATCGCTTCGGGGTATCATTCGCAAGCGTTCATGCGCGACCTCTGGCAGACGATCATCAGCGGGCGCGTGTGGAAGGGTGAAATGCAGAACCGCGCCAAGGATGGCTCGTTGTATTGGATGGACTGCACGATTGTCCCCTTCCTGGGGCCGGACGGCACACCCTACCAATACATGGCGGTCTGCACCAACGTCACCGAGCGCCGGCGCACGGAGGAGGCGTTGCGCGAGAGCGAGGAGCGGGTGCGCCTAGCCACCGAGGCTGCCGGCATCGGCGTTTGGGAACGGGATCTCAAGAGCGAGGCGCTGCTGTGGAATGACCGGATGTTCGCCATTTACGGCCTGCCGGACACACCGGACGGCAAGATCTTTTACCAGGATTGGCGGGCGCGGGTGCTGCCAGAGGATCTGCCGGAGCAGGAGGAGCGACTGCGCCACACCATCGAGACTTGCGGGCGCGATCAGCGCGAATTCCAGATCGTGCGCGCCTCCGACCACGCGGTGCGCGTCATCCACGCCGCCGAGCGGGTGATCGCGGGGGCCGACGGCCAGCCGGTGCGAATGGTGGGCATCAACCTCGACATCACCGAGCGCAAGCACGCGGAACTCGAAATCGGCAAGCTCAGCGCCGACCTGTTGACCCGGGCGGCCGAGTTGGAAGCGTCCAACCGTGAGTTGGAGGCGTTCAGCTATTCGATCTCCCATGACTTGCGCAGCCCGCTGCGTGCGGTGGATGGGTTCTCGAGGATGGTGCTCAAAGACTGTGCGGAGCAGCTCGATGCCCAAGGCCAGCGCATGCTCGGTGTGATCCGCAGCGAGACCCAGCGGATGGGGCAACTCATCGATGATCTGCTGGCCTTTTCCAGGCTCGGCCGTCAGCCCATCGAGCAAAAACGCATCGAGATGGATGCGCTGGCGAAGCAGGTATTCGACGAGTTGTCAGCGTTAGAACCGGCGCGCAAGCTGCGGCTCACGCTGCACCCGCTGCCGTCGGCCTGTGGCACCCGGGCGATGATCCTGCAGGTGTGGGTCAACCTTATCAGCAATGCCATCAAGTTCACCAAGGAGCGCGAGCTCGGCGAAATTGAAATCGGCGCGCAGGATGGTGAGGACGGCGCGCCGGTTTACTATGTGAGGGATAATGGCGCGGGTTTCGACATGCAATATGCGAACAAACTTTTCGGCGTGTTCGAGCGCCTGCACAGCCAGAGCGAGTTTCCGGGCACCGGCGTTGGTCTGGCGCTGGTCCAGCGCATCCTGCACCGGCATGGCGGCCGCGTCTGGGCGCAAGCGGCAGTCAACCAAGGCGCGACCTTTTTTTTCACTCTACCTCATCCCCCCCATGAACACCGAACTGAAAATGCTTCTCGTTGAAGACAATCTGCAAGATGCCGAGTTGACCATCCGCGCCCTCAAGAAACGCAATCTGGCCAACAACACCATCCACGTGCAGGACGGCCAGGCGGCCCTCGACTATCTTTTCGGAGCCGGGGCCTATGCGGGGCGTGATGTCCAGCATCAGCCCAAAGTGGTGCTGCTCGACCTGAAGCTGCCCAAGCTTGACGGGCTGGAAGTGTTGCGCCAGATCCGCGCCGACCCGCGCACCAGCCAGGTGCCGGTGGTGATGTTGACCTCATCGCGCGAAGACCAGGACGTGATCGAAGCCTATCAACTCGGGGTCAACAGCTATATCGTTAAACCCGTTGATTTTGAAAGCTTCCGTGAAGTTGTCATCAATATGGGTTCGTATTGGATGTCATTGAATGTAATCCCCACCACTAAAATACCATGAGTAACCGCGAAAACACCGCCCTGCGAATTCTATTGCTTGAGGACTCCGACCTCGATGCGGAATTGATCCTCTGTGAACTCAAGCATGGAGGGATTGAGTCCTGCTCCACCCGGGTTCAAACCCGTCATGACTTCGAGCGCGAGATCGTGGAGTTCCAGCCCGATCTCATCCTGGCGGATTACAAGCTGCCCACTTTCGACGGTGGTCAAGCGCTCGCGATGGCCAGGGAGCGGTGCCCGCGCGTGCCCGTCATCATCATTTCGGGGGCGGTGGGTGAGGAGACTGCGGTGGCCTTGCTCAAGAACGGTGCGACGGACTTTGTCCTCAAGGACCGGCTCGGCGGGCGGTTGGTGCCCGCGGTCCATCGGGCGCTGCGCGAAGTGGCGGAACGCAAGGCGCGCCGCCAGGCCGAGGCCGACCTGTGCGCGCTCAATCAGCAACTCGAGCAGCGGGTGGCCGAGCGCACCCATGAGCTGTGGGAGAAAAACCTGCTGATGGAGGAGGATCTGAAAATGGCGCGCGAGCTCCAGATGACGTTTCTGCCGGAACATTTTCCGACGCTGCCAAGCGGTGCCACGGAGGCGGCGAGCGCCATCAAGTATTGCAGCATCTTTCATCCGACCAGCTCGATGAGCGGCGATTTTTACAATGTGGTGAGCGTGTCGGATACCGCGGTGGGCGTGTTTATATGCGATGTGATGGGCCATGGCGTGCGGGCGGCGCTGGTGAGCGCGATGATGCGCGCGCTCGAGGAGCAGCTGAGCGAGCTGGCGAGCGATCCCGGGGCGCTGCTCACCGAGATGAACCGCTCGCTGCGGGGGATCCTGCGGCAGTTAGGGACCACCCTGTTCACCACCGCCTGCTATGTCATCGTGGACATCGCCACCGGCAGTCTAACATATGCCAATGCCGGCCACCCCAGTCCGCTGCTGGTGCATGACGCGACCGACGAGGTCGAGGCCATCAGCACGCAAAACACCGTCGGTCCCGCGCTCGGTCTGTTCGATGACGTGCAATATCTCACCTACGAACGGACCTTGGATACGGGCGACCTGATTCTGGTCTTCACCGATGGATTCTTCGATGTGGAGAATGCCAGCGCGGAAGCCTTCGGATTTGACCGGCTGCGCGAGGCCATCCGTCGCCGCACGGGGCTGCCGGTGACCAAGCTGATTCAAGACCTGTTTACCGAGATCAAGAACTTTGCGGGCGAGCGGGTGTTTCCCGACGACGTGTGTCTGGTCGGCATGGAGATTGCGCATTTGGACACCCGCCTGCGCCGTTTGCCGAATCATGCGCGCAGCACGCCGGAGGTGGCGACCCTGGCCTGACGGGTTCTGGGGATTGATGGGCTGCTGCTGCTGCGCCGACGCCGCCCGCGCGTTTGAATTTCGCGGAATTAGAGCTTTTCTCCGGGAAGGGCGGGGTTGCTGGAAGTCACCAGCGGCCCCGCCTTTTTTTGTGGCTGGCGCGGAGGCGACCCGCGCCTCCATTGGCATCACGGAGGATCGCCGGTCGGCTGAAGTGAAATTCGATTCGGTGTTTTTTTCGGTTGCGCTCGCCGGGTGGGATGCTAGTTTCCTCCCGACTGCTGTGTGCGTCTTTTTTTGGTAGCTGGCCCGAACCGATATGATAGAACCGGGGTCATTCTCCAGTGTCCTATGCCATGCCTGTTAAGGGAAGGCAGAAAGCCACCGGACGACCCCACTTATAGAGTTTACGGAACGTGGCTCACAGCGCCAATGACGGCACAGCGGTTTTTTCGTGCCGTGATGTGGCCACCGCTAGAGGGTGAGCAGCGAGGCGGCCATGGCGCGGGCCTGTTGGCCGCCGCCGCCTAACATCCGGACCAGTTCCTGGATGCGGGTTTCGCCGCTGACGGGAAACAACCGCGAGCGGGTGCGGCCGCCGGAGACTTCCTTTTCGACCACGAAGTGATGGCTGGCGGTGGCGGCCACCTGCGGGAAGTGGGTGATGGCCACCACCTGGTGGCGGGTGCCCAGCGCGGCCATCTTGCGGCCGACGGCGCGGGCGACTTCGCCGCCGACATTGGCGTCGATTTCATCGAAGACCATCAGCGGCGTGGCGTCCTGGTCGGCGAGGGCGGATTTGACCGCGAGCATGACCCGGCTGATTTCGCCCGACGAGGCGATTTGGCGCAGCGGCAGCAACGGCTCGCCGGGATTTGGGCCGAATTGGAACTCGAGGGACTCGAAGCCCTGGGGACCGGGTTCGGTGAGGGCGAGCAGAGGGGCCTCGAACGAGGCTTGCTGGAACCCGAGGTCCTTGAGCTGGCTGGAGATTTCCTTGGCCAGTTTGGGAGCGGCCTTGCGCCGGGTGGTGGTGAGCGATTTGCCGGAGGAGTCGAGGGTGGCGCGGCAGGCGCTGAGTTCGAGCGTGAGGGTGGCGAGTTTCTCGCCGCGGTTTTCGATCGTGTCGAGGCGAGCGGCGGCGGCGTCGCGGCGGGCCAGCACGTCGGTCAGGGTGGCACCGTATTTGCGTTTCAGGGATTCGAGCAGATTGACCCGTTCTTCGAGAGCGGCGGCTTCCTCCGGATCGATGTCGAGCTCCTCGACGTAATCGGCGAGATTGCGTTCGAGGTCCTGGAGTTCGAGCACGGCGGTTTCCAGCGAGGCGGTGTGCTCGCGCACCGAGGGATCGAGTTTTTCGAGGTCGCGCACCAGGCGTTGCACGTCGGCGAGGCGTTCGAGGATGCCGGCCTCGCCGGTGAGGGCTTCGGCGGCGCCGGCCGCGGATTCCAACAAGCGGGTGGCGTTGGACGCGCGGCGCCAGCGGTCTTCGAGGTCCTGCTCGTCGGCGGGTTGGAGGTTGGCGGCGTTGATTTCCTCGAGCTGATAGCGGAGCAGTTCGAGTTCCTGCTCGCTGGCGTTTTCGGCGTGGCGGAGGTCCTCGAGTTCGGCGGCTTTAATGCGCCAGGCCCGGTAGGTAGCGCGGTAGCCGGCATGGGCGGCCTCCGCGCCGGCATAGGCGTCGAGCATCGCCAACTGGCGCTCGGTGGAGAGCAGCGATTGGTGGTCGTGCGGGCCGTGCAGGTCCACGAGGTGCTCGCCGAGGCGCTTGAGCAGGGCCAGCGTGACCGGTGAATCGTTGACGAACTGGCGGTTGGCGGATTGGCCGATAACCCGGCGCACAATCAGCTGGGTGTCATCGCAGGGTTGCAGGCCGCCGTCTTCGAGGATGGCGTTGATTTCGCCCGGGTCGCGCAGCTCGAACACGGCTTCCACCGAGCAGGCGTCTTCGCCGGTGCGGATCAGCGACTTGTCGGCGCGCTCGCCCAGCACCAGCTTGAGGGCACCCACGATGATCGACTTGCCGGCACCGGTTTCGCCGGTGACACCGATCAGGCCCGGGCCGAGTTCCCAGACGAGTTCATCGACCAGGGCCAGATTGCGGATTTTGAGCAGGGAGAGCATGCGCTGTGGGGAACGTGGCGCATGATGCAGGGTTTGCCGCCGGAATCAATGCCGAGTGGATCTTTTTCCAGGGAGGTGCCGGCGGGCCGGAAATCTAGAGTGTCCTAACCCGGGTGGCGCTCACTTGGCGGGCGGTAGAGTCCACCTTGAAGTGGGTGCGCTGACCGCCTGTCGGCTCAGATGCGGCGCTCATGAACGTGACTAAC